>CAZERV010000019.1:0-35567 GCA_964514815.1 uncultured Spirochaetaceae bacterium | reverse complement strand
CTACCCCCCTGCGGGGATGAAGACACACCCTGGCGGGTATCTACGACCTGCGGGCGCCTTCGGTACTACCCTGGCGGGTATCTACGACCTGCGGGCATCTACGACCTTCGACCGCTTTTAACGCTCCCACCTGACTCTGCCATTTAAACACCTCGAAGGGATCGAGGCGATATTTCCTACAGTTTTTCTCATACTTCTCTTCACAATGACTGAAAAAGTTCTGGAAATGCGACATCCATAGATAGATTATTGTCGCGGAAGACAGGCGCCTGCCGGTAGGCTCGCTTGTTCAGTCCGTAGGGTGCGTAGAGCACTCTCAGCTTGTTAATCGACCGGGCATTACCCCCGCTATCACCAGATTTCCGCTTGGAGCCTGGCTGCCTGGGGGGGGGGAAGAGACAGGTCCGCCTCGGTCCCGGAAAAACCTACCGGCTCGGATATCTACCAGGATTCTTGCGTCGGAAAGAATCCGGCTTGGTCCATAAGACCTGGTGTTGACCGCTAACAGCCAGGCCGATCGTTTACCTCAACGGCGATGACCCCGGAAATCAGCAATCAATCAACAATCTGAATCTGCAGACCCTCATTTGTAATGTAAGAGATGCCCCTTACCATTTTAAAGCCGGAAAGTTCAGGAATAGTATAGGCATTTCTCTTCAGAGTTTCTAGGGTCTTCTCTGTTATTTTTTTTCTATTTCGCTTTATTTCAAAGAGATAAGCAATTTGTCTTTCATCATTGATAAATAAGGCATCAATCTCGACTTTGCCCCTTCTGTCCCAGTATTTACCGGCTCTGGTGAAATCGATTCCAAGCGGATTTTCCTCGATAATCTTTTTAATTAGCAGGTCCTTAAGCTTTCTTCCTTCATAGCCGGAAAGTCCATCCCAAATATTGGTGACAACTCTATCCATCAAATTCAGTTCTTTTGATCTTCTATTTGTCTCAATAAACCTGAACCAGAACTCAAGGAAGTTATCTGTAAAATAGAATCTCCCGTTACGTTCTTTTTTGCTTCTGCTTGTAACCGGCAATTTTCTTTCAATTAACCTATAGATTTCTTCAAGGTTTTTTAAATATACACCGGCATCGGAAATCCCTGTAAACTGCTCAATTTCATTTCGCCTTCTTTTGCTTTTGGCAATTCCTGAAAGAATAGAAAAGTAGGAGGCATATTCTTTCCCAAAAGCCTCTTTCAGTGTATTCTCTCCTTCATCCCAGATTATCTCTCGTGTTAATAACAGTTCCTTGAAATTGCCCTTAAAGCTGTTCTTCCCCAAGTCGGTAAAGTCTTCAATATATTTTGGAATTCCATCAAAAATAGAAAAGAGATGAAGAAGGTTCTCACCAGAGAAGAGGGCATGATCTTTCAGGATCTGTTCTTGTGTTTTAAGAGGAAGGTAAGAGATAGTAAGCACTTCAGAAGCTCTTCCAAAAAGAGGCTCTTTTTCATTCTTAAATATTCTTTCCATTAATGAGAATGATGACCCTAAAAAGATTAGCAAAAGCCTTGATTTCTCTCTATAAAGATCAAATATTTTCTGAATAGTCCCAAATGCAGAGGAATCGGAAAAGAAAAGATTCTGTATCTCATCAAAAATAACGGTTATTTGTTTTTTTTCGAGAAATCAAATAGAAAAGTCAAGAATGTTTCAAAATTTTCAAACCGACCATAAAACACTTGTCCAAACTTTTCTTTTACTTCTTCAGCCCACTCGGCAAGAAGGTCATTAATCCTTTTTTTCTTTGTGAAAAAATATAAATAGTTTTGATCTTTAAAGGCTTCAATAACCAAACGCGTTTTTCCGATTCTTCTCCTGCCCGTTACCACTAGAAGGCGAGATCCTTTTTGTTCAACGATTTTGTAAAATGATCTTAGGACGGAAAGCGGTTTTTCACGGTTATAAAACTTCATTAGAAATTATCCATTAAGTTAATGAATGTTATTTTAATAAACAATCCGTTATTAATCAAGCGCTTCATTGCATATTTTTTCAGATATCTCTTCATAGATGGAAAAAACTGACTGAAGCCTTTTTCCTTTACAGGATCGACCTGCACGCAAGGGCTATGTACGTCTGCATCATGGACCAAAACGGAAAGATCCTCCTGCACAGGAACCTTCATACGGATCCCGAAGCCTTCCTGAGAGCCATCGCCCCAGACCGCAGCGACCTCGTCGTGGAGGTGGAGTGCATCTTCACCTGGTACTGGATCGCCGATCTATGCAACCGGGAAGGGATCCCTTTCGTGCTCGGCCACGCACTGTACATGAAAGCCATCCACGGCGGGAAGACCAAGAACGACAAGATCGATTCCCAGAAGATTGCCGCGCTTTTACGGGGTGGCATGCTGCCCATGGCCTACACCTACCCTCAAGCCATGCGCTCAACACGAGATCTGCTTCGCCGGCGGATGTACCTGGTGCATCAGCACTCGGAGCTCCTCGCCAATATCCAGAACACCAACTCCCAGTACAACTGCCGGCCCTTCGGAAAGAAGATTGCCTACAAGAGCAACCGCTTGGGGACCAGAGAGGTTTTCGTCGATCCGATGGTACAGAAGAGCATCTAGACGGATGTCCAACTCCTCGATACCTACGACACGCTGATCCGGGAGGTGTAGCTAGAGATCCTGCACCGGACCAGACAACATGATGCGACCACTCTACACTTGTTGCGTACGATCTCTGGAGTAGGAGAGATCCTCGCCATGGTGAATGATAGCAAAACTTATAATCTGCCGCTCCTGAAGAAAAAACTCGCAGGAACACTGCAAACCCACCCAGAGAATGCTTCTGCTAGAGCAACGCAAAGCTTCCGGCTCCACCTGCCTCCCCTGAAAGCCTGTCTCGAGTCCTGCTTCAGGGCCCGAGCAAGGAAAATCAGCTGCGGAGGCGGCTGCACCAAAAGCACAGAGCCTGCCCCTAAAACCTGTGCATAACACACGGGAGAAAGAATGAACTCAGGTTCAAGGAAGAAGGGTTAAAATTGGCAAGCGGGCGGCCTGTCTTTACCAGGTGGGTCAGGACCCTTCTCGCTCTTTCAGCGTCCTGAATGATGGCCGCTGTTTTTCTTCCTTATAGTCTTGAAGGTTGATAGCTGGATCGCCCATCGAAAATGAGCTCCTTTGTTCGCTTCCCCGTAGGATATAGGTTTCTAATTATCAGATTTAGCTTGTCGTTGTCATGTACGCCGGTTCACACGATAGTCTGAAAAAGTTGTCCTTTCGTTAGCCAATAATAGATAATATAGAGTCCTGCCCCCATCATTAGTACTGCCCCTGCGCGCTCCACAAAAGGAACGAGCCGGCGAAGACGCCGGACAAATAATCCTTTGAAGAGCGCCAGGCTGATGGTCAGGGCCAGCAGAATTACCCCCATTCCAAGCCCGTAGGAGAGAAACTGCACCAAACCCTGTCCCATACTTCCGCGCGTAAAAGTGCTGCCAACAACTACCAGAAAGATAGGCAGGGTGCAGCTTAGTGAAGCGAGTCCATAGGCTACCCCGAAGACGAAGATGCTTCCCAGAGTGTGCTTCCGAGATATTTTGATCTGAGGCAGCCAGGGCAATGATAAATGCCGACCAAATAGCAGCCAGGCTCCGAGAAGCACCAGCCCTATACCGACAAGGAGCCCTATCCAGGGCATAAGGTTGACAATAACGTAAGTGCCCAAAGAAATAAGCGATCCTGCCACCGCAAAAAGTATCAGAAATCCAGCAGTCAGCGTTCCGCCTACCAGGAGGGCGCGGGTCAGCCGAACTGCGATACGAGTCTGAGCTCGAAGTTCTACAGAGACCTTTACCGAGCTCTCTGACATTGACTCGGAGGGTCCGTCCGCCTTAGCCAGGTAATAGGAAACATATGCCGGAAGCATGGCAAAGCCGCAGGGATTGATCGTAGCCACCATCCCGGCGCTGAAGGCATACAATATCAGTGGGATCTCCATGGGCTACCTCAACAGCTTTTTAATCTGTTCTTCTAGAGTTTCAAAAGTGGTCGGACGCCTGTCGGAGTAGGCGATCTCCCCATTTTGATTGAGGATGATAGTGCTATCCAGGGAGCGGATACGGTACGTTTGGGCGACCCGATTGCCTTTATCGAAAGCCCAAATATAGTCTGGATTACCGGCAACCGATCGAAATTTCTGCAGACGTTCCGGCGTACTCGATGGGTCAACATCCAGCGCAATGATCGTGACTTGATCGCCATATTTCTCGTGAAGTTTGGACAGAGCCTGCGCCTCCGGCACACAGACACTGCACCAGTAGGCCATAAAATAGAGCACCACAGGTTTGCCTGCCTGTGCAGAGAGGGTGAACTCACCGCCTCGAAGTGTAGGAACGGTGAAATCAGGCGCAACGTATGTGTTACTCCCGACCCGTACTGCATGGGAATTAGCATCCTCCTGAGCAGAAGCAGTAAACGAACTATTTATAAAGAGAAAGCCGCCGGCAAAGAATGCGACAAGCAGACCTCTGGCCGTCAGTGTGAAAGAGTTTGTCATTCTTCTCACCATTTTCCTTTGCTTCGTTCTTTCGTTCACATGTGTCCTCCTTCTAAGTCCATCAGAAAACTGTTGGCAGTCTGTTATGGTTGAACTTTGACTCCTTGCAGATAGAAAGCATCGGCGATTGTTTCCATCGTCACCACCTCGGGGTCAACAAGGCACTCGATGCCCTCTTTTGTGACCGTGATACTCCGAATCCCTTCCATATCTTGAATACGTCTGGCGACCTCCGCTACATCCGGTTTAGGGCAACAGGGAGCACCAAATGCCCGCACGCGGGAAAATACAATACGTTCTATTGTCCCGCCTCTGGATATACCATCATCGGAGACGGCACCAGTAGATCCTGCTGACAGCATCTCCTCTGCACTGTGCAACACTACCACGCTGAAGACAAGAACACCAATTATTAAAACAGGCAAGAAACGTTTCATAATACTCCTCCACTCTATTTGTCATGCATCGACCCCCGCCTGAGCTGCGTAGGTCATACTAATTTGCATCAACTTGAACCTTATCACTATAAAATTCCTCATCGCTATTCCTCCTCTAACCGAGAATAGGCGGCCACCCTGGAAGCCAGGATGGAGGTAGCGGAGAAAATCGACCTCTTAATAGAATTCCCTGGCTTTAAGCACCATAAAATTCATGATTTCCGTAAAGGGTTTACTTTTCCAGGTAGGAGTTTATTTATTTGGATTACAGGTCTCCTGGCAACGGATCTTACATCCACCCTATTACACGAAGTGATTCGGTCTTTTTTACCACTGAGCCAGCGAAAAGTTAGAAAAAGACTACCCAGAAAAAGAGCCAATGAGAGAAGAATAAAAACTAAGGGGCTCCTACTAATGACCGTACCTATGGAGGTACCTGCTGTTACGCTTAAAACCAGTGGGAGAATAAGAACTAGATGGCAGGGACATGTAAGAGTTGCCACGGCAATGGCAAGACCTATTTTTGTTTTACGCCAAATTTCAAGCAATATTTCATCCTCCTAACCATGAATATATAATAGGTAAAATATAAACCCTGGACCTAAGTACAAAGTCAAACACTTTTCTTAAAAAATATTAAATTTCGCAACAATATTTGCTAATAATCGTTGAATCGAGCCATTTTTCGGGCTGAACTGCTTGACATGCTTCAGGTAACGGGGAGGGGAGACTGGTAAAAGCTGGGTTCATCTTTTTGTCTCTTTGGGCTGCTTCTGGGTTGCTGGGGGAGCGGTTTTTTCCACTCTGGAAATTGGGTTTTGCTTTACGATGATATTTTCTCCTCGCTCACGACTTGATACGAAAGAAATCGTGCCTGATGTGGTATTAGCCGGCACAGCAGCTCAACATGGCCACTTCCTTATTGAAAGACAGCACAGCTAGCTTGATCGCCTCACTGTTAGTCAGATACGGAAAGATGGTATCACGCAACTCGCTCACCTTCAGACCGAAACGCAAGGCAAGGACCGCCACCTGGATCATTTCACCGGCTCCGGGGGCAACAATATGTGCTCCAAGAAGACGGTCCGTAGCAGCATCGGCGACCAATTTGACCAAGCCTCGTGTATCTCGAGCAGCAATCGCATGTGGAACATGCTCCATGGGCAAAGTGCTTACCTTCACCTCGTATTCCTTCTCTCTCGCCTGGTCTTCTGTAAGACCGGCAGCAGCGACCTGTGGATCGGTAAAGATAACCCGGGGTATGTATTCGGTATCATATATTCGTCCGGCCTTTGTAAGAGCATTCTCTGCGGCCAGACCCGCCGCATACGCAGCCACATAGACGAACTGATCCTGTCCTGTTACATCTCCGGCAGCATAAACATTTGGATTGCTGGTCTGTAGGGTTTCATTCACAATAATTTCACCCCGGCTGCCCATCTCGACACCCGCTTCTTCCAAACTCAGCCTGGCGGTGGTCGGTCGCCGTCCGGTGGCTACCAGAAGCTGCTCCGCCTGAAAGGTTACTTCCCGGCCATTCAGACTCCCTTTTAGGACATACCCTCCGTTGTCCCTGACCACTTCCTGAGTCTGAAAACCGGTCATCACTTTCAAGCCCTCGGCTTCCAGATACTCCACCAAGGCGGCGCTGATCTGTCCATCCGTACCCGGTGCGATCTGAGGCAGGACTTCCAGGATCGTAACTTCAGTTCCCGCCCGGGCAAACACTTGGGCCAGCTCCAAGCCCACCGCATTTCCTCCGAGCACGATCATAGACTTCGGAAGTTGTTTCAATTCCATTGCTGTCGTGCTGGTAAGATAGCCTGCTTCATTGAGACCCGGTATCGGCGGCGCCCAGGGTTTGGCGCCGGTGGCGATCACAACCTTTCGGGGAAAGTAGGCCTGCCCATCGATGTCCACGCCTTCGTTTTTCATCCGGGCATGACCCTCAATGTATTTAATTTGAGGATAGGCTGCCAGCACATTTTCATATTTGGCCTTGCGCAGCTCAGAAACCAACTCATCTTTTTGGGCTATCACCTCGGGCCAATCAATACTGTTTGAAGCGGTATGCACGCCCCGGAAGGGTTTCTGCCCGGCAAGGTGATACTGCTCCACCGAGCGAATCAAGGTCTTAGAGGGTACACAGCCGATATTCACACAGGTGCCACCCATGGTGCCTTCTTCAACCATGATAACCTCAAAGCCCAGCTCGGCTGCCTTGATGGCGCCGGCAAAACCGGCTGAGCCCCCGCCGATAACCATCAAGTCTGGGCGGTTCTCATCACCTCTCTCTTCAGCGGGGATCTGTTCATTTAGATTTACGGTCGTGCGCTTATTGACTTTGGCCGAATAGCCGGCCTGACGAACTGATTGGATCAGCGCCCCGGTTTCTGTTCCCGGTGCAGCAACGACAATTGCCTGGCCGGATTTCCACCCGGGTACCTGTGCCTGTTTCACACCTTCTACATTTTTTAGTGCCTCTTCCACATGAAAGGCACATGAGTCACAGGTCATACCCCGAACATTCAACTCAAGTTTTTCTTCTCGTGCCATTCTTCTCCTCCATTTGGATCTGATCTGACAGGGCTTTTATTGAACCTCTTGTTAAAACGCTCATACTTTTTACTTGATACTCTTTAGCCAACTTGCCCCTCGTAAATCTCCTTATTTTTACATCCTGATAACAATATAGACCCTATACCATGATACGGGGTCAAGCGCTATTTTAGGAATAATCACTGATTTTCATTAAGATATTTAGAGCACTCTATTCCATTTTATAGAGCAACGCGGAGTTGGAACGCCTTTGGAATGAAAAACCGGAAGAGAGGTGCAAGAGTTAAAATCAGGAATATGGTTGAAAGCGATTTTTCTATTTATGTCGTTTTCAAAATACAGGATCAATTTCCATCATTTTCGTACATAAATGTATATTCTTATAATAAAAACTACATTTATGTATGTTATTATTTTTCCAATAATAAAAATGTCTCTTTATCAGATTCTACATCAAAAAAATACCAGGTCATAACTTCTTAAAAAACAACGAGTTAAAGAATCTCTCCAATGAGAGAAAATAAAGCTGGCACATTTCTTGCTATAATATACCAAAGAACATTGTACTGTCAAAAATTCCAGGAGGATTCGCATGAAGAGGAAAGGTATTGGCCTGTTCCTTATTATTTTTTTAGTTGTTGTGGGGTCCTACAACATCTTTGCAGAAGAAGAAGTGTTGAACCCTGCCGAAGTTAAAGCGACCTTGGGACTTTTCTTCGACGCTTTTGATATGATCTGGATTATTCTGGCCGCTGCGTTGGTATTCCTGATGCAGGCGGGCTTTGCCATGGTGGAAGCCGGCCTGACCCGCGCCAAGAACGCCAGCAACATCATCATGAAGAATCTAATGGACTTCTCCGCAGGTGCTGTGATGTTCTTTTTGATCGGCTGGGCTTTTATGTACGGAAAGGATGTTCTGGGGCTTTTTGGCCTCGACGGATTTGCCCTGGGTTACGGCAAAGAGGCCCTGGAAGCCTATGGCGCTTCAAACATGTCCATTGTTTTCCGGGACTGGATGTTCCAGGTTGTATTCGCAGCCACAGCAGCGACCATTGTTTCCGGTGCTATGGCAGAAAGGACAAAGTTTTCCTCATACCTGTTGTACAGCGTAGTGATTTCCGGCATTATCTACCCCATTTCCGGCCACTGGATCTGGGGCGGAGGTTGGCTAAGCAAGCTGAATTTCCACGATTTTGCAGGGTCTACGGTGGTTCATTCTGTAGGCGGCTGGGCTGCCCTAATGGGAGCTATTATTTTAGGACCCAGGACCGGCAAATATGTAAAGGGGAACGGTAAAGTTATAGTAAAGGCTATTCAGGGACATAACATGCCTCTGGCTGCTTTGGGGGTCTTTATTCTCTGGTTTGGCTGGTACGGCTTCAATGCTGGGAGTACCCTCTCCGGCACTGATACAGGTATAGCTATCGTCGCTGTAAACACCACCTTGTCGGCTGCTGCCGGTGCCATTGGCGCCTTGCTGCTTTCCTGGTTCCATTTCGGCAAACCGGAACCCAGTATGACTCTAAACGGCGCCCTGGCAGGACTGGTCGGCATTACCGCCGGATGTGCTGTTAACACCCCTATAGGCTCGTTAATTGTCGGGTTTGCGGCCGGCCTTATCGTGGTTATCAGTGTTGAGGTCCTGGATAAGGTGTTCCATATCGATGATCCTGTGGGCGCTGTATCTGTTCATGGAGTCTGCGGTGTTTGGGGGACCATTGCAGTGGGACTGTTTGCCAATACGAATGATCTTAAAGGGCTTTTTTATGGCGGTGGCCTAAAAGTCCTGGGTGTTCAAACCCTGGGTACGCTGGCTATTTTTGCCTGGGTCACTGTGACAGCTGCAGTATTGTTTCTGATCCTTAAAGCAACAGCCGGTTTAAGGGTTTCTGAACACGAAGAACTGTTGGGACTTGATATCAGCGAACATGCAACCGAATCCTACAGCGGATTCCAGGTTTTCTTGAATCAGTAGAAGGAGGTTGAATCTATGAAAATGATTATCGCTTATGTCCGTCCCGAGAGGTTGAATTATGTAAAACAGGAGCTGTATAAAGCAGAGGTACCCAAGATCTCTGTTACCAACGCCCTGGGGCATGGCCGGCAGGAAGGTTATCACGAATCCTATCGTGGTGTGGATATTGAAGTTAGCCTGTTAAAACGGGTCCGCCTAGAAATCGCAGTGAATGACAACTTTGTGCAGTCGGCAGTTGATGCGATTGTAAAGGGGGGTAAAACAGGAGAGATCGGCGATGGAAAGATCTTTATTGTTCCCCTGGATGACTGTGTCCGTATTCGAAGCGGCGAAAAAGGTGCTGATGCCATCGGGTAAAAAAAAAGGAAAAGTTCGACATCGCCTACCATCCGGATCACGTTCGGATGAAAGACACTCACAAT
This sequence comes from uncultured Spirochaetaceae bacterium, assembly GCA_964514815.1. GTDB lineage: Bacteria > Spirochaetota > Spirochaetia > SZUA-6 > DRHE01 > CAZERV01. Next base: position 25,669 of record CAZERV010000019.1, on the reverse strand, counting down.
CGATATTTTATAGAATGGTGAAGTTAGCTGAAGCACGACACAATTCAGTTCTGAATATTGGCGAAAGCCCTGGTCAGGGGTTATAAGACATTAATTCCCTGCTCTTGCAAAGGCGGCAAGGTATGCATCATTCCAAACCTTAGGTGAATAAGATCGCCGGCTGGAATACTCACGCCAGGCCGAGTCCACTCCCGCTGGTTCAAATACAAATATGATTCGTGGATCTCTAAAAAAAATATCATAACATTCCCAGGCTTTTGCCAGTGATACAGCCTCATCACCGAATGCAGCAGGATTGGTGGCAAGCCGGAGAAAGCCTTGCTGTGTTAGTCTACAGAATGCACAGCTCTCGCTCTCCACTTTTTCGAACCAGGTTTTAGCAGCTCAATGGTGCACGTGCGATTCGAATGTAAGTGCCAGCCAGACATTAATGTTCGGTAGATACATGCAAATCCTCATCTTCGAGAAGCTCAGCTGCGCGTTCCGGAGTGAGGGCGGTAAAGCCAGGCTGTTTTGATGTAATTAAAGGCAACTGAACGCGTTGTCCCTCAGATGCAAATTGACTGGCTATTAGCTCGTGTTCTAGCGACTGGGAGATAACATCTTTTAGCGTTATACCGCGAAGTGATGCGGCAGCTTTTACACGCCGGAATAGTTTATCCGGTATTTCAATTGTAGTCCTCATAGAACACATATAATATGCTATGATAGCTCAAAAGCTTGTTATTTTAACAAGAAATATTAAAGTCCATCGCCCATACCTATTATGCTAAATTTTACCATTAAAATTTAGGTTGCGGATATAATCTGCGATGGGTAAATATGTTTTTATGTCAATAAGATTACCCGGAAAATCTCCGAAACTTGAGAAATAAGAAACATGGAGCACGGCCGGTCTAAACTAAAAAGACAGCCTGTAAAGCAGGCGGCTCTTATCACGGCTGTTCGGAAGCATTTGACTTATGGCTATCTTGCCTGTAGTATTGGTAACTACCATGATAGCTGTTCGAACTATTAACAGTACTACCTTTGAAGTAACCGTAAAAGACGGGACGACTACAACGCATACGGTGACTGTTTCTCCGTCTTACTATGAAAAGCTGACGGGGGGAAGTGCAGCACCCGAGGAACTCATAAGGCAGTCTTTTCTGTTTCTTCTCGAGCGGGAGAGCAACACGAGTATCCTGCGCAGTTTCGACCTTCCCGTTATCCAGCGGTATTTCCCTGAATATGAAAAGACGATCGCAGGTATGCTGAAATAGCCAGGTCGGATCAATCAGAAAATCGACGAATGATTTCCATTGCCTGGTCTTTGTTTAAACCTGCTATTCTAACCCGATCATCTTGTAGGCTTTCCGACTCTATCAGCCATGATCACCTGTTCTCTGACCATAAAGCCCAAAAGACTTCTTTTCTTAGCCGTAGCTAAAGGAAAACGGCAGGTCTTTATTACCAGTCCTTCTCCATTAAAAACAAAGCAGGTACCAGTATCCTGCTTGGGATTCTATTTATGTCCATCGTATCTTCAGAAAAGAACAGGTAACGCAGCAAGTCCTGTTTCACCTTCCCCATCGCCAGTTTGTATTTTCTGTAAGGCTTTACGCCCATTTTCTATGCACGACCGGATGCTGTTCTATATCACGTCAGATGTTCGATATGATCCAGTATTACTATGATGAAGCAGCAAGGAAACACCTACACACACAGCAGCCATTCTCTTATATCGGTCATTCGGTGACATGATTAGAGCCAATCCCCGTTACCACGGGATCATCTTAGAAGGCGGGTTTGATGAACTGGTGGAGTCAAAAAATCCATTATATTTAGCTAACAGTATAGAACCCTGTATAAATCATGCAATAGGTAGGTTCTTTTTGAAGAGAGAGCGAGGGAAATCGACCCTTGCCACCGGTTGCTTGCCGATTTCTCTTATGACTCCTCCGCTGATGACCAGACCCTCTTTTGCTTCCGGATGAAAATAAAGGGGGAAGTGAGCAAAATCCTCTACAAATTCTATATCCGGAGTCGGGATGGCGGTTAAAGGCACCCCATCGGAATAGAAGTCATACTGCTCTTCTCTTTTGGTGACGGCGATATTTCCAAAGGGAGAGTTTTCATAATAAAAGACTTCCAGGATCCCGATGAACAATTTTGATTTAAGAGGGGCATATCTTCATGGCCTTTCAGTTGGGCATGGAGAAAGGTGAGGTGGAGCGAGCTTTCAACAAATCTGCTGAAGCCTGGGTAAACTACCAGCCGGTGCCTTAGACATTAGCCACCTTTAAGATCGGCTTACCGGCCCATGGGACAGTTAACAGCGGTTGCGAAGATCAGATATTGCACTTCGCAGAGCAGCAGATCAATAAGCGGGAGCAGCGCCTGCTCAGGAAGCTGAAGCAGAATCACGACCCGGGCGTCCGCAACCGGCTGGGTGTACTCTACGCCCGATATGGGCTTATGAATAAGGCGATGGCCCAGTTTGAATCTGCACTCAAGCAAAGGGCGATAGCGCCGGCCCCGAGATAGGGAACTACGAAGAAGTCAAACAGTATTACCAGTACCTGGCGGCCAAACTGATTGGACTTATACTTTGGGAGGAATAAAGATAGAAAGCTAGTATCGACTGGGTTCCAGGCAGCATAAGTGGATCATTATAGTTATAGTAATTTGTTATCTTTATCCATAGCATATCACATCCCATGATAGAAGTTCAACGGTAAAAACTTGACAAATATAATATTTCGAATTACCCTGGAGCGTAAAATAAATATTATCAGGATATCGAATATTCTCCTGGTGGGTTTTAAAATGCGTTAATTTCTCCTCAGGAGGGAAAAGGGAGAGATATGAAACAAATACTTATTTATTTTGGAATGGATAAACGCTCGAGCCCATTCGATATACTCTTTGCCTACGATGTGGGCTTCGATATTGTGCTGTCCTACAGTGAAGTGCAGGAGGAAGAGATAACTCCCCTGGTGCAGGATGCGATGTTTCCCAGGGGACCCAAGGGGGCTCAGCATACTACCCTCCTTTTCGGCGGAGCCGACCTGACTGCCGTTGAGAAAATGGCCGTAAAGGCCAGGAAGACCATGTTTCCGCCTTTTCAACTCTCTGTGACCCTCGATCCAAAAGGGTCCTACACAACCGCCTCTGCTCTGGTGGCCAAAGTAATGGAAGCCCTGGCTGGGAGAAAAGAGAAGTTTGAGGGCCAGAAAGCAGTTGTATTCGGCGGCAGCGGACCTGTAGGCAGGGTAGCAAGCAGGTTGCTGATTAAGAAGGGTGTGGATGTAATCATCACCTCAAGAAAATATCAAGGGAAAGAACCCTTCCATTATATAATCGAGGCAGTGGAAAAAATTGAAGAGAAGGAAGCTGCCGGAAGGAGAGGAGAGGTGACGGGCGTCAGGGTCTCATCCTCCGAGGAGCTTCTGAAATCGGCCCGGGGGGGATTGCCAGATCGTGATCTCGGCCGCACCTGCCGGGGTGGAGATGCTTCCCCAGGGTTATTTAAGCAGGTTGGATAAATGCCTGGTGGCAGCCGATGTGAATGCGGTTCCGCCGGCGGGACTGGGTGATATCAAGCCGGATTACGATAAAAAGGAAGTTGGAAAAATCCTTACCATCGGCGCACTTACCATCGGCAACCTGAGGAATAAGATAGCGGCGAAAATGCTGCAAGAGGCCAGGGAAGGCGCCGGGGTGTGGCTCGATTATACCCACGCTTTCTCCATGGCCAGGGAGTTTTTAGGGCTCTAGGGTCACAGTCTATTGAAATTATTGATTTCCGGTCTGAGCACCAGAGCCATCGCCACATCCGCGCTGCGCAGTGGATGTGATTTCATTACCCTCGATTACTTTGGCGATCGAGACCAGAAGGAGGAAGTCGAAAATTACTCTTTAAGTCGTGATTTTCAGACCGGTTTCAGTTCAAAAAATTTGCTGGAAGCCAGCCGGCGGCTTGATTTTGAAGGCCTGGTATACATATCCAACCTGGAGAACGATCCCAAGGTGGTGGACCGGATGGCCCAAGGGCATAAGCTACTAGGAAACTCTCCCCAAACCTTGAGGCAGGTTCGGAACGTGAATACCCTGCGTTCCTTTTTTCAGAATGGCAACATGAAGTTCCCCGCGACAATTTTAACGGATGAAGCCCTACCGAAAGGAAGCGTTCACTGGCTGTGCAAAGTGGCTAAAAGCGGCGGTGGACACAGGATCACTTCCTGGAAAGGGGAGGCTCCGGCAGGAGGGCAGTATCTGCAAGAGTACATCGATGGTATTCCCTGCTCGGCTTCCTTTGTTGCCAATGGAAAGGATTGCCGGCTTATTGGAATCAGCGAGCAGCTCATAGGAGAAAATAGGTTGGGAGCCCATGGTTTTTCCTGGTGCGGCAACATTTTCCCCCTTTCCCTTCCACCTGAGGTATTGCATCCTCTTATGGACATGATCAGAGCCGCGGCGGAGATGCTCACCCGGAGTTTTAACCTGAAGGGATTAAACGGCTTCGATTTTGTGCTCTATACTCATAAAGCTTCCTTTACTCCCTACCTGTTGGAGGTAAATCCGCGTTACACCGCTTCGATGGAGCTTATAGAAAGGGCCGTGGGTCTAAATCTTTTTCAAGCTCATGTCCGGTCTTTTGGCGGCGAGTTGCCCTCATTTTCGCTCACCGGTAATTTATCCGGACTTCCCTTTTATGCCAAGGGGATAGTTTATGCAGAAAAAGATGCGCTGATCCCGGACACTTTCGGCTGGAAAGCTAAGGGGAGGAGGGATATACCTTTCCCCGGGGAGCGCATCCTGAAAAGACACCCTATCTGCACGGTCTTTGCCCGAGGGGAAAATCGTGGTGAATGCTGGCGCCGTCTCCTGCAGGAGGCCGACGCCGTCAGGAAGGAAATAGATGAAGGATAAGCAGCCCCTGGCCGCTGAAACAGTGAAACCGCCCCAAAAGTTCACTCTGATTTCAGGCCGTACCACAAAGCAGGGCCGTGCCCTTCACCGGGGCAAGGATTCTCCTGAGTATCTGGCAGAGGTTTCCACCCTGGAGATGAACGGGGAGGACCTGGAAGAGATGGAGCTCGGAGAGGGGGAAGAGGTGCATGTGCGGAGTCCTGAGGGCCAGGTTATCCTCTACTTGAGAAAATCCGATGAGCTTCCCCGGGGTGTTCTTTTTATGCCCTACGGCCTACCGGCCAATATTCTGATCAGTGCTGACACAAGAGGAACGGGAATGCCCTCTTCCAAGGGCATCGAGGTTGAGATATGGAAGTAAAGGATGTTATCTGTCCGTTTTGCGGCTGTCTCTGTGACGACCTTAAGCTCACCGTCGAAGAGGAAAGAATAATTAAGACCGGCAAGGCATGTAGCATCGGCAACTCCCTCTTTTTAAACCATAATACAGATCTGGCCTCACCCGGGGTGAATGGCTCTCCGGTGTCCCTTGAGAAAGCGATCGATCAGGCGGTCACTATTCTGACCGGCGCGCAGCACCCCCTGATTTACGGCCTCAGTTCCGCCTCCTGCGAGGCCCAGCGAAAAGCTATTGAGCTGGCCGAGATTCTGGGGGGGAGCATAGACAGTACCTCCTCTGTCTGTCACGGTCCTACAGTCCTGGGCTACCAGGCGGTAGGAGAGGTCACCTGCACTCTGGGGGAAATCAAAAACCTTTCAGATTTAGTGATCTACTGGGGGTGCAATCCGGCAGAATCTCACCAGAGGCATCAGGCCCGCTACTCGGCTTCGGCCCGGGGGTTATTTACCGCCCAGGGTCGTAAGGATCGAACCGTGGTGGTGGTCGATGTGCGACGAACCGGGACCGCCAGGACCGCCGATATCTTCCTTCAGGTGCGGCCCAACGGGGACCTGGAATGTCTTCAGGCCCTCAGGGCTATTGTAAAGGAAGAGAAGCTTGAGGTGGAGGAGATCGCCGGCGTCCCGGTAAAGGCCCTGGCCTCCCTGGCAGAGAGAATGAAGAAAGCCAAATTCGGGGCTCTTCTGTTCGGAATGGGGTTAACCATGACCTCGGGAAGGCATCTCAATGTGGGAGCCGCCCTTTCCCTGGTAAGTGAGCTCAACGACTTCACCAAGTTTATTATCATGCCCATGCGAGGTCACTTTAATGTTACCGGCGCAGATGCCGTTCTTACCTGGATAACCGGTTATCCATTTGCCGTCAATTTCAGCCGGGGCTACCCCCAGTACGGCCCGGGTGAGTTCAGTGCGGTGGACCTTTTGGCCCGCAGGGAAGTCGATGCCGCCCTGGTTATAGCCTCCGATCCTGTGGCTCATTTTCCCCGCCAGGCGGCCCGTTTTCTGGAAGAAATACCCACAATTGTAATGGACCCCAAGTATAGCAAAACTACTGAAATCGCCCGGGTGACAATTCCTACCGCCCAGGTAGGCATCGGCGCCGAAGGGACCGCCTATCGAATGGACGGAGTACCGTTGCGCTTAAAAAAGGTCCTTAAGCCGCTGTATCCATCGGATGAGGAGGTGCTGGGAAGGATAATCGAGGGAGCACGCCGGAAACCTTAATTTGGAGTAGTCGCATGATTCAGATAAAGAACGGTGAAGTCTATGATCCCATCAATGGAATCGATGGGCGAGAGCTTGATATCTGGCTGGATGAGGGCAAGATTGTTGCTGCCGGCGAAGCGCCGGCAGGAGTAACCTCGGCCGAGATAATTGACGCTCGCGGTGCGGTGGTTATGCCTGGAGGCGTTGATATCCACGCCCATATAGCCGGCTCAAAGGTTAATTACGGCCGCAAGCTGAGGCCTGAGGACCATAGGAGGGATGTCGTACCCAGAACGGAAGTCACCAGGGCGGGAGTCGGCTATACGGTCCCTTCTACCTTTGTTACCGGGTATCGATACGCGGGAATGGGCTATACGACCGTGATGGAGGCCGCGGTTCCACCCCTGGGCGCCAGGCACAGCCATGAGGAGTTGAACGATACACCCATCATTGATAAGGCCTGCTTCATTCTGATGGGAAATAACCATTTCGTGCTCAAGTTCATCGAGCAGGGGCAACAGGATAAAGTGACCGCCTTTGTTTCCTGGCTGCTGGGGGCCACCAGGGGTTACGCAGTAAAGATCGTCAATCCGGGCGGTAAAGACTGCTGGCAGTGGGGAAAAAATGTAGGGGGGCTTGATCGGAAGATCAGAGATTTTGAGGTAACCCCAAGGCAGATCCTTGAGTCTTTAGTCAGGGCAAATAAAGAGCTGGGGCTACCCCATTCCATACACGTTCACTGCAATAATCTGGGAGTCCCGGGAAACTATGAGACTACCCTCAAGACTATGGAGGCTCTGGAGGATTTTCCCCTTCACATTACACACGCCCAGTTCAACAGCTACGGCGGCCCAGGCTGGACGAATTTTTACTCAGAAGCGCCGAAGATCGCCGAGTATGTTAACGCACACTCCCAGGTCACGGCCGATGTGGGACAGGTTGTCTTTGGTGATGTAACAACAATGACGGCAGACGGCCCCTGGCAGTATCGCCTCCATAAACTGACGGGCAAGAAGTGGGTAGACTCCGATGTAGAGCTGGAGGCCGGTGCGGGAATCGTTCCTTACACCTTTCGAAAGCATAACCCGGTCAATGCCATTCAATGGGCCATAGGGCTTGAGCTTTTGCTTTTGATCGAAGACCCCTGGAGAATCTTCCTCACCACGGATCATCCCAATGCCGGACCCTTTATTTTTTATCCCCACATTATCAAGCTGCTCATGGACAGGGACTTTAGGGAACAGATATTCTCAGGCTGCCCCAAAAAGGCCCACAAGCGTACCACCCTGGACGGACTCAGGCGTGAGTATTCCCTCTATGAGATTGCTATTATTACCAGGGCGGGAACGGCCAGGGCTCTGGGATTAAAAAACAAGGGGCACCTGGGGGGGCGCCGATGCGGATATCGCCATTTACGATAAGGACAGGGATGTAGAAAAGATGTTCGCTTGCCCCCGCTATGTGATTAAAGAGGGACAGGTGGTGGTGAAACAGGGAAAGGTAGTGAAGTCCCTTCAGGGAAAAACCTATTATCTCGGTTCTACAGCCCGGGAGGGGATCGAAGAGGAAATCAGGGAGGATTTCGAGAAGCTCTATACTGTTTCCTGGGCCAACTATCCGGTTCAGGATGCTTATCTACCCAGAGGCGAGGTGGTACCATGCTGATAAACGGGGTCGAGATCGAGGATACCTTTGCCGAAGCCTTCCAGATGACCGGCGCCCGTTTCCTTATTACCGCCCGGAATGAGAAGTGGGCGCTGGAAGCAGCCAGAAAGGTGACCGGCTTTGCTACTTCGGTCATTGGCTGCGGCTGTGAAGCGGGAATCGAAGAGGTGGTAAAGGAAGATGAAACCCCGGACGGACGGCCCGGGGTTAATGTCCTCCTGTTTACCATGGGACCCAAAGGGATGGAGAAGCAGTTGCTGGACCGGGTGGGACAATGCATCATGACCTGTCCCACTACCGCCTGTTTCAATAATCTGGAGAGTGAGGAAAAGTTGAAAATCGGCGGTAAGCTGCGCTACTTCGGAGATGGCTTCCAGATAAGCAAGCTTCTGGAGGGAAAAAGACTCTGGCGCATTCCGGTAATGGAGGGGGAGTTCCTGGTCGAGGAGAGCTTTGGAATTAAGCAAGCAATTGGGGGTGGAAACTTCCTGATCCTGGGTGAAAACTCTGAGATTACACTGAAGGCGACCGAGCAAGCCGTAGAGGCTATGGAAAAGGTAAGGGGAACGATCATGCCCTTTCCCGGGGGGATTGTCCGCAGCGGAAGTAAAACCTCTTCCAGGTATAAATTCCTTAAGGCCTCCACCAACACGGCTTTCTGTCCCACCATTAAAAGGCTGGTGGAATCACAAATCCTTGAGGAGGTGAACAGTGTCCTGGAGATCGTGATTGATGGTCTCAGCGAAGAGGCCATCCGGGAGGCAATGCGGGCCGGAATTGAGGCGGCCTGTATTCCCGGCATAATCAGGATCAGCGCTGGGAACTATGGAGGCGCCCTGGGCCAGTACCATTTTCACTTACATAAGCTCGCCTGAGGGAGTTAAAGGCATCGGTTCAAATAACCCGGGAGGCAAAAATGGACGAGGTGAGATTGATATTAAAAGCGGGGTTGAAAAATATTCCTGTTGAAGCAGAGACCATCCGCTCTGATATTTTTACAGGTAAAAGTCATGAGGAGATAGAAGCCCTCCCGCTCTATCAGGGTAACAGGGAAGTCCCCCTCTGTGAGCTGTTTGAGGTCCGGGGAGAGAGAGCAAGCCGGATCCGGCTTTCCGGTGATCTTTCCCATATCAAGAAAATCGGCTGGGGAATGAAGGAAGGAAGAATCATTATCCAGGGGAACGTGGGGATGCACCTCGGCGCTGATATGAGGGGTGGAGAAATTCTGGTGGAGGGGGACGCCTCCGACTGGCTGGGGGGTGAAATGAAGGGAGGACTCATCAGGGTAAAGGGAAATGTGGGGAATTTTGCCGGGGCAGCCTATCCCGGAAGCACACGGGGAATGCGAAACGGTATCATTATCATCGAAGGCAATGCGGGTAATCAGGCCGGTGAACGGATGAGACGCGGTCTTATGGTAGTAACTGGAGAGAGCAGTGATTTTACCGGTTCAAACATGATTGCCGGCACCATCCTGATTTTCGGCAAAGCGGGGAGGGGAACGGGTGTGAGTATGAAGCGGGGTACGATAGTCTGTTTTAAGGACGGAGGCGAGCTTTTTCCTACCTTCCGCTACAACTGTACCTGCAGTCCCCTTTTCCTTAAGATCTACCTGAAGAGGCTTAAAAACTACGGTATAAACATAAAAAAGGAGTATTTAAGCGGTGCCTACCGGCGCTATAACGGTGACATCACGGAACTGGGAAAAGGAGAAATTCTTTTATATGAACGGGTTTAGCATAAACCGGAAGGCCGCCTGTTTGGCCCGGGAGATGATGGATAGAGCCGGGCCGCTCGGCTTGAAAATTAAGACGGAGACCGGGGGTACAAAGCTGATCGATGCCAAAACGGGAGGCCTGAGAGCGGGAAAGCTCTTTGCGGAAGTGTGTCTGGGTGGGCTGGGGGAGGTGAGTTTTACCAGCCTGGATTTCGGCTTCTTCTGGCTGCCGGGGGTGAGTGTGAGTGTCGATCATCCGGCCATAGCCTGTATGGCTTCTCAGTATGCGGGCTGGGCAGTCAAGGTGGATAACTATTTTGCCATGGGTTCCGGCCCGGCCAGGGCCCTTTCCAGGGTCGAGGAGCTCTACCGGAGACTTTCATACCGGGACGATTCCGATACAGCGGTCATTACCCTGGAAGGCAGTGAGCTGCCCGGCCGGAAAGTGGCCGAATATATTGCCGGGAAATGCGGGGTAAGCCCGGAGAAGTTATACATCCTTGCAGCCCCCACGGCCAGCCTGGTGGGTTCTGTTCAGATTTCGGCCAGGGTAGTGGAAACGGGGATGCACAAGCTGATGGAGCTGGGATTTGATATTGAAGGTGTGAAAAGCGGTTACGGGACCTGTCCCCTTGCTCCTGTTGCAGCAGATGATCTCCACGCCATCGGGCGCACCAACGATTGCGTGCTCTACGGGGGAAGGGCTTTTTATACCGTAGAGGGTGAGGATGCAGAGATTGAGAGAATCGTCTCTCAGATACCATCTTCGGCATCCAACGATTACGGGCGCCCCTTCTACGATCTGTTTGAGGACTGTAATCGAGACTTCTACCAGATTGACCCTCTCCTATTCAGCCCGGCGGAGGTCATCATTAATAATCTGAAAAGCGGGAAGACCTACCGGGCCGGGATGGTAAATCCGCAGGTGCTGTATACGGTTCTGGAGTGAGGATTGGAATATATTGAGAGTTATTACCTGGAATCCAGAACCGGGTTATTATTCACCGTAAAAGGACCTGTCCATCCGCCGGAAACGGTGGTGGCTTACCTTAAATATGCCCCCGATCCTGAGGGAGAAAGGATCAGGGATGGTGTGCGCTACAGGAAACTCTACATCCTGGAAGAGCAAGAAGCTCTGCTCAAAGACAGGTATCCCGCCTGTCTCTTCTTTGATCCTGTTTTCGGAGAATTCCTGCAGGGTCTGCCTCGCAAGCTGATAAAGAAGGTTTACGATCCCCGCCTCAAGCTGGCCGAACTGCAAAAGAAAAAGAACCGGGGGGAGCTTGAGGAGAATGCCGTAAGATTCACCGGGCTGCTTGCCGAAAGGGCGGGAGTGTCCACGGGGAACATCGGTATCTCAGGTTCTCTTCTGGTTGATCTGCCCACTCCCCATTCTGATATAGACCTCGTCGTCTACGGTTCAGGTGTTTGCCGGGCCGTTCACAAGGCGTTGTGGCGCCTGCTGGATGGACCGGAGAAAGAGGTGAGAAGGCTTAACGAAGAGGGATTCAGGAGACTGTACGCCTCCCGCTATAAAGATACGCCGGTAGACTTCGAGGAAGTAACCCGTCTGGAACGTCGCAAAGTGATACAGGCTCAATTTCGAGAGAGCGAATACTTTATCCGCTTTGTAAAATTCCCAGGTGAAATCAAGGAGAACTACGGGGACAGGAGGTTCACTTCGCCTGGAGAGGCTGAAATCGAGGCCAGGGTGGTTGATGCCGGTGAGGCATTTTACACACCCTGTACGTATAAAGTAGAAAAGGTGCGGTTTTTAGGGGCGGTGGGTACTTTATCCCTTCGAGAAATCGTCTCTTTCAGCGGGATGTTTTGCGAACAGGCCCGGGAAGGAGAGATTGTAAAGGCCCGGGGGAAGCTGGAGAAGGTGGTCACCAAAGAGGGGGAAGTGTACCACCGATTGTTGCTGGGAAGACCGGGCGATTTTATGCTGGTAAGTTGAGACCGGGGGATGGCGCAGCATGAAAATAGGGATACTTGGCAGCAGGAACAGTTGGTATGTAAAGACCCTGACGAACGCCCTGGAGGCCCGGAGAATCCTTTCAGCTTCTTTTCCCATAACCGGAATGGTGGCCGGAATTGATCACCGGCCCGGAGTACGAATCGGTGTAGAAGTGTTAGAGAAATGTGATGCGATAATTGTCAGGGGCATACCGAGCGGATCTCTGGAGCAAATCATCTTTAGAATGGATGTGCTTCACCGTCTGCAGTCGCTTGGTGTAAAGGTGATAAACTCCGCCCGCACCATAGAAAGAACTGTGGATAAATACTTCACCTCATTCCTGCTGGAAGAAGCCGGCATTCCTACTCCCAGAACCCTGGTTACCGAGCGCTTTGAGGAGGCCATGGAGGCTTTCCGAGTATTGGGAGGGGATGTGGTGGTAAAACCGCTGTTCGGTTCCGAGGGCAAGGGGATGGTAAGGGTGAAAGGTGAAGATGAAGCTTACAGGTTCTTCAGGGCTCTGGAACTGGGGCGCTATGTTTTTTACCTGCAGGAGTTCATCCCTCACTCTGACTGGGATATCAGGGTCTTTGTAATCGGCCGGGAAGCAGCGGCGGGTATGGTGCGCCGGGGAAATGATTGGAAAACCAATGTAGCCGGCGGCGCAGAGGTGGAAGCCCTGGAGCTGAGCAGCGAGCTGAAGGAGTTAAGCCTGAGGACCGCCTCGGTAGTGGAAGCGGATTATGCCTCAGTGGATATTATCAAGGCTGAAGGGGGCGGCTACTTTGTAAACGAAATAAACAGCATTCCGGGATGGAAGGGACTGCAGAGCGTAACCGGCTGGGATATCGCAGACAGAATTGTCGATTTTGTAGCGGAGCTGGTGAGGGGAAAATAAAGACTTAAGGAGTTTGATGGATGATCCAGGCAGTAATTCTCATGATCTACCTGGCAGTTGTGATTGCCATCGGCATAAAAGCAAAAGCGACCACCTTAAAGCAGTTTATCCTCGGGGACCGGCTGAATACAGGAATCCTGGTAGCCACCATTGTCTCCACCTTCTATGGGGCCTCGGCCATACTGGGTGGGGTAAGCCTTACCTATCAGTTAGGACTGGGGGTGATCTGGTTTATGGTACCCTTCTATCTGGGTAATGTGGCGGTGATCTTTCTTATTGACAAAATTTCCTTGTCCGGGAGATACACCATGCCGGATTTCCTGGGACATTTCTACGGCAGGGAGTTTACAATTGCCAGTTCCGTCCTGCTGGCCATCCTGTGCCTGATACCGGAGGAGATTATAGCCGGCGGCAAGATAATCTCCGCCTTTACTCCGCTGTCCCTGGAGGCAGCCATGGTGCTGCTTACTATAATACTGGTCGGACCTATAGCCATAGGCGGAATAAAAGCCGATATCTTAACCGATGTGATTCAATTCGCTCTGATGATTTTAATGCTTTTACTGATTCTCCCAACGATCATATCTTATCCACTGCCGGCAGTCTTTTCCGAGCTGCCGGAAGGGTATCTCAATCCCTTCGCTTACATATCCCTCGAGGAAATAATTATTTTTTTTATCCTCCTTTTTTTCCTGCCTGTTACCTCCGCACCTCTGTACCAGAGATTCTTCGCCTCCGCGTCCAGGACCTCCTCCAGGAGGTCCGTACTCTACTCCATACTGGTCTGGATTGCGGTAGATGCGATCATAATCCTGTCGGGGTTTATTGCTATCCGGATGTTCCCAGGGCTGGAAGACCCCGATATGTCCCTGATTTTCATCGGTTTAAAACTGCCCGATCTGGCCAGGGGCACCTTTTTCGTCGGTTTGCTGGCGGTTATTATGAGCACCGGGGGCTCCTTTATCCAGGCCGGGGCCTCGAGTATGGTTTATGACGTGTTCAGGTAATTGAAACCTGAAATCGGCGAAAAGAAGCTTTTAGGATTTTCCAGGTTATTTGTCCTGGTATTGGGTATAATGAGCCTGGGCCTTGCCCTCTGGTTCAGAATGATCGTGCCGGCCCTTCTGTTTACCCTGAAGGTGTGGATAGCGGGAATACTTATTCCCACCCTGGCTGCCCTGGCGGGGATAAAGTTAAGCAGGGCTACGGCTTTTTACTGTCTGGCAGGAGGAGCTTTAGCCTGCCTGGTGTGGAAAGCTCTTAAACCTTTGCCGATTGATGCCCTGTTTGTCGGCCTGGGCTTCTCTCTTTTGATCGTTATGGGCCGGAAAATCTTTGGTATTACCGGTCATAGAGGAGAAACAGAAAGATAGCCGCAGCGGTCAGGTCAGCCGTAGTGCCTGGATTAAGCGCATTTCCCTCCTTCCGCAGAGAGCGATCCAACTCTTCGATCTTTTTCTTGCCCTCTGGAGTGTAAACGCCCCCGGGAGATAATACCTCGCCGGCCCAGCCTGAGACCTGGCGGGCCTTTTTCATTCCTCTCTTACGGGCGATAAGAGTATCGGGAACATGTTTCAGAATCGTGAGATAGGTCTGCACTATAGCCATGGTGAGGCTATCGGCAGTCTGCCCGGTCTCCTTCAGGGTTGGGTAGCCGAGCTGGAAGGTAATAGCAAAGTCTGTTACGTACTCACGGGCGATGGAATCCCGGTCTCTGGCCAGCTCCATAGCCTGGTAGAGGGCAATCGAAGGCGCCTGGGAAACGTCTTCTTTATTCACCTGCCCCAGGCCTCCCATCCCGGCCAACCGAACCGCCTCATAAGCCAGGCGGGCATCCTTCACTGTGAGGCCGGAAAGGACTTCAGCGAGGGTTTTTCGCAGTTTTTCGCAGCAGGGCAGTATCCACAGGTTCTCCCCTGGGTCTTCCGGGAAATCCTCGGCAGCTATCCTCAAGCCGTAACTGCAGGCTTTAGCCAGCGGCGCCAGCAGAAGCACCATACCCAGGTTGGTGTTGGATCTTACCGTCTTTTGGGTCTCTTCGACTGCCTCCAGGATGATCCGGCCCACGGAATTACGGTCCGCTTTTTCCATGGCCGGTCCAATGGCCAGGGCACTTAGGAGGAAATCCTCTAAGCAGGTGTCGCTAAAATCTACACCGGGATGCACATTGCCCGGTTTGGGAGCGGCAACCTCTAACAGACAGGCGCCCTGGGCCGCCCTGGCAGCTTTGCGGATTAATTGGGATTTATGATCCAGCACGGTACCGCTGGCCCCTTCAATCTCCATTACCTCGACAAGCTTGCGGAACCGGCCCCCTGCCAACCCATCCGCTAGCAAAGCTGCTCCCTGGGCAGCCTCGAAAAAATCATCTGCAGAGAGGTCCGGCCGGTCCGCCATGTAGGCTGCTTCGCCGCTGAAGAGGACTTCTTTAGGAAAGCCGGCCAGGAGATAGGCCAGTTCTCCATCCATGCCGCCCAGGGAGTAGTAGCCCGGGCCGGCTGTCGTGCCTCCCAGGCCATCCGTCACCTGGCCCCATTCCACTGCCATTACTGCAGTGTAAGCTCCTCCTACTTCCGCCAGGATGAAAGAAGTATCCTGGTAATCGATATCGAGGTGACGGGCCTGATCATAAATGCCCAGGGCCAGACAGCACAGCTTGTCGGCCGTGCCCATATCCAGTTTGTTGGCTTTGCGGTGCCTGGGCACGGTAGGCAGATGGATCACCCCGGGAATAAAGAGAAGGGGAAGTCCGCAGTCCTTCATCAGGGGGATCATCTTTCCCATTCCTCCCAACACGGGGATTCTTTCCCTTTCCCGCTCATCCACCAGGGTGAAAAGGAAGCGTTCCTGGTCGCCGAATTTTTCTATGGGCACCAGGGGAAGTCCATAACCCGAAGGTGCTGCAATAAGATCGACAGGTTGAGCCGAGGTGAGGATGTCAATCAGCGCTTGCGGATTGGCGGCAAATTCTTTGGAGGGAAGGGTGGTATCCAAAAAGACCCGTCCGTTCTCCAACCCGCATATATCAAAACTCACCGTGCCGGGATCGATGCCAATAACCCTCCTCATATTTTATCCTCCTTATAACTTATACCACATTCGCAAAAGCTTCCTCAAGTAGAATGGGATGTGGATGTAATCCGGGCGCCTCTATTATCGGCTCCAGCGATAAAAACCTGTCCACCGTCATTATTATCGAGAAAGCTTTTTAATTCTTTTTCCATGGCTAATGATTTTTCCTTCCCCTCTACCAGGGCGTAAACGGCGGGTCCCCAGGAGGTCTGCCCCGCTCCTGAAGCCCCTTTTTCAAGCATACAAGCGATGAGCTGCGCCGAGAGTGCATGGGCAAACGGTCCTCCCTGGACTGCGGCGAAACATTCACCCACCAGCCGCTGAATTTCCGTGAGGGCCTGCCCGAAACCGGTGATATCCTTTTCCACCAGCCCCGGGAGCATCTTCATTACTAAAAGCCGGCAGATCTTTTCTACCAGCGCTTGAGGCGCAGGGGGAAAGTTTTGGAAAGCCTGAGTTTCCCTTTCATCGCTCAATCCCGATTCCCCCTCGGGTACGGCCAAAATAAAATACCAATCCTGGGGGAATGAGGCCTGAAAGAGTAGGGGAGGTATCCTCCGGCGGCTTCCAGAGATAGAGTGTCCTCCATCCAGTATAAAACCGCCGTGCTCAAAGATGGCTATTCCTATACCGGAGTGGATGCCCCGGTCCATTGCTCCGGCGATCTCCCTGATGTTGAGCTTTAGCCCCCCTAAACCGGCCAGGGCGGCGCCGATTGCCAGGGCCAACTGGGTTCCCGAGCCCAGCCCGATATGGGCAGGAATACTGGACTTAAGATTTAGCCGGGCGCCGCCGGAGAAAGAGTAGTGATCCAGGAAACGCCGGGCGAAGTTGGCCGCACGTTCCGTATCCGTTCCCGAAATATCCAGCCTGTCTGAGGCCTCGGCCTCAAGCTCTACATTCGGCCTTTCAATAGCCAGGCCGATGCTTCCATACAAACGGCCCAATCCGCCGTTCATATCCAGGAGGCCCAGATGCAAACGAGCCGGGGTTTTAACCGTTATGGTCATCAATCCATCCCCTTACATACTGAAGCAGATGTTGGTAAGCCTGCCTCTCCTCACTATCGCCTGTTTTCAGGACAGTATCCCCATACCGCAGCAGTTCTTCAAGAACCTTGAGCGGATCAAGCAGATGCAGGCGAGTGGCCAGAATGGCAGCTTCGATCAGGGTATTTCGGGCACGATTGAAGCCGAGAAAATCCCTCTGCCACCCTTTCCCCAAAACACGGCAGCGGATCCGCGCGCTCTCTCCCCCATCTGCCACCTCAATCACTTTTATCTCGCGCCAGTAGCAGGCTTCCTGAAAAACCACCCCCGGAACCTTCGAGGAGGGGAAATGAGGTAGGAGAGTATCCTCCAGGGCGCTCCGTACAAAAGCCAGGATCCGATCGGTCACATTCGCCACACCGCAACCGGTAGCGATAAGGTTTTGATAAGTATGAGTATTCCGAAAGGGACGTACCGTGATCTCTTTTTCCCCCCAGATGATACCCATGGGAGCAAAGTTAGGTTTTCCACGGTCATCCAGGGTGGAAAATATCGTTTCGACAATCATAGATCCCTATCTCCGGCTGCATCTCTCCGTTCACTCAGATAGCCCCAGCGAAGCTCCTGGTCCTGAATGTATATTTTGCTCAATTGTACCGCCAGGGCTGCCTTATTAAGCTCCTGTCCCAGATAGAAAGCGTGGGCCGGATCATTAACCCCCAGTTGAGCAAACATAGCTTCGATATTGTTTCCCTTAAGAAACAAGTGATTGTTAAAGATATAGATATTTTCCTTATCAGTAAAGATGCGAAAATTACTGTCCCGAAGCCTGGCCTGCATGTCTCTTAATTCTGCCTCGGTGTAAACCTCATAAGGTGGGTCCTTGACTGTGATCAGACCGTCGTCGATCTCCTTGGGCAGAACCCGATTTTTATGGGCGTAATACATAATCCTGCGGGCCAGATCCAGTTCCCGTACCGCACCCCGGGCCCAGTTGATTACTTCGGTGGTCAGAACGTAGTTGATCTCCAGCTCAGTGATTACCCCGGCCATCAAGGCATTGATGCCGGTGCTGTCCGCATCAGTCAGTTCCGTAAGATTGCCCAGACCCATAAGGATTTCAGCTTCGGGATGGCGCCGGCGGATTTCATAATAGCGATGTAAGGCCTCCGTGAAACCGAAACTTAAGGGATCAAGAATGGGATCGAGAATGTAGGGTATCCCCAATTCTTTCAGTCGGCGGGCGTTTCGCTCCAGAGAGTCCAAACCCATTCCAAAATCCGGGATGACCACCACCTTACAATTTAATCTGGGAGCAATCTCCATATTCCGGGAGTTGATACTCAAAAGGAGATCTAAATCGGCCTGGTCCGCTTCGAGGATGGTCCGAGGATCAAAGGAATCCAGGCTGACGGTAAAACCCCGCTCCTTCAAACCGGCTATCACTCCGGTAACTCCGGGGAAACTCCCCTCTACAGGACAGCCCAGGTCAATGATGTCGGCACCGCTGGCGCGGTAGTACTCTGCCCTGGCGAAGTTCTCCTCCCGGGATAGCAGGTGGGCATCTACAATCTCAGCGATGATTTTAACCCGGTAATCGCCATATCCCTCCCGCAACTGCTCACGGCCGAAAAACAGGGGAAGATCCTTGAGGTTCTTGGGACCGCGGATTACAGGAATACCCAACCGCGCCTCAATTACCTTTATATCACCCGAACAAAGGCCGGGAATAATAATTTGTTGGCACACCTTAAAATCGTTTAAATGCCTGGCAATCCAGCGGGTTTTCATTAATGCGGCTACCGAGATGGGTAGCACTGTAATCCGGTAGTCAAAATCAGGACTCATTCTCTCTAAGGTAGCCTTTAGTGCCGGAGCGGCCAGCTTACCCGTTACAAATAAGAAGCTAGACATTTGCGCAGACCTTCCATATCTTCAGTAACAGTGACACCTGGAATCTTCCGCAGGGAGGCCGTATTCTCCAGGTCAACAGGGCGGGGGTAGACCATTATCCGTTTCCCCTTAGGTGTCAGGGAATCCATTTTTGCAGATATATCGGTTGGCTGAACGATGATCGGTACACTCGACTTCCCCGCCTGGGCGAATAGGTTGGTGATCAGGGAATCAGAGATGCCGCAGATGAATTTGGCGACGGAGTTGGAAGTGGCCGGAGCGACCACCAGTACCCTGTATCGTCCCCCGCTGAAATGGCCGGCGCTTACTCCGCTGGCCGTTCTGTCTTTTATCACGGAAATATTGGCCCGCCGGAGTTCATCCGCCAGGCGGTACAGCCGTAAGACCTCGGAAGCGGCCCGGGAGAGGAAAACATCTACCTCCTTGAGTTCTTGCAGCAGCGTGACACATTCCCTTAAGAAATGACCTGCCCCAGTAATACCCCAGGCGATACTCATGGTATCTGCTAAACTCTCAGCCATTCCTCCAGAGTGGTGTTCCGGCTAACCCGTTCCTCCTTCTGGATCTCCCTCCGTATCTCGCCCAAAGTTCCATAACACTCGGCAAAGGCATTGTGTGAGTGAATGACCTCAATATTTACCTGCTTGGCCAGCAGGAAGGAATCGTCCGGCATGTCAGGGTATATTTCCACAACATTGCGTACCATCTCCCTCACTACATCTTCGACGAATCGAGGGTTTCGGTGCGCTTTGTTTACCACAAAAAACTCATCCTCACGTTTCATAAGTTCGTAGGTCTCCGAGCTCATTGAAGCTTCCACTATATGCACCAGATGCTCAGCCTGTACCTTGGAGATTGATCCAATCATCAGGGTACCCCTTCCCTTCTGGTTATGAGATGCCATGAGCAGAATATCGAGAATGCGGTTAATCTGCTCGTTGGAGAACCCCTCCTCCTTGAGCAAGTCTTCGGAGTAGTTCCTGACCATATTTTGGGCACAGGGACAAACAGTCATTCCTTCCACCTCGACCCCGACCACGTGGCGGGTATGGTTTTTAAAGCTGGCGGCGATACCGATCAGGGTGTACAGTTCTTCCACTTTCTTCCCCGTCAACGGAGTGACCTTCACCAGAGGAGATTGTACCCGGATGTGTACTTCAGATCGCAGTGCCTGCTGGCTTTTGATCACCTGGTTAGCCAGCCGCTCGGCCAGGGATTCGATATCAGGGGAAGCCTCCACCGAGATCTCCTCCACAATCTCTTCCAGGAGATCACTGAAGCGGGACATGTGCACACCTGTCTGGCTGGGATTAAGCTCAGCGAAGAGATCCAGTTCGGCATAGAATAGGTTCCCTTTCCTTTCATCGGCGATCTTAATGATTCTGCGCAGATCCGTAACGCCGACCCTGTTCAGGCTGATAGGCACGGCAGGTTTGGAGCTCTGGAAATCTTGTTCCAGGCGCAGTTTAAGGCTCCGCTCTACCCGTACGACTCCCTTACGGCTGACCTTACCCAGGAGCTCCGCTACAGTCATGTTCAGCAGAGGATGCACCTGGTGTGAAGCTATCTCGGCCAGGGGGACAAGAACGAAAGCTCTTTCGTGCATACGGGGGTGGGGAATAATGAGATTGGGATCATCCAGGGTTAAGTTATCATAGAAGATAATATCTATATCAATAGGGCGCGGGGCATTGCGGAAGGACTCCCGCCTTCCCAACCGTCTTTCGATCCACTTCAGAAACTGGAGTAGTTCCAGTGGAGAAAGCTCAGAGTCAACGGCACAGGCAATATTGAGAAACTTGGGCTGATCCAGGTACCCCACGGGCTCACTCTCGTAGAAAGCGGAGATTCTATTTAAGGAAGAGCGGGTCTTAACGTATTGCAGAGCCTGCAGTATATTTCCCTGCCGGTTTCCGAGATTTGCACCCAGGCACAAATAGGCTTGTGCAGACCGCGACATAAGCAATCCTAACACGCTGTACTGTGTCGGTCAAGTTAACCGGTTCCGGTGGACTGCGTGAATTATCTGAATAAAAAAAGGGCCAGGCTTCTTAAAGACTTTAGCCCGGCCCTTGCACTTTTAACCTGAATCCAAGCTCTAATTCATTCTACCTTTTTTGGCTGTGCGATGAAATCGTAGAGGAAGGCAGCTATTAAAGCTCCGCCGATCGGACCAATTAGGTAAATGGGAAACTGCCACCAGAGATTGGCCCCTCCGAAGAGGGATTCAATCAGGTAAGGGCCGAAGGTACGGGCCGGATTGAGGGAGGAACCGGTTATGTTGCCGGTCACGATAATATCCGCTGCTACCACTAAACCTATGGCGAGTCCGGCAAAGCCCGCCGGGGCTCTCTTGTCCACTGCCGCGCCCATAATGACCATCATCAGGAAGAAGGTGGCCACCCCCTCGCAGAGAATTGCCTGGCCGTAGTTCACCCCGTGAAACATGGCTGTAGCACCCAGTCCGGTATCCACCGCCCGGTTACCAGGGATTAGAACGATCGTAAGCGAGGCCAGGGTGGCGCCTATGAGTTGGGCGATGATATAAGAGATTAGATCTTTAAGGGGAAATCTCCCCGTTGCCCAGAGGGCGATGCTCACTGCAGGATTGATGTGAGTTCCCGAGATATGGCCGAAAGCATAGATCATGACAATCACAGCAATGCCGAAGGAAATCCCGATGGCAAACCAGTATGCAATATTGATGCCTATATGAAAGTCGTTTCCCGGAAGGGGGGTCCAACCCTTAA
The DNA here is from genome assembly GCA_964514815.1 of uncultured Spirochaetaceae bacterium. Classification (GTDB taxonomy): domain Bacteria; phylum Spirochaetota; class Spirochaetia; order SZUA-6; family DRHE01; genus CAZERV01. The sequence goes on along the minus strand of CAZERV010000019.1, from coordinate 4,185 downwards.
AGAGTAATACGGTAGTTACTACCGCACCTGTACCCAAAAAGACCAGCACAAAAGTGCCGACAAGCTCCGCAATGGAGCGCTTTATAAGACTTGGCTGATTCATTCTAGACTCCTAAAAGACAGTTTTTTATATCGGTGAGGATTGAAGCAGCAGGCCTTCAATCCTCACTCAAAATACTTGCTTTGATTTTTAAAGAGGATACACACCTCGACGATCAAAGCTTAGACTGATACATTCCACTCGCAGTAACCCTTGTCACCTTTCCCGATACCGCTAACGTAGGGCACGTTGCGCTTGATCAGGCTGGTGACTGCGCAATTCTTACAACCTCTGACTGGTGCGCCCGGCACGCCCGGGTTCAGGGCGATACAGTTGGTCATCAGGGTAGCGGTGGTGCACTCAGGAGTCAGAAAGCAGGGGAAGTCAGCTAATGACATCAGGGCTGCGAAGCGCTGGCTAATGGCACAGGCCGGGTAGGTGTAGCGCTGTGGGTTCATGACCACGTCATGGTTGAGAATAGGACTGAGATCTACCTCTATACCCTTGATTTTTCCGCCTGCTCCGATTGGCTTAATGTCGAGTATCGACTCACCCCGGGTAAGGATGTCGATAAAGTCAGTATTGTGCAGCTCATCCGCCTCACCGCGGTCTGGATGCATGGCCGCGTAGTTGTGGAAGCGCTTGGCCAGAAGGTCTACCAGCATGGGTACGGTGAAACTGTCCAACCACAATAAGAAGGCTGTTCCGCAGGCCGGAGCTCCGGTAGCCACCGCCAGTACATCCCATTCCCTCTTGTAGGCATTTTGCTGGACGCCTCGCCGCAGGGTGTTCTCGAAAACGCCCATTATCGCTTCATAGATACCGAAGACCATATCGTCCTTGAACATGTTGTAGGCGGATTGGGCCATATGGTGGCCGATCTCGCCCACGCAGTAGGCCGGTACTGCGGTGATGTTGGCCAGATGCACACCCGCCTTCATGGCCGCCGTAACTGCGGGCTTTATCTTCTCCTTATACTGCTGCATGTACTTGCGAACATCAAAAGAAGTATGAGGACCGTGCCCTCCCAGGTTGTGGGTGTCCATCAGTTTGGCCTGAGCAGCGACGGGTTCCCGGTAAACGAACTGCAACTGATCGACTTCCGCCTGTTCCGCCTCTGCTACTGTTTTTCCTGATTCCAGGGCAGCCCGGAAAGCGCCACACAGACCATAAGAGGTGTTCATACCCCAGGACTTGCAGGCCAGAATGGCTTGTTTGTGTTTCCCAGGGATGTTCATTTCCCGGAGAATACGGTTTACAAGATTGGGCACAGAACCTGCAGAGAAGGCGAAATCCACCACACAGGTCAGGCCGTACATCCCGCCGTAGCGCCGGACCGACTCCCGGCCGATCATGGCCTTGTTCCGGGCCAGGGCATCGATGAATTTCCACATCGAATCCTTGAACCCAGAATCCTCCTCATAGAGGATTTCCAGGATCGGGGGAGTCTGATAGTGCTCAATAAAGGGATCGTCCTCCGGCCGGATGGTATCCGTTAAGCCGGTAAGGATGTCGTAATGAGCATTCACGGACTGCACGTGCAGGTCGAAGACCTCCTTGCTCTGACCTTTGTCCGGCTTCATCTTGTTGACGGCATCTACGTAGGGTTTGCAGTCGGTGAATTTGAATGTCCCGCCTCTCTTGGCCTTGTTGACATTGAAGACAGATAGGGTGGCTTCTACCGCCTCGTTGATCATTTTTTCGTAAAGGTCCATCTCTTTTCCCTCCTTCTTAAAAATATGATTTAAAGTAAGCATTAATACTAAAAAAAAGCAGATGTCAAATAAAAAAAAAATAATATAGGGTTATCCGGGGGTATCGCCGTGACCGGACTTATCATATTTAACTAACTACCATCTATATAACGCAATGAAAATTTAGATAATGGAGCAAAATCTTGAGGAAGATAGTAAAGAAACTAGGAAACGTAGGAATATACAAGAATTATTCATTAGTGCAGTTATGGGGATACCCCCAAATGTCATCAATCGAAGGGCACCGTAACGGTGAAGGCTCTGCCCGATACCCGGTTCAGCCTGAACGCCCCATCCGCTAATAAGTTAGAAGCACTCAAAGGAGATCTAGAGGGATTTCACAGCGCAAGAAATGTCTCAAGGGTCTACTGAGCAGGCTGCTTATGCCGAAGAAGCTTCAGCATCCGTGGAGGAAATGGGTTCCAACATAAAACAGAATGCTGATAATGCGCTTCAGACAGAAAAAATAGCCTTAAAAGCCGCTCAGGAAGCTGGCCGAGCGCAGCCAGTCTGCGGCAAGTAATGAGCAGAACACAGAAGTCCGCCTAAGCCAGTGTAGACTTCGCCAGCCGGAACTGCTGCTCGTAGAAGCAGCAGATCAGGTTGATAATCGTCGACTTTCCGCCACCGGCGGGACCGACTAAAGCGATCCGCTCCCCGGGCTGAATCTGCAGGTTAAAACCCTGCAGTACCGGTTTACCCGCCTCGTATGAGAAGTTCACCTGCTCGAAACTGATAACTTTGAGTATTGAGCCGGGATCGTAACTTGACTCCCGGTCCCGGACTTCCGGGACCGAATCGGTCAGGGAAAAAATCCTCTCTGCCGAAGCCAGGGTGCTTTGCATCGAGGCCCAGACCCGGGCCAGGTCTGAAAATTCATCCAGATTCTTTTCTTTCCGGCACAGGGCTTTAATCACGCGTACGCCGGAGATCATCTCGCTGTACACCCCGGTGAGCTTGGAGTTGAGCTTGCGTACCTGCCGGTACTCGGCCAGGATCAGGCGCTGAAACTGGACACTCACCAGCACCATGATCGGCATCACTGCCAGAACGATAAGGGCCAGGCGCCAATTTATGATCGACATAAAGATAAAGGAGGTAGTGATATTCATCAGCGCCCAGGTAATGTCTACCAACCCCCAGGTTACCGGCTCTGCGATCTTGCCCGAATCTGAGGTTACCCTGGACATGATCCAGCCCAGGGGGGTCCGATCGAAGTAGGAGAAGGAGAGTTCCATCAGGCGGGAAGAATCGCCCGGTACAATTGCCTCGTCGATTAACAGCTTACTCACATAGGTGAAAAAGGAATCCTGGGCTGAGACCAAAGCGATGAGCAGGATAAAGCCCAGCGTCCAGGACCAGTGGGCCCGCAGCAGGGCCAGGATCCTGAGCACGATCTTGCCGGTAAAAACCCTTCTCTTCGAGGAGCATTTCGTGGGTCCCGGCCTGAACGATACGGCCCAGATTTCTCATGGGCCAGATAATCCAGATAATCATCCCCGACACTGCCATGTAGGTTCCCATACTAATCTCGCCGGAGATGGCCATCCTGGCGCCCAGGAAAAAGATGAGCAGCATCTGCAATACGCAGAGAATGTCCGAGGTCGGCCAGTATAGGGAATGTAATGTCAGCATCTTCCGGCCCCGCTTGAATTTAGTCCAGTTCTCCTTCTCGAACTTCTCTTTCTCAAAATCCTGCCGGGCAAAGGCGCGCACAATACGAATCGCAGAGATATTCTCCTGTAGGGTGGAGGAGAGCCGGGCTTCCTGCTCCTGGTAATGTTCAAAGGCCTTATAGATCCGTTTGAAGAACCAGAGAGATTGGACAAGGATGAAAGGCATAAACACCACGGAGAGCAAGCCCAACCGAGGGTTGAGATTGATTACGGCCAGCAGGTTAAAGATAAAGAGAGCCGCTGGATGTAGTCGAAGAGATAGTTCCGGAGGTGCAGGGTCACCCTTTCGGCAGACCGGGCGGATAACTTGCCCTTTAAAAATGATGCACCGCCCTCGATGCAGGCAAAAGCGACGAAAGCCAGGGCAAAGAGATAGAGACGGTCGGTGTACAGCCCTTTCGCTAAGGCGGAGTCCACAAAGCTGCGCAGGACCAGAAAAGTGGCCGTGCGGTCGATCGCCGCCACAGCCAGGCTCAGCACGGCAGCCAGGTAGACCGCTCTAAAGCCTTTAAGCATGCTCCATAGACCGGCGATGCCCTGCGATTTGAGATTGGATTTAAGATCGATTTCCTTTTTCAGCTCCGACATTTTCACTTAACGGACATTCATGCGCCGGCAGCCCCAACTAAGTGCAAAAAAAAAGACCGCCAGGGTATCCCGCGGTCTTCAGCATATAGAAACCACGGCGCACCAAACGAGAGCGCCGTGGAGTTTA
>CAZERV010000018.1:17601-35576 GCA_964514815.1 uncultured Spirochaetaceae bacterium | reverse complement strand
AACAACTCCCAAACGTCTTCGGACCTAAATCCGATGATCTGCTGCAGGGTCACGGCTGCTGCGCCGCCGCAGCTCAACAATCCCACGATATCGGCCTGTGCTTCGTTGGCCCACGCTTTCCATACTGCAGCCAGGAACTCTTCTCCAGAGTATCGTATTCGATGTGGTACACCGAAAGAATTCAAGTCCACATCCACGTCTGGAATCGTAACTTCGCCGTTACGAACCGCATCTCGCATTCGCTTTTTTAGTGTATTTTCTAGCTCTGAAGCAAATCCATTCACTGTAGCATAAGTGTCGTGACCCGTCTCATGGGGCAGAGCGAGCCACTGCCATACATTGTCGAATGCGGTATGAGGAAGGTTGATTATAGCGAACGGGCGATTCCATCCTGGTGGGTGAGTGAAGTAGGCGCCAAGACCACCTTCTCCACCATATACGAGTGGTGTCGCATCGGGCGAATAGGCGAAGTTCTCGTTAGGTACACCGGTTAGGAAGCGTCGAAAGATATCCCTTACAACTTTGTCTGCTGCGCGCAGCTCCACAGGGGTTACCGCTGTGTATCGTTGGATTACTACTTCCCGATAACGTTCCCAGAACTCAACGAGTCCGGTAAGTCCATCCGGGTCACGTTGCTGGTAATACTCGGTTGCCACTTGGAAAAAGATAGATAGCTTTGGAAGCTCCTCCTCATAATCAGCCAGACCTGGCGTTCGGCGAGCGAGCTCGATTACCCGCTCGACTTCGTGTAAATCAACTTCTATCCGTCGTTGAGATTCCCTCAACATTGCTTTCCATGCTGAAGTTTGATTAAGTGTGGCATTCAACCGCTTCATTTCAATCCTCCTCTCTACTGGCTTAATTAGAAATCATGGTCCTCACTATAAGGTTATTATGCTATTTCACAGTATGCTGTATAAAATACAGAAGTTGGCTATATTCTTATATCATCTATCCTATGGTTCGAAAATAATACCAGAAAATCTGGGGAGATCCAGCGGGGATGAGAGATAATTTTAGAAGACCGCAGGCAATACGGGATGCTCAGATCCATCTCAATTCACGTTTCAGCCTGGTGATCACCAGAACGTTTGGGCTTCCCAAAGTAAAATCCCAATACAGTACCCAGCGCAATACTTAATGTGCCATCCCAACGATCCCAAACTTCTTTAAGGTCCTTTACATCGGTAAAACCAAGCAAGGCGACAAACAGCAGCCCTAACGTTCCGATAAGGAATACCAGTACTACTCCCACCGCTATATAACCTTGAATTACGTTATGCTTCATTTGGTACCTTTACTCCTCAAATTTTAGTTCGGGAAACTTTATTTCATCTGGTAGTGTATTCGTTTCCTCTTCGATTCGCCATTGTCCTAAAAATGGAGCCTTAGTTGATGTATTTCCTTCACTTTGAACAAACTGAAAACTTCCACTACCGGTGTCATAGTAAAAAATCTCCCACTCTTCTTTTTTGTCCCACTGAATATCAAACAGGCCGTGACTCTCTTCAGTTTTCCCTACTCGTTTTATAATGATAATCTTAATTCTTTCATCCTCTGTTGGCTTCATTTCAACTGTGAAGTTATTTCCTTCGGCTATCTTTTTAAACTCAGAGAAATCTATGGGTTGTGCCATGGTTAATTGAGAGACCCCAAAAAGCAACGTCGACAAGATCCCCGTTAAACAGATGTGAATTAAGCTATTCTTCATCGTTAACCTCCTTTCTACATTCTTAATAAAGAAGCAAGTTTATCTCCTCCTTTACGATCCATCCGGAGAAGCAGCAGGTTCACTCTTTGGGTTGTACCCCAGTGGAATTACCAAAGTCCATAGAATTAAAACGACAGAACCAATCCACGGTTCATGGAGGCCCCATGGGCCGAAAGGTCCTCTGATAGAATAGAGCCAGACTATAAATGAGATCATTGTGAAAATAATTTGGCCGATCGGCTTAACCTTTTGAAACTTTATCAGATAAAAAGGAACTAGAACCAGTAACACAGCGGAAACAATGAGAGTTCCCCACTTTAGACTATCTTCGGGAATTATTCCCGACACTACCAGATAAGCCGCTATAATTTCACTGGGGATTAATTTAAGCAACCTTTCCTTATACCTTTGATCTTTTCTTATTTCTCTTGCCATTTTTTCTCCTTCTGTTGATTTAATTTTTGCGAAGTATATAGCCAAGATATCCTTGACTTTCTCTAATACATCTTGATTCTCGATCACATCTTAAAATGATTAGAGATAGATGCGAGGCCTTAAATCTTAAGTCCGATTCCGGAGTCAGGCAAATGAGAAGGATTTCAGTTTTAAACGATGAAAGGCGAATATGCTATTCCTTTGAATTTTTTGCGCCGAACGCGCAAAAAAATATAATAAAGTCCAGCGCCCAAACCCATTTTATTGGACTTTGTCTATAAAAACTTAGGTTTCGGATGAAATCAGCGCTGGGAAGGATCACTCACTCCTGACTATTGCAACAATCCAAGTTCGACTTGTTTTCCAGTAATCAGATCATCTACTTCTTGCTCGGAAATGAAAAGCCCTGCAATTGGTCTCCATTCCATCATTTCTTATTTACTCACCAAGAATGCTCTAAAACACAGTTATCCTTTTCTAAATTTTAAACTTTGGAAAAGAATAAGGCAAAAGCGTCTTTGGAGAGAATACATCGAAATTCCCCAGAGATTAAAATTGATAGATCTGATAGCTCTTTGGTCGTAGCCGAAACGTACTGACCTTCGAATCTACCAGTATGACCGGTTAAAGCCTCGTATATTCCAGAGTAGCTTCCCCTCCATGGATTTACTTCTGAAGCTTTGTTTTATGCTGATCGTTTTGCTTTCGATCATTTTATTTATATTTTGTAAACCATTTTTCTGTAAGCAGTTCTCGTCCCTTTATATACATTAATTCTGACTTTATACGTTCCTTATTTTTAATTCATCAGGATATTCCTTATATTTGCCTACGAAATGCCTGGTCTAATTCTACAAAAATGTTAATGATAATGATTCAGATGAGGCAACCAAGTTCAGAGGTCCTGGCAAATAACCAAATTTTTCCGGAATTTTTAAAAATCTTTTGCGGGTGGTCTATTGAAGTTGGTAGTAGATAGGGTGGAAAAAGGCTGGATTCAAACACTGCTTCATTCCTGACAATTTGAAATGCCTTTGTAAATTTCATGGTAATAAAACACCATTTATGGCAAGTTATTGCAATGAAAATTTCAAGTCATTCAATTTTTCAGAAATGCAGGTATCCCACACTTATTGGGCGAAATCGCTATTATTCTCCCTTATAATCTGGATAATAATCGAACACAGCTTTTTTCAAAAAGTTTTCCAATTTCCTTGACTATGATGCCTCTCGGCTGATATAATGATTACTAATATTGTTTTAATCGTTAAACCGTTATTGATATTTCTAGGAGTGTATTATGAGTGAACAAAAACATGGAAAATTGTTGGATCGCAGCGAACTGCGTCAGGCAATTCAAAAAGAGTATCAGGAAGTAGCGTTGGACCCAGAGAAAGGCTTTCACTTCTTTATCGGTCGCCCGCTGGCTCAAATGTTGGGGTACGATGAGGCCTGGCTGGAGGGAATTCCCGAGGCCTCCGTGGAATCCTTCGCCGGCACCGGCAACCCCTTCAGCCTGGGCGAAATCAAACCCGGCGAGCATGTGGTCGATGTGGGCTGCGGGGCGGGTTTTGATAGCCTGATCGCAGCCCGTATGGTGAGTCCAAAAGGCCGGGTGATTGGGGTGGATATGACGGCGGCCATGATAGAGAAAGGGCGCGCTGCAGCAGCCGAGGTCGGCCTGGACAACGTCGAGTTCCGAAAGGGCTTCGGTGAAGACCTGCCCGTGCCCGACGGCTGGGCCGACGTGGTGATCTCCAACGGGATGCTCAACCTGATGCCGGACAAGAGCGCCCCTCTTAAAGAGATGAAGAGGGTGCTCAAGCCTACGGGTCGCCTGCAGATCGGCGACATCCTGGTGCAGAAGGCGGTCTCGGACGGCGATAAACGGGACATCGACCTGTGGTCGGGATGAATTGCCGGCGCTCTGCTGGAAGTAGAGCTCGAAGCCACGGTCGTGGCAGCCGGCTTTGTCGAGTTTGAGATCACCTCGCGAGTAGACGTGTTCAGCGGTACGCCGCATGAGTCGAGCGCGGCCGATTTTGGTGCGCTGGGGATTACCTTCCGGGCGCGTAGGCCGCATAACCAAAAGGAGTGGGAGGCGGCGGTCGCCGCGCTAACCTGCGAAGTGCCCACCTGGCCTACCTCGCCGCATCTCAAGCGTTAGCCGTCAGGCATTACAACATATTCGGGTGAGTGTGGGAGGGTGAAGACCCTGCTGCCCGGCTCAGATGAGTGAGCCGAGTGTACTGTCCTGGAGATCTATCGATGAACCAATCTACTCAGCAAATATGGAAATCCCAATTCGAATTGCTGCAACCACAATAATAATCGACAGGATCCTTCGCAATACCTGTACCGGAACTTTTCGACTCAGCAAACTACCCAAGATTGTAGCGGGTATAGCCGTCAGGATCAATGGTCGATAGAAAATGAAATTTGCGGTGAGAGAGAGCTCCGGTAAGACATCCCAAAGCGCCTTGGATAATTGTAAGTCCAGCTACGGTCTTAATCGAAATAGCGGGTAAACCCAGGAGTGGAGGAACAAACAAAAGCAGAGGAGTCATTACGATACCGCCGCCTATGCCTAATAATCCGGATAAAAAACCGCAAAGGAAACCGATTCCGCCATTATTAAATCACCTCAATTCCAGGAGGTCCTTCCACTACCTCACCTACGATTGAGGCATTTATGACTCCCCCTTTGTGGAGGCTGCTGAGAAGCTCTTTCGCTTGTTCTCCCGGAACCGAAAGAAGTAAACCGCCAGAGGTTTGAGGGTCATATAGCAGCTCCTTTTCAGTGTCGGATAGAGACCCGCGGATTTCCATTTTTCCGTCGGTCAGTTGACGATTGCCCCTGTTACAGCCGGTAGTCACCCCTTTACGATACATTTCATGGGCCTGGTTAAAAAATGGCAACGAGGAATATCGCAAAAGTATACGTGATTTGCAGCCAAGGGAAACCTCCAGCGCATGACCGGCTATGCCAAAGCCTGTGATGTCCGTACAGGCATGCAGGTCGAATTCGAGCGCGATTTCCATAGCTGGGCCATTTAACGCCGCTGCTGTTGGTAATACCTCTTTCTCCAGGGTTTGTAATGAGATCTTCCCGTCGCGGGCCGCATTTAACAGCACGCCGGTTCCTAACGGTTTGGTAAGAATCAAAGCATCCCCGGGTCGACCGCCGGCATTGGTAATGATACGGTCAGGATGAACCGTGCCACTGACGCAGAGACCGTATTTCGGCTCTTTATCTTCTACCGTATGGCCGCCGACCAGACAGGCTCCGGCCTCTATTACCTTGTCATTCCCTCCCCGCAGAATTTCCCCGAGTACACCTATATCCAGAATTTTCGAGGGGAACATGACAACATTCAGGGCTGTCAAAGGTTTTCCGCCCATAGAATAGATATCCGAGATGGAATTTGCTGCGGCGATCTGGCCAAACCAGTAGGGATCATCAACCGGTGGTGTAATGAAATCCACCGTGTTAATCATGGCCATCTCGGGTGTCAGACGATACACGGCGGCATCGTCTGACGTATCGAAGCCGACCAGTAAGTTTAAATCCTGAGGATGGATAATACACTCTAAGGCATCCGACAGACCTGCCGGACTTATTTTAGCCGCTCAGCCACATGTCTGGGCCAGACTGGTCAATGTATAATTTTTATTAATCATACCTACCTTTTATAATGACAGGAAAATCTGTCAAAATGAGGGATTCTTATAAGGTGAGAATCTCATGGTCCCGAGGTTAGCCGTTTTTTACAGGGCTTTAGGTGCTCAACGCAACTTCCAGCGGTATTGACCGGGTGACACACTCCACACCCGGACAACGTTCTTGCGTTAATGCAAGAACCTTTTCCAGTTGATCCCGTGATGCGCCCTCGGCATTAATAGTAAACTTCACTTTCTTTATGATGTCGTCTCCGGAGAGCCCCATCATCTTCCTCAAGTCCATCCAATTCTCGACAGTGACTTCAAGCCTTTTAAGCTCTATCCCCTCTCCGGCAGCCATGGCTGCGAAAGTTGCCACGAAACAGGCCGCTAAGCCGTGAAGACAGTACTGGATTGGATCCGGACTGGTTCCCCAACCGCCGGCGAAGGGCGGAAGTTCCGTGTGGAGCACGACTTTTCCCCTGGGATATTCCAAAGTAGAAACGTACTGCGGCTTACCCTCTTCGAACACCCAGGAGCCCGTTATGCGCTTACTTTTCTTGGCCTGGGATGCATCTTTTTCTATCGTGGAGACGAACTTCTCTATCTCTGGCATGTTCACATTGTTCATTTTATCCCCCTTCCTTTAGCGAAAATTTTCATTATAAATGACTTTAGCATATATTATGAGAATAGTCAATATAAAAAGATACTTTTGCCCGGCTTCCTACTCTGAGGGTTAGAGATCGGCTCCGCTTGAAACCGCCGCCGGGTAAGTTTCCTTTTATTATTCCCGGGCTATCAAAAGTGTCCTGGGATCGAGTTTTAGGTGCATATCTGCCGCCAACGGAAAATCATGGTCCTTGACCAGCTCCAGGTGAATATGCTTTTCCTTCGGTCTGAGGCAGATGAGGACGTCAATCTCTTCAATATATTGTTCCAAAAGACGGGGTATGCCCCGGTCGTTATAGGTCCCCGACTGACCGTCCGGCAGGGTTACACTGAACCAGAGATCAAGGCCCTCTTCTGCGGCGAAGCCCTTGATCTCCCGCAGCTCGGCAGGCGTCGAGGCCCCGAAATCGTATCCGTCCACCATGATGCTGTCCGCAGAAAAGTGACCGTCCTTGATCATGGCCCGAATGCTCTTGATAACCCTGGCAAGCCCGACGCCTTTCTGGTTGAAGTTCATAATGATCCGGTTTTTAATGATCTCTTCATAAACGCTCATGGCGGATTCCAGGTCAAACTTCCGGGCGATCTCCCTGAAAATATCCTTATACCAGTCCACGATATGGCGGGTATCGGTGGAAAAGGAGACATGAATGACCTGCTTTCCCCGGAAGAGCCGATCGGTGGCAATATGTGTCAGGCAGGCGGTCTTGCCGACCCCTTTTCGGGCGGCCATAACACCGATGTTTCCCTTTCCTAGCCCCCCGTGAGTAGAGTTTTCCAGGATCCTCAATGGGCTTCGCTGGTTCAGTTCCCGTTTAATCATTTCTTTTTTCTCCTTTTGTCTGGCGATACTTTTCTTTCAACTCTTCGGAGATACTTGCAGGGACCCTTCCGTATTTGGAAAACTCCATGGTAAACTCCGCTTTTCCCTGGGTAATAGACCTGAGCACGGTTGAATAGCTGAACATTTCGCTTAAGGGGACCTCGGCTTCCACTATGGAGAAACTGCCGTCTTCCGTAGAGCTGATAATGATCCCCCGGCGCTGGTTAAGACTGGTAAAAATATTGCCTTGATACTCGGTGGGTCCCTCCACCGTAACCGACATGATCGGTTCCAGGATTTCCGGTCTGGCCCCGGCATACACTTCTCGGAAAGCGCCTATGGCTGCCTGCCGGAAGGCCAGATCCGATGAATCGACCGGATGATAGCTGCCATCGTTAATAGTAATCTTAACGCCCACGATAGGAAATCCGATCAGGGCCCCCTTATCCAGGCAGGCCCTGAAGCCCTTATCACAGGCAGGAATATATTCCTTCGGAATAACGCCGCCCTTGATTTTATCGATGAATTCGTAATCACTCTCCGGATTGGGTTCAATTAAGCCGGCTATCCGGCCGTACTGCCCGGCGCCCCCGGTTTGTTTCCTTTGGGTGTAATTGAACTCCGCGGCCCGGGTGATTGTTTCCCGGTAGGCGACCCGGGGCATTCCGGTCTCCACTTCGGACTTATACTCTCTCTTGATACGTTCCAGGTAGACGTCCAGGTGGAGCTCTCCCATACCGCTGATAATGGTTTCCTTCGACTCAGGGTCCACGTACGATATAAAAGTCGGATCCTCCTTGGTAAACCTGTTCAACGCCTTGGAAAGGGTATCTTCGGATTTATTATCCTTCGCCTTGATAGCCAGGGAAATGACCGGTTCCGGCACGAACATGGTCGTCATAGAATAGTTGAGATCTGTGCTCGTAAAAATATCTCCCGAGGCGCAGTCCATTCCGAAGAGGGCGACAATGTCGCCGCATCCACCTTCATCGATATCTTCCATATTATCAGCGTGCATCCGGACCAGGCGACCCACCTTGAATTTCTTTCTACTGCGGCTGTTGTAAAGCTCATCCCCCTTCCTGATCGTGCCCTGGTAGACACGAATGTAGGTTAACTGCCCGTACTGGCCGTCTTCCAGCTTGAAAGCCAGGGCGACCGCCGGAAGCCCGGGATCTGAGGCGAGCGGCACCACTTCTTCATTGTTATCGAGATCCAGGGCGTTCGTTCGAATGTCCCGGGGCTCAGGCAGGTAACCAAGGACCCCGTCCAGGAGGGGCTGGACACCGATATTTTTATAGGCTGAACCGATAAATACCGGGGTGAGCTCCAGGGCCAGCGTTCCCTTGCGGACGGCGGCATAGATCTGCTCTTCCGCGGCTGTGCCTTCCAGACAGGCCTCGGCCAGCTCATCGGAAAACATGGTAGCCGCATCCAGGAGCTCTTCCCGCAAGCTTTCCGCCTCTTTTTGTAAATACTCCGGGATCTCCTCCGTTCGCACATGCTCGCCCCGGCTTCCGTCAAAATAGAGAGCTTTCATGGTAACCAGATCGACAACTCCCTTGTGCTCGTTTTCCAGCCCAATAGGGATCTGCATAAGGACGGCGTTTTGCCCGAGTTTTTCTTTGAGCTGGTCCTTTACTTTGAAAGGATTGGCACCGACCCGGTCGCACTTATTTACAAAGGCCAGCCTGGGGACCTGGTAGCGTTTAAGCTGCCTGTCTACGGTCAGAGTCTGGGATTGGACGCCGCCCACGGCGCAGAGGACCAGGATCGCTCCGTCCAGGACCCTGAGGGCACGCTCGACTTCTATGGTAAAATCCACGTGTCCCGGCGTGTCGATGATATTGAGCGCATGGTCCTTCCAATGCACATTTGTGGTAGCCGAGGCAATGGTAATGCCTCGCTCCCGTTCCAGTTCCATGGAATCCATGGTAGCGCCGATACCGTCTTTTCCCCGGATTTCATGAATGGCATAGATCTTATTGCAATAGAACAGGATCCGCTCGGTCAGGGTAGTTTTACCCGAATCGATGTGGGCGCTGATACCTATATTTCGCATTTTGGCCAGATCTGTCTTCATTATCGTATTCCTCGCTGGGTATTCGCTACTTTTTGTGATTATTGATTCAATCAGGAGGAAAAAACATAATAATTCAATGGCAAAAAGTCAAGGCCCGAGAAATCAGCGCCATAAAGCTTTATTGACATCGGTAATCAGTTGAAGTAACATTTTAAAAAATTGAAAATCCCAACTTTTTTCCACCTTTTATTCCTTGTCTTTACTCCACTCATTTTCAGCCAGGAACTACAAATGCTCTATATGGCCCAGGCAGGCTACCAGCCGTCCGATATTATGGAGCGAGTAGAATCCTTTTACGAAAAAACCGGTTAGAGTAAATCTATCCTTTGTTGAATACGAGGATCAATATAATTTGATTATCCAAATCTTCGCAAAAAGAAGATGCCGATTACGATATAATTCTCTTGGATTTAATCTGGACGGCTGATTTTGCCGAGCAAAAAATTATAGAGCCCATTCCTTCTTATTTGGAAACCGAGATCAAGGAGGGAATAATACCTGAAATCTACCAGGCCTTCGAATACTCGGATAAAATATGGGCGGTGCCGTTTCTGGCCAACTTTCAATTGTTCTATACAAATATGGATCTTTTGAACCGGGCAGGCTTCGATCAGCCTCCGACTTCTCTTGAAGAAGTCGTAGATATGGCTTTATCGGTGAAAGAGAGGGGCCTTATAAAATATCCTCTATTCGATTCATTGAGGAAGCAGGAAGCCCTCGTCTGTGAATATGTATGGTTGGTGGGGGCGTTTGGAGGGGATCTTGTAGATTCGGAGGGGAATATCAATCTGTTGTCAGCGCCCAATCTAAAGGCGCTTGAGTTTTTAGTCGGCTTATTGGACCTTGGTCTAATGAATCCGTATTCCCTTCATTCTGAAGAGGTATTCGCTTCAGAAGTCTTCCTCTGGGGAGATTGTCTTTTTACTACTAACTGGACTTTTTTAACCGGTCTAATAAAGGAGTCGGAGCTTCCTATTTCTAAAACCGGAAAAGCAAGCCTCATTCCCGGCCAGAAAAATATTACTTCCACGGTGAGCGGTTTTCAAGGTTTGTCCGTGACTCGTAATAGCTCCAGCAAAACGACCGCCTGGGAGTTTATACGTTATCTCTCTTCCCCGGAATTCCAGAAGATGCATCTTGATGAAATGTCTGTATGGAAGCAAGTATGGACGGAAAAAGAAACTTCACAGAAAGATCCGGAGATTGCTTTAAAGAGGAATCAGATTATTGGCGTCCACAACCGTCCGATCCATCCCCAGTACAGAAGAATAAGCACGAGTCTGCAAAAATGGATTTATGAAGCTCTCCGGAAGAAGGTATCTCCTGAGCTGGCCTTGAGAATGGCTCAAAGAGATATCGATCGATTAATTTTAAAAGAATAGCATGGAAATATTAAATAAAAAGATAGAACTGAAGATTTCTACTAAAGTGGCTCTCTCTTTCATTATCATAGTTCTTCTCCAGGGAATAATTTCGCTTATCGCTCTAACGTTAATAATCTCAAGAAGCCAGAATGATTCATTCAAGGCCCAGATGAAAGGAGCCTTTTTAGGTATCGAGGGCTATCTGGATGAAACCTTGAATGCGCTTAATGTCAATGCAAACCTGCTGGCCGGGCAAACAAAGATTATCGATTATACGGATTTTGGACTGCAGAATCTCTTTAAAAGAGGCTGGCCGTTTTTAAATCGTCCCTCTCAATCGATGCAATCGGCATTTATTCAAAACCGGAATTACTCTTCACTTCAGAAGGTGATATCTTATTAATGAAAGATGAGCTTAAAAGAAATCTGGAACTGGCCTTCTCGGGAAAAAAACCATATTTTGTCTCAGAAAGCGGAGATGCCATCACGCTCACGGTTTTATCCCCGATAAAGAGGGAGGATAATTTAATCGGCGTAATTAGCCTAAGCCTGAATATTGACCAATCATTTGTTAAAAAACTGGAGAATATCACCAATTCTAAGATCATTATCCGTTTTATTGAAAAAAATGTCGACGCGGGGGATTTGGACCGGGAAACAATTGCGAAAATCATTTCTTTTTCAGAAAGTCAAATACTGGTAAACGGTTTTGAAACAGTTGACGGATTTATGGTCGGGTCGCTTCCCATGGTAAGTTTAGGCGAGCCTGGGGGGAAGATATTTTGCTTGCTTGATACAAAAGAATCCAGGTTGCTAATTACCCGCTATAACACCATTTCATTGGTTTCAACACTACTCATCCTTTCCCTGGCTCTCTTAATAGGTATCATTTTCTATAGAGTTACTTTTTTTCATCCTTTTCAAAATCTTCTGAAAGGCGTCCACAAGATTTCGGAGGGGAATCTCCATTACCGCTTTCAGGTCCCAGCAGAAGATGAATTTGGAGAATTGGCGGGCGCCTTCAACAAGATGAGGAGCAGCCTTTTAGCCAGGGAGAAGGAGCTGTTGCAGTTATCCCATTATAACGCCCTGATTCTTGAAAACGTCCGGTCCGGGATTATTACCATCAATTTAAAAAACGAAATAACGACCTTTAATCCGGCTGCAGAAATTACCATTGGAAAAGGGGTAAAAACTCTCAAAGGGATCAATATAAAATCCAGGGCTTTACCGAAGAATCTGTTTGCCCTTATTGAAGAAAGCCTGAAAAACGACATTCATTTTACCGGCAAAGAAGTCAGGATAAACCAGGACGGAAGAGAGACGATTCTCTATTTAAGCACTTCTCCGATGTATTCTAAGGACGGCGCCCAAATGGGGACGATTGCAATCTTTGAAGATATTACCAGGGTTAAGAAATTAGAGGAAAAGCTTTTAATATCTTCAAGACTCGCGGCATTGGGAGAAATGGCAGCCGGAGTGGCGCATCAATTCCGGAATCCATTGGGAGTTATGAAGGTCTCTTCTGAAATGCTCCGGGATAATTACAGGGTAATGGAAAAAGAGGAGGCTTATAATCGGATTACCCAAATGCTGATAAATGAAATTGATACGCTTAATCTTGTAATCGGCAATCTACTGGATTTCGCCAGGCCCCGGGAAATACAAAAGTCCCTTTGCTCCATTGAGGAAGTAATACAACTGTCTTTAAAAAGCCTGCCCCTGGATAAATATCCTGATCTGGAGATAAATGTCATTATTCGAGATGAAATACCGGAATATTTAATGGATAAGAGCTTGATTGAGCAGGTTATTTCCAACCTGGTCCTGAATGCAATCCAGGCCTCATCACCGAGCGGCAAGATTGAATTCAGGGTGTTCATGAAAAACAATTATCTCTGCCTGGAAATTCAGGATTGGGGCTGTGGATTCGATGAGGAAACGAGGAAACAGGTTTTTAATCCTTTCTTTACGACTAAATCAACGGGTACAGGCCTGGGATTGTCCATTGCCCATAGAATCGTTGAGCAGCATAACGGGTCCATCGATGTTCAATCGTCGCCGGGCAAGGGCTCAACATTTCAGATCGTACTTTAGGAGTTGGTAATGAAAAGGATCTTGGTTGCTGATGATGAAAAGAATATGTGCCTGGCCTTAAAAATGCTCTTAGAGGATGATGGGTTTTCGGTAATTACAGCATCCAACGGAAGAGAGGCGATCAAGCAGATGGAGAGCGGCGAGGTTGTCGATCTGATAATTTCTGATTTAAAAATGCCTGATGTTGACGGAATGGGGATTTTGAGGTTTTTGAGGGATGCAAAGAGAGACATTCCCCTGGTATTGATCACGGCTTACGGCACAATCGAAGGGGCGGTTGAAGCAATGAAGAACGGGGCTGCCGATTTCATTACCAAGCCTTTTAATAAAGATGTGATCAGGCACATTATCCGGCGAATATTTCAGGTGAAAGACCTGGAAAATGAAAATAAACATCTAAAAGAGTCGATCCGGAAAAGCAGGCTTATTTATAGAAGCAAGGCGATGAAGGATATTATGGAAACGGTGAAAAAAATATCCCAGGTTGCTACCCCGGTCTTGATTTCAGGAAAAAGCGGGTCCGGCAAAGAATTGATCGCCGAGGCGATTCACATTTCCGGAAGTACGGACGACCCAAAATACAAGAGACCGTTTATTAAAATCAATTGCCCGGCTAATATTCAACCCAAGCTTCTGCGGCTATTGGAGGAGAAGTGTTTTGAGCCCCTGGGGAGTACCACCACAATCAAAATCAACGCCAGGATTATTTGCGCAACAAACCGGGAGCTTAAACCGTTGGTTGAAAAGGGCTTGTTCAGAGAGGACCTTTTTTACCGGATAAACACCATAACAATTAATATCCCTCCCTTACGGGACAGGCGGGAGGACATTATGCCTCTCTCAGAGTTCTTTCTCAATAAATATGCAAGAGAGATGGGAAAAAATATTTGCGTCTTTTCCGAGGAAGTTAAAAAAGCTTTACTGGCTTACCCCTGGCCCGGAAATGTTCGAGAGCTGCGCAACGTGGTTGAAAGATCCGTTGTGTTATCCTGTGGAGAAGTGATCGGGCGTACGGACATAATCCAGTTAGAATCCGAAAGGGAGTGCCCGGAGGATAATGCCGGCCAAAACAAGCTTACGAGCCTGGAGAAAAAGGTCATCGCCGATGCATTGAAGCATTGTAACGGAAATGTAAGTGCAGCCGCCAAAGAGATCGGGATTTCCAGGAACACGCTGAAGTATCGAATCAAGAAGTATAATTTATCGAATGGTGGAAAATAACCACCATGGTGGTTTATTTCAACCATTTTTTATAGTGCCAGTTATCCAGTCTTATTTCTCCTTATATCATAAGTAATTAGAACCCGCTTTTTGGCACAGTTCTTGCTGTTAATCTCTGAACAAAAAACTTACCGGAGAAATTTACTCTTCGGCAGGAAAAAAGAAGAAGGAGGATCTAATGAAAAAAGGTTTATTGATTCTATTAGGGCTCGGCCTCTTGCTCGGCATGAGTGCCTGCGGCCCGAAAGAAGTTGCCGGGCCGGCTGAAGGACCGGCTGAAGAGCTCAATGTGCTCTACATGGCGCAGGCCGCGTACCAGCCGGAAGATGTCGTTGGCTGGGCAAAATTATTTACCGACATCACCGGGATCAAGGTCAATGTGGATTTTGTCAAATATGATGAGCAGCACGAAAAGGTAGTTGCCTCGGCCATCGCCTCCACCCCCACCTACGATGTATTCTCTCTCGATCTCATCTGGACCGCCGAGTTTGCCAGCAAGGGCTTCTGCGTTCCGCTGGATGATAAGATCGCCGGCTTTAAGGAGGATATTCCCCAGCCCATTATGGACGCCTTTGCGTACGACGGTAAAATCTGGGCCATGCCCTTTTTAGCCAACTTCCAGTTGTTCTTCTACAACGTCGACATGATCAAACGGGCGGGTTTCTCCGGAGAGCGCCCGAAGACATTGGAAGAAATGGTGGAAATGATGAAAGCCATGAAGAAAAAGGGGATCGTGACGTATCCCTGGACCGATTCCTGGAACCAGAAAGAAGGGCTTACATGTGAGTATGTCTGGCTGACCGGGGCATTCGGCGGTGATACTTTTGATGAAAACGGGAAACCGATTTTCAACGAGGGTCCCGGCCTTAAGGCGCTCGAGTTCATGGTCATGCTTTTAAAGGAAGGCCTAGCCTCGCCTAAATCTCTCACTAATGATGAGCCGGCCGCCAGGGATGACTTCATTGCCGGCCAGGCGGCCTTCACCTCCAACTGGACCTTCCAGTACGGTTCCCTGGATGACCCGGATACCTCTCAGATAGTCGGCCAGGCTAAAATGGGCCTGCTCCCGGTATCTAAAAGCGTGCTCGGAAAATATCCAAATGATACTGCATCGGTCTCGGGGTTCCAGGGCTCAGCCATCCTGGCCAACTCGAACAATAAAGATGCGGCCTGGAAGTGGCTCAGGTTCTGCACCTCTCCCATTATCCAGCGCGCCTATTTAACCGAGATGCCCGTCTGGACCTCTGTGGCTGCGAGCACCTATGCCAGTGTTATGGATCCGGTCATGGACATAAAGGCCAAACAGATTGCCAATGTACACCACCGCCCCAGGGTTCCGGTCTACACCGAAACCTCGTCAATCCTTCAGAAATACATCCATACCGCCCTGGAGATGAAGATGACGCCGAAAGAGGCCCTGGATAAGGCAAAAGCGGAGATTGAAGCTCTATAAAACGATTTTTAAAATCGATCGAGGGGATTCCGGATGGGATCCCCTCGATTAATTAATCTAAGTTACTAAGGGATTTGCCGTGATTGCCACCAGGGAAATGAGCCCAAAACAACTTCTAACCGTACTGGTACTACCGGCGGTGGTTATTATTCTTCTGGTTATTATCGGCCCCATTGTTTTTGCCTTTATTTTATCTGTTAATGAAGCGACTCCCCGCTTAGGCGGTATCGATCTCAAATGGCGGGGATTGCTTAACTATCTGCACTTTTTCTTTCAGGACCCTCAATTCTGGCTTTCAGTGCGCATTACCCTCTATTTTACCGTAGTCTCCCTGATTATTGAGCTTGTTCTCGGCACGGGCATAGCCCTGGTTTTGAATAAGAAATTTCTCGGCCGCGCCTTTGTGCGCGCCGTTGTTTTAGTACCCTGGGCGGTACCCACCGTGGTCAACGCCCGCCTCTGGGAATGGATATACGCAGGGAGCAGCTTCGGTGCTTTAAACGGACTCTTGAAGGTAATCGGTGTTCTTCAAGAAGGGGAAAATATTGTCTGGCTGGGTTTCGATGTCCCCTTTAAAGGCGTTCCGGTGTTCTCGACATTTTTTTCCTGGATGGGCGTTTCCAGGGCCCTGAATATGATAATCCTGGCCGATACCTGGAAGGTTACGCCCCTGGTCATCTTTCTGCTCCTGGCCGGGCTTCAACAAATCCCCGCCAGCCTCTATGAAGTTGCTTCGATCGATGGGGCGGGCGCCTGGAAAAAATTCTGGTCAGTTACTTATCCGTATCTTAAACCCGTATTTCTGGTCATTCTCGTGCTCCGTACCATGGAGCTCTTCAGGGTTTTCGATATTATCTATATCCTGATGCAGTACTCTATCAGGGTGGTCGGGATTTATACGTATGAAACCGGAATGAAATTCTTGCGGTTCGGAAAGGGTTCCGCTCTTTCTTTCCTCGTGGCCCTGTTCATACTGGGATTTACGCTCCTCTATATTAAGCTTTTTTATAAGGAAGAGGTTTAGAGATGAACAATTCTTTTCTCAATAAAAAGCATCTGAAGAGCATCGGTTTATATATTCTGGTATTATTGATTTTACTCTGGACGGTTCTCCCGCTTACCTGGATGTTCTTATCGAGTCTTTTTCCCTACAAAGAGCTTATTTCTGATAGGTTGGGCCATTGGCTGCCGTCTGAGCCGACCTTCAGGCATTATCTTTCCTTTTTTGACCCGGAAAAAGAAATAAGCTCCCGCTTCTTATCTTCTTTGCGAAACAGCTTGATCGTCGCCTCGATTACAACCGTGGTCTGTCTTTTCTTCGGTTCCCTGGCTGCCTATGCCGTGGTGCGCATTGAATTTAAGCTTAAAAGGACGATGGTCATGTCGTTGATGTTCGTCAGGATGCTCCCAACGATTTCCCTGGTCATCCCGTTTTTCATTATTGTAAATGTTATCGATACCGGGCTTATTGCCATGTTTGGCAGAAACGTTCACCTTTACGACAGCAAGCCCTTGTTGGTCATTCTATACACCTCCTTTACCCTGGGATTCGTAATCTGGATCATGAGGGGTTTTTTCCTTACCATGCCGAAAGATCTTGAAGATGCGGCGAGGATCGATGGATTGACCAGGTTGCAAACCGTATTCAGGATCGTTCTGCCCCTATCCTCAAACGGGCTGGTAGCGACCGGAGTGTTTGCCTTTCTGCTTGCCTGGGATGAGTTTATCCTGGCTTTGATTTTTACAAGAACCGAGGCCGCCGAAACGCTTCCCCTCTTCATTGCCGAATTAGGAAGTCAATACATTCATGATTTTACCCAGATATCCGCTGCCGGTGTCATTGCCTGTATCCCGCCCTTCATTTTAGTGCTCATTTTTCAAAAATTCATAGTTTCCGGCCTGACCATGGGAAGCATCAAGGGCTGAAAGCAGGGCTATTGACCCTCGGTAGTCCTTATGGTATCGTCACACAAAAATCAGAACAGGTGGGTTAATACAATGTATACGCTCGTTGAGATAAAAGGCAAGCAGTATAAGGCCGAGAAGGGATCGCTTCTGAAAGTCGATAAAATTGAAAAGAACAAAGGCGAGGAGCTCGAGTTCGATTCTGTGCTCCTGGTTTCAGACCAGGATAAGATCAAGATCGGCAAACCCTACGTAAAGGGAGTCAAGGTAAAGGCGGTTGTCGCAGATCACATCAAGGATAAAAAAATTATTATCTTTAAATATAAAAAAAGGAAAAATTATCGGCGTAAACAGGGCCATCGCCAGCAGTTTACTCTGATCAGGGTGCAAGAGATCGCCGGCGGCAGTCCTGAAAAGCCCGCCGCTAAAAGCGTAGAAGAGGCAGTCAGCGCTGCAGCCGGCGCAGAGAAAGGAAAGCAGCTTGAAGCCGATAGCGCTACGGCGAAAGGGAAGCAGCCTAAAGTAAGCAGCACGTCGGTAAAGAAGAAGCA
>CAZERV010000018.1:0-17501 GCA_964514815.1 uncultured Spirochaetaceae bacterium | reverse complement strand
AGCCTAAAGTAAGCAGCACGTCGGTAAAGAAGAAGCAGCCTAAAGTAAGCAGCACGTCGGTAAAGAAGAAGCAGCCTAAAGTAAGCAGCACAGCAACAAAAGGGAACCGGCCCAAAGGGGAATAATCCTTCGGTGAATGGCGAAAAGGTTAGATTCGGGTGATCAGACTGAAAATAAGCCTTTATCCGAGCGGCTGTTTGGAGCGCTTTGTAGCCGACGGCCATGCCGGTGCCGGAAATCCAAGCCGGGATATCGTATGCGCGGCAGTAACCGTCTTGCTCCGGACAGGGGCCGGACTTTTATCCGGCCGGCCCGAATTAGTGAAAGAGGGGGATGCTCCCGGACCGGGGGAGATGTTCCTGCTTTTGCGGCAACCTCCTGAGGAGCGGATAGAATGGATCAAAGGAATTACGGATTTTCTGATATGCGGTCTTCGGGACCTAAAAACGGAGTATCCCGAAAAAATTAGTCTTGAAATAAATGGAAGGATGATAGAGGAGAACTGAATATGGCTCATAAAAAAGGCGGGGGAAGCTCAAAAAACGGCAGAGACTCTAATTCCCAAAGGCTGGGGATTAAACGATACGGGGGTGAAGTCGTCCGGGCCGGGTCGATTATTGTCCGCCAACGGGGGACAAAATTTCACCCCGGCTTTAATGTAGGCAGAGGCAGGGATGATACCCTCTTTGCTAAAATCGATGGGACCGTTACTTTTTTAACTCAGAAGGGAAGGAAATCAGTCTGCATCCAGCCCCAGTCGTGAGTCACAATTTGTGAATGGCTTTGTCGATGAAACGATTATAGAGGTCTCCTCCGGTGATGGTGGGGCGGGAGCCGTTCATTTTCGCCGGGAGAAATATGTTCCGAAGGGCGGTCCGGACGGCGGTGACGGCGGTGACGGCGGTGACAGCGTTTTTCTGATTAAAAAAAATCTAAAAACCCTCTCTCATTTGAAGCTGCGGAAAATTTTCCGGGCTGAAAACGGTAAGCCGGGGAGAGGAGTGCGGAAACACGGCCGGAGAGGGAAAGATGTAGAGATACCGGTTCCGCCGGGAACTCTGGTTAAGGATATCCAAAATGGCCTGATAATAAAAGATCTTAACGGCCGGGAAGAATCCTGGCTGTTTCTGAAAGGCGGGAAAGGAGGGAAGGGAAACTGGCACTTCAAGACTTCCACCAGACAGGCCCCCCGATTTGCCCAGTCCGGAAAAGCGGGGAAAATGGAGAGGGTTCTCCTTGAACTGAACCTGATTGCCGATATCGGCCTGGTCGGCCTGCCAAACTCCGGCAAGTCAACGCTCCTCTCCGTGCTTACGAATGCTAATCCTAAAATCGCCGGTTACCCATTTACCACCAGGGTGCCCAATATCGGTGTGATGAGGGTGTATGAACAGGATGTTGTTATTGCGGATATTCCGGGAATCATAGAAGGAGCATCCCGGGGCGTAGGTTTGGGCATTCAGTTTCTAAAACATATCAATAGAACAGGGGAACTGGTCTTTCTGATTGACCTGGGCGATCCTTCTTTTCTCTCCGCCTTCGGGCTGTTAACGAATGAGTTAAAACAATACAGCCCTGAACTTTTGAATAAACCGCGGCTTATTGTGGGCACAAAGATGGATTTGGAGAATACCTCTGAAAACCTGGAAATCCTGACCCGGACCTGTTCAACGGAGCCGGTACTGGGAATCTCCGCGCTGACCGGATATGGAATAGTGGAATTGAAAAAAGCCATTGGGAAGGCGGCGATCAGGCACTCATGAAGCTGGCGATCATGGGGGGCACATTCAATCCTGTTCATGTGGGGCATCTCTTTCTGGCGGAAGAGGTGAAAATGCGCTTCAAGTATCAATGTATCCTCTTCATACCGGCAAACATTCCGGTTCATAAAAAAGTAAACGGTCTGATCGAGCCGGAACACAGACTGCAGATGTTGAAAATAGCCGTAGAGACTTATCCCGATTTCGTGGTGGATGATTGCGAAATGGGGCGGGGAGGGCCTTCCTATACTATTGATACAGTCCTGGATATTGTAAAGCGATATTCGGTCGAATCAAAGCCCGGGCTGATTATCGGGGATGATCTTTTTATAGAATTTGATACCTGGAAAGAGGCCGAAAGGCTCTCCGGTCTGGTGGACTTAATTGTTGCCCATCGTAATACGACCGACAGGGTCGCATATACATCTCAGAAGAACAGATTTCCTAATAAATACCTGGAAAATCCGCTTCTGCCGGTCTCATCTTCCGATATCCGGGAAAGGCTTCAATCCGGACTCTCCATTCGTTTTCTTGTTCCGGAGAAGGTGATTCAGTACATTGAAGCAAATGGATTGTATAGATAAGCTGAGAAGGAATGTTAAAAAGAAGTAAGAGAAAAGGGCGACTCGATAAAAGTAGTATCCTTCTTTTTTTTATAATCGCTATTATTCTGGTCACCCTGGTCTTCGGGTATTTTCGCCTCAGAACCGATATATTCACGGAAACGGTCAAAAAGGGAGAGCAGGTAGTGATCTTATTCGCTATTGGCGGTGACCGGGAGTACCGCTTTTTCGAACTTTTTATGTATAATCCACAAACCAATAAAGGATCGATCACATTCATTCCCGGTAATGTCGGCTCAATAATTGAATCTTTGCGAAGAGTCGATCGAATCGACGTTCTTTACCGGCCGGGCGATTTACTGGCTTTGAAGGAAAAGATTGAAGAGATTACGGGTGTTAGTATTCCTTTTCTGATAGATCTGAAAGAGGAAAATGTAAAAGAGTTGGTGGACCTTCTCGGGGGACTTGAGCTCTTTATACCCAACCCTGTGGATCTTGAGAGCCGGGAGAAAAAAATACTGCTTCCCTCGGGTAGCATTGTTCTGGATGGCGATAAGATAGCGGATTTTATCTCTTACCAGGATTCGTTAGAGTTTGAAATTGACAGGATCGGCAGAAAACAAAAGTTCCTCCAGTCACTATTGAAAAAAATAGGAGAAAGCAGCGATTTTTTGCTTAATCGAAACAGCGTAAAATATTTGAGAAAGATTATGGTCACGAATTTAAATTCCAGGGCTTTGAATTCATTTGTTTTGGAAATGGCAAAACTGGATTCGGAAAGGATAATCTTTCAGCGGGTGTTGGGAAGCAAGAGAATAGTGGATGATCAGGAACTCATTTTTCCTCATTTTGATGGTGAGTTACTGAAAGAGACCCTAAAACAGACTCAGGAGACCATCGCCAGCAGTGAGATTAGCTCAGATGAGGAGCTGAATATTGCCATCGAGATCTTAAACGGCACCAATGTGAACGGTCTGGCTCGCAGGGCGGCGAATGTATTTCAGAGTTTCGGACATGATATTGTTTCCGTTGGAAATGCCGATAATGACCAGTACCTGCAAACTGTTGTCTTAGACAGGAAGGGTAAATTGGAATCTGCCCAAAAAGTAGCCGATTTGATAAATTGTGAGCGAGTATATTCCCGGATAGAT
The DNA here is from genome assembly GCA_964514815.1 of uncultured Spirochaetaceae bacterium. Taxonomy (GTDB): domain Bacteria; phylum Spirochaetota; class Spirochaetia; order SZUA-6; family DRHE01; genus CAZERV01. The sequence goes on along the minus strand of CAZERV010000018.1, from coordinate 14,027 downwards.
AAAGAGGTAGATCTTTCGATCGACGTTACTTTGATCTTAGGAAAGGACTTTGATGGAAGATATTGTAAAAAATAAAGTACTGGAAATTGCCCGCTTGCTGGAAGAACACCGGGGGGAAGACGTTCTGGTGCTGTATACCGGCCAGATCAGCAGTTGGACTGATTTTTTTGTTATTTCCACTGTGGGGAGCCGCACCCATGCGAAAGGGCTTTTCCGCGCTTTAAATGAATTTTTTAAGCAGAACAATATCGAACCCCTGCACCGGCACAAAAGCCTTCAATCGGAAGGCTGGTTCTTAATTGACTGCGGTAATTTTATTATTCATCTCATGGAGAAAGAGCAGCGCGAGTTTTATGAGCTGGAGAAGCTTTGGTTCAAAAGCGAACCGATCTATTCTTCAAAATCTTCATAGTCTATTTCATCGTCAATATCATAGTCTTTATCGTCATCGAGGAAGTCTTCATCAAAGTCATCGTAATCTTCATCTTCGTCTTCATCTTCGTCTTCGTCTTCATCTTCATCTTCAAAATCTTCGTCCAAATCTTCATCCTCTTCGAAGTCTTCCTCATCTTTCTCACAATCGTCTTCATACGAATCCAATTCATCTTCATAGAGATCATCATCTTCATAGTCGTCAAAGTCGTCACTGTATGCCGCAAGAGCGATCAGTTCTGTAGCGGCGTTATCGGAATCCTTGGTCTTTGGAAACATACCCTCCTCTCATCCCCCTTCTTTAGATTTTCATATTCAATCTATGTCCTAGATTTGCATTATGTCAACTAGTTTTTCCGGGGTTTTAGTTATTTTTTATTCCCAGGACAAGGGAAATGTCTCAAAAAGCGCCTTTAATGTTTTTGAAGGCCGGCTCGTCCTAATCGAGCAGTTTCGAGCTGATAGAGGGGTTATATCACAATCAATCCGATTTTGATTTTATTTCGGTTAGAATTTTATTAGAAATTTATGAGTCAATGCGCTTATTTGACAGAAAACATATTTTTGGATAATATACCGATCACGGTATGGGAAACGGGTTGATTGTCAAGGCGCCTGCTAAGGTGAATCTTCATCTCGAGGTGTTTCCCGGGTGGAATGACAGCTATCATGAGATCGTCTCCATCTTTCAGATGGTCTCTGTATTTGATATTATCAAGCTTCGATCTTTGAAAAAAGAAAAGAGCTTCAAGCTGGAAGGACCGTTTAATTTTCCTTCGGAGGATAATATTATCAGCGGAGCAGTAAGGCTCTTTAGGCAGGCCACTGGAAATCTATCAGGGGTACGAATAGAGGTTGAGAAAAAGATTCCCCTTGGAGGCGGACTTGGGGGAGGCTCAAGCGATGCGGCGGCAGTCCTGACCTGTTTAAACAGATTGCTTGAAACCGGGCTGACCGAAGCGGAGCTGCAACCCCTGGGAAGCGTTTTGGGCAGCGATGTACCCTTTTTTCTCAATGGAACAGCCGCACTGGTCTGCGGCAGGGGAGAGAAAATAAAGAAGCTGACTCCGCGCCTCGACTACCTGCTTGTTTTAGTCTATCCCGGCTTTAAAATAAACACCCGGGATGCATATTCCTGGTTTGATCAAAGGAATCTTGCGGCCGGTATAGAGCCCCGGTCACTGAACGATCTTGAGAAAAGTTATCTGGAATGTCCTGTCGAAAGCTGGAATTTCTCAAATTCCTTTCAAACAGTGCTTGAGAGCAGATATCCGGAGATTAAGGATATGACTTTTCGACTAAGAGATTTAGGGGCAGGTTATTCCGCCGTATCCGGCAGCGGTTCCACAGTATTTGGGCTTTTTACTAATCCGGAATCGGCTGAAAAAGCGGTGCAGGCTATGCAGGCGGACTACCCCCTGGTCGAAATTGCTAAGCCTCTTGAAAAGAAACCATCTCCCGGATTAAAATGAATATACCCGGATCCTAAATGGAGCGGTCAGGAGGGTAACGATGGACATTACCGACATAAGAATCAAGAAGGTGAACACAGAAGGGAAATTAAAGGCTTATGTTACTGTAACCTTTGATGACTGCTTCGTGGTCCATAATCTGAAAATAATTTCCGGCAAAGCGGGTACGTTTATAGCCATGCCCAGTAGAAAGACAAAAACTGGCGAATATAAAGATATTGCCCATCCGATCAATTCATTTTTCCGGCAGACAATTCAATCTAAGATAATAGAGGAATATGAAAAAATAAGGCTTGAAGAGGGCGATCGGGAAGAAGAGCCCGAAGAAAAAGAATAAAAGTCCGCGAGAAACAGGACCTCATAGTCCATCAGCAGAGGGGCGAGAATCGAGCAGGCACATTGGGACGTAGGCAAGTGGTAAGCCACCGGTTTTTGGTACCGGTATTTCGCAGGTTCGAATCCTGCCGTCCCAGATAATTAAGAGGATAAGGAGTTTTTAAAAATGGAGCAGAAAATACTTGAAGCAATAAAAAGAGAAAAAACCAGGAAGGGGGAACCCCGGCGTTTAAGGCGGATTGGTAAGATTCCTGCCGTCGTTTATGGCCATACTGAATCGCAGGCTATTACAATAGATGAAAATGAGTTTAACACAAAGTTTCACAGAATATCGGAAAGTACGATAATCAAACTTAAAATAGGTAAAAATGACTATAATGTGCTGATTAAGGATTATCAGGAAGACATACTTACCGGGAAAATTCTTCATCTTGACTTTTATGAGATTGAAAGGGGCAAAATCCTCAAGACTCGCGTTCCTCTTCATTTTGAGGGCACAGCCACGGGGGCTAGAGAAGGCGGTATATTTGAGACGTTCGTGCATGAGCTTGAGGTCGAGTGCCTGCCGAAAGACCTCCCGGCGTATATTGTCATTGACATCAGTAATTTGGAAATCGGCAATTCCCTCCATGTGAATGAGGTTAAAGCGTCCGAAAACGTGAAAGTGCTCAATGCTCCCGATCAGACGGTCTGTGCGGTTGCTCATAAGCGGGCAGAAGAAGAGCCTGTGGTAGCGGAGGAAGAAGAGGCTGTAGAGGTTGAGGAAGAAAAAGCAGCCGAGGAGGAGTAATTTCTGCCGCTGACAGTTATCGGTCTGGGCAATCCCGGCAGAGAGTATGCCGGAAGTCGCCACAATGTCGGCTTCCGGGTAATCGGCCTGCTGGCCGAGCGCCTTAAAATCCGTTTAAGAAAACCCCTTTTCAAGAAATACTTGATCGGTAAGGGGGCATATGGCTCAAAGAATCTTTTCTTGCTAAAACCCTTGACCTATATGAATCGTTCCGGGGAGATTTTCCCTTCCGTGTTAAGAGTCACCGGAAGCGGGCTCGAGCGCATGCTGGTTGTCTGCGATACGCTGGATCTGCCTCCGGGTGTATGCCGGCTTAAACGAAAAGGCTCTTCGGCGGGTCATAAAGGACTTTCTTCTATAATTTCAAGATTGGGCACAGGCGATTTTATGAGACTCTATGTAGGAATCGGTCGTCCACAAGGACGGCAGGAAAATATAATAAGTCATGTATTGGGAAATCCCGAAGGTGATGAGGCCGTCCTAATCGAGAACGCAGTACAGGCAGCTTCGGATAGTATTTTAAAACTTTCGGAAAATGAGCCCGAAAAGGTAATGAATGCCCTTAATAAAAAAGGTACTTGAGTATTTAGAAGAAAATAAGATCCCTGTGCATTCAAAAGTGCTCGTTGGTTTTTCAGGGGGACCAGATTCTACGGCGCTTGTACATGTTTCGGTTGGTTTGAAGAATCGTTTTCCCCTGTCAGTCACCTGTGCCTACCTGGATCATGGAATTCGCAGCAGAGAAGAAATTGAGCGGGAAATTGCCCGGGTGGGAAAAGCCTGCCTTTCTTTTCAGGTGCCCCTTGTATTAGAGCGGATAGAGCGCGGCAAATTAAACGAGATTACAAATTCGACCGGTAGAAGCCTTGAAGAAATCGCCAGGGAGCAGCGCTATCAATTTTTTAATAAATTGAGCAAAGAATTGGGGATCGACTTCATAGCGCTCGGGCATACGCTGGACGATCATGTAGAGACCTTGATCATGAGGTTCTTCCAGGGAGCGGATATCGGCGGTCTGGCCGGGATACCGTCAAGAAGAAGGAATATTATTCGCCCGTTGTTCCGTTGCACGCGTCTTGAAGTTTTAGACTATTTGAAAGCCAATGACCTCTCCTATTCTCTCGATTCAACCAATCTTGACACAAGTCATTTACGCAATTCTGTCCGTTTGAAGCTCGTGCCGGTTATTGAAAAAATCTTTCCCGGATTTCGAGAGAGCCTTTCTTCCCTGGCGGGAAAAATGGTCCATGCAAAAATATTTCTCGATACGGCTACCGGGGATATTCTGAGCTGGGAAAAAGTGCAGACCGGCTTTCGGATAATGGGGAAAGATTTTTTAGCGGCTCCGGGAGTGATAAGAATGAATTCATTATATCAATTATACAATAAATTAAATAAAGATATTCGGAGAATACCTTACCGTTTCTTTGCCTGTCTCTTGAATAATAAGGAGATCCGGAGAAGGCGGATCGTTCTTAAAGGGTATGGTGTTTCCATGAGCTGGAGAAAGCAGTATCTTTTTGTAGAAAGAGATATTGTCTGTAGCGATAAAAAAGGTTATTTTATAGTCGATAAAGGGAACCGAAAATATATCGTGACCGGCGCAGGACTTAAATTCAGCTTCTGCGCGGCAGATAAAGCCGGGGAGAAGGGATTGTTTCAAATAGATCTGGACAATCTGAAGGGTCCGATCGTTATTCGGTCCAGGAAAAGAGGAGATAGAATCAGGATCAAGGGGGGGTCAAAATCGATTAAGAAGCTTTTGGCCGAATGGAAGGTTTCGATGAGTGAGCGGTGGAAAATTCCTATTTTACTGGATCGGGAGGGTATCGCTGCCGTAATAGGTGGGCCCTTCGGTTTTCAGAATAGATTTAGAGCCGGCTACCCCCCCCAAGTAGTCGGTATGGAAGCTTCCAGGACTCTGACTTTGGAACATAAATTGCACTGTTTGGAGGAGATGTGAGTCAAAACAACAACTCAGGAAAAAAGGGGCCGGAATCAGGATTTCCCAAGTTCAATTTTAACAACCGGGTAGCTCTCATTTCACTTCTGGTTCTGGCAGCTTTTTTTATTTTCTTTTTTGTTTACGGCGATCGAAACATGTCTCAGCAGATTCCCTATTCCATGTTTTTGAATTACCTGGATCAAGGGATGATCGATACCGTCAAGATTCTGGACCAATATGAGATTCAGGGCTCTTACACCACGCAAACCGGTGAGTTCAACTCCTTTATAACCACCATACCTTATGACGACCCGCAGCTCATGCAGCGGCTTGTAGAAAAAGGGATTACCGTCTCCGGAGGTGTGAAGAACCTTTCTCCGTTCAGAGTCATCATAGATTTTCTTCCCTGGATTTTGGGTTTTTTCTTTTTCTGGTTCATGTTCCGGCAGATTCAAGGCAGCGGGAATCGGGTGTTTAATTTCGGCAAAAGCAGGGCGAAACAGAATCCGGACACCGGAAAGAAAGTTTCTTTTTCCGATGTAGCCGGCCAGGAAGAAGCCAAGTATGAGCTTCAGGAAGTCGTTGGGTTTCTCAAGAATCCGCAAAAATTCGTCAAAATCGGGGCCAGATTACCTAAAGGCGTTCTGCTGGTAGGAATGCCCGGAACAGGAAAAACCCTGCTGGCAAAAGCGATATCCGGTGAAGCCGATGTTCCTTTTTTCCATATGTCCGGCTCGGAGTTTGTCGAGATGTTCGTAGGCGTTGGGGCCAGCCGGGTGAGGGACCTCTTTGAACAGGGCCGGAAAAATGCTCCCTGTATACTTTTCATAGACGAGCTGGATGCCGTGGGCCGAACCCGGGGAGCAGGGTACGGCGGCGGACATGATGAGCGGGAGCAGACCCTCAACCAGATGCTGGTTGAAATGGACGGTTTCGATACCAAGGATGGAGTCATTATCATCGCCGCTACCAACAGGCCCGATGTGCTGGATCCGGCCCTGCTGCGACCGGGAAGATTCGACCGCCTGGTTGTGGTCGATATGCCCGATACCCGGGAGAGACAGAAAATCCTTGAGCTGCATGGGAAAAAAATTCCTTTAGGGGACAGCGTGGATCTGAGCAGGATTGCCCGGGCGACGCCCGGATCTTCCGGCGCCGACCTGGCTAACATAGTCAATGAGGCGGCTCTGTATGCGGCCAGAATGAATAGAGAAAAAGTGGAGATGCAGGACTTTGAGGATGCCCGGGATAAGGCCATGATGGGAGTGGCCCGAAAATCCAAGGTGATTCCTCCTAAAGTCAGGGAGATGACCGCCTATCATGAAGCCGGACATGCGCTTCTGCATTATTACCTGAAAAACGCCGATCCCCTGCACAAAGTAACGATCGTTCCTCACGGGCAGGCTCTGGGCATCGCTTTTTCCCTTCCGGAAACGGATGCCTATTCCCGCAGTGAAGGGTGGCTTCAGGACAGAATCGTAATCAATATGGGAGGGTATGCGGCTGAAGAGATTATTTTTAACGAGCATACAACCGGCGCCCAAAATGATATAGAGCAGGCAACCGATATTGGCCGTAAGATGGTCTGTGAATGGGGCATGAGCAAGACCCTGGGACCGGTAACTTACGGTCAAAAAGAAGAGCCGATATTTCTAGGCAAGGAGATTGCCAGGCACAAGGACTATTCCGAGGAGACGGCCAGGTCCATAGACAAGGAAATGAAAGATATTATCGGGAATTGTTTGAAAAAGGCAATCGAAATTCTTACTCAAAATAAGGACAAATTTGTTCTTTTAGCCAAAACCCTGATTGATAAAGAAACCCTGGATGACAGCCAGATAAGAGAGCTCCTGGGTTTCCCCCCTCGTAAAGATCCTGAGTATCCGGCAGCCAGGGCTGCCGGGAGCAATTGATAAGGCTTTTCTCCTATACGACCGCAGGTAGCATGAGGCTGAAATAAGCTATTTAGGATTGAGATGAAAAGGTATTTAATTATACTGATTACAGTAACAATAATTACCGCCTGCGTCTCTTCCGGTAAGGCAGTTGACAGCCTGACAGAGATGAGAACACTCGATCGCGTCTGGCTGGATAGCATACGCCGGATGATCGATGAAGATAAAATTTTCGTGGCTTATCAGGAGCTTTCCTTTCTTGAGAGGGAAGAGACCGAAGATATTTTCGCTGAAGATATTCAGGAGCTTAAAAGCTTAGTGATCACCAGGATCGTGGACGAATTTGGGGAAAATGTCGAGAGTGATAACTACGGGGAGGCCTACCGATATTTTTGCTCCTTACAAGGAATCAATCGGGAAGATCTGCTTCCCGACTGGTCGGCCGGCAGAATTCTCTTCTCCCAGGCCAAAAAGATGGCCGAGAAGGGGGATAAACCCCTGGCTCTTTTGGTTTCCCTGCGGGCGCTTTCTGTCGGCATGTCCGCGGAAACTTCCCCGGATTCCTCTATTGAAGAGCAGTCATTATTTGTCTTGAAAATGGCTGCTGAAATGGGTAATGCCGGTGTGGCCGGGCAAATTATCGACAAAATGATGGAAATGGGTTTTTCTATTCCTGAGGAATACCAGGGCAAAAGTCTGGCAGTCCCGCCGGTAGAAAAATTCGTGCAGGGCACGGTGACCATCTGGGTGAACAAGGGCATCAAGATAGAGAGCGGGGTCGGCTACCCGGATCGAGTAATCGGCAGCGGTTTTTTCATCGATAAAAGAGGGTACCTGCTCACCAATTACCATGTGATTGCCAGCGAAGTGGATCCCAAGTATGAAGGGTATTCAAGACTATACATCCGTCTTTCCGAAAGAGTAGAAGAAAAGATACCGGCAAAAGTGGTCGGCTACGATAAAATATTCGATCTGGCCTTGATAAAAGCGGAGGTGGAGCCGAAGTTCATTCTCTCTTCGGCGGGAGAGCAAAACGTGCGTCCCGGTGATTCGATTATGGCCATCGGTTCTCCGGCGGGATTGGAAAATACGGTTACCTCCGGCATAGTCTCGGCAACGGGCAGGCGCTTTCTACAGATCGGGGATGCAATCCAGGTCGATGTACCCGTGAATCCGGGCAACAGCGGCGGGCCGTTGCTTAACTCCCAGGGACAGCTCGTCGGCGTTGTTTTTGCCGGTATCGAGCAGTTTGAGGGGATCAATTTTGCCATTCCTTTCTACTGGATCAACAAGATATTGCCCCGTTTATACAAAGGCGGCGAGGTCTCCCATGCCTGGCTTGGCATGGCGCTTCACGAATCGGAAGAAGGGTTCGAGGTAGTGTATACAGTACCCGGCGAGCCGGCCCACCGCGCCGGACTGAAGCAGGGCGATATCCTGGAGACTCTTAACGGTAAAGTATACAAGAAGATCAGGGATATTCAGGCCGCCGTCCTCGATATGGATGCCCCCTGCCTGGTTACTTTAACCTGGAAGCATAAAGGCGTCATCCGGGAGGGGACGTTAACCTTAATGCCCCGGCCTTTCAGCCCCATTGAGACAGCCCTGGAAAAAGATACCCGGGATAATCTGCTCATGCCCCTCTTCGGCATGAAGATTGAGAAAGTAGGAAGTTTTTTATGGCAGACCAATTATGTAATCAAGCAGGTTCTTCAGGGGTCTATCGCAGATGAAACCGGGCTTTCGGAAAATGACCCTTTAAGCGTGCAGGGCTGGCAGGTCGATAAAGAAAACAGGTTTGCTATTATCCAGATCTTCGTGAAAAAGAAAAAATCAGGTTTCCTGGAAAGCACCATTCAATTAGCCGCTTATCTGGAAATCGATAACTTTATCTAACGAAGCTCCTTTTAGATTTCACTTGTGTTTAATCAGGGTGGCTTCATTACCCTTATCGTTATAGCTCACTTCGTCGAAATAGATCTGGGTCAAAAAAATACCCCGCCCTGAATATTGTAGCAAACTTTCCGGCTGCAGCTCGGGCAGCGATCTCCAGTCGAATCCGGCGCCTTCATCCCTGATTATTACCCTGAATTGGTCCGCGGTCACCTCTGCGGTAATGCAAATTTCCTTTTTCACGTTATTGTCCTGTTGGAGACGTTCCTCCAGAAGCTCACCGAATCTTCCCTCTTCAATAGCCTTGTTCTTTTCCTGGGCTGAGATGCCGAGATTTCCGTGTTCAATGGCATTCTTGATCATCTCTTCAATGCCTACTTTCAGATTCAGATTGTCGGAATCAGGCTCGATGCTTTGGAGATGCAGGGTTATCTGGTTAATGATCGGAAAGATATCCGCATTTCCGGTGCGGAACACAAAATGCTTGGTTTCTTTTACAAGATAGGGAGAATAAACATGGGAAAGGTCGACTTCCGTCTGGTGCTTGATAAGGTTTTTAATAATCTCAATGATCTCATTAAAATTGAAAGGTTTTTTAAAATAATTTGTGGCGCCTTCTCTCAGGGCTTTTAAGAGAATATCCTCGTTTCCATACCCGGTCATAAGAATGACTACCGCTCTCTTATCGATTTTCTTAATTTCCCTGAGGAGGGTCAGGCCGTCCATTCGCGGCATCATGATATCTGAAAGGACTACGGCAGGATAGACAGCCTTGTAGAGCTCGATGGCTCTCTCGCCGTTCTCAGCCTCAATGGGCTCCAGTCCCGCTTTTCTCATGAATTTTACCAGGAGATTTCTCAAAACTTCCTGATCATCTACAATCAGTATTTTTCTATTACCGTAATCTGTCATATTTTCCGGCTTTTCCTGATGAATAGTATAATGGCCTCTCTTATAAAATCAAGACTTCGCTCCCGTCATTATTAACTTGACAAAATGCATTCAGAGCTTACTCTTAATTATTAACTCAAACCGCCCGCGAATATGCTATACCGCTAAACTAATTAGCTGAAGGAGCGGGAAATGTCTAAGAAACCAAGATTGAGCATGTACTGGGCTTCCGCCTGCGGCGGATGTGAGATTGCGCTCCTCAATATCAATGAAAAGATCCTCGAGGTGGAGGCAAACTTTGACCTGGTCTTCTGCCCCTGTATCATGGATACAAAAAAAGCGGATGTTGAGAAAATGCCTGATATAGATATCACCTTCTTTAACGGGGCGATAAGAACGGAAGAGAACGAGGAAATGGCTCATCTTTTAAGAAAGAAGTCCAAATTATTGGTTGCCTTCGGTTCCTGTTCTTACGAAGGCTGTATCCCCGGGCTCAGCAATCTTTTTTCAAGGGAAATGCACTTAAAGACCGTATATATCGAAAGCCCGTCGACTCATAACCCCGATGGAGTCCTGCCCCGGACAGAGACGGAGGTGCCGGAAGGGGAATTGAGCCTTCCCTACTTTTATGACCGGGTAAAGACACTGGCCCAGGCGGTCGAAGTGGATTACTCCATTCCCGGCTGCCCTCCGGAACCTCACCAGATCTGGAATATCATCGAAACAGTAATTCAGGGCCGGCCGCTGCCGCCGAAAGGAAGTGTAATCGGGGCCGGTAGGTCCAGCGTATGCGACGAATGTGAGAGGAAGAGGGAGGACAAAAAAATCCCGAAATTTTACCGTACCTATGAAATCATTCCCGATCGAGAGAAATGCCTTTTAGATCAGGGCCTGATCTGCATGGGAATCGCTACCAGGGACGGCTGTGGAGCTCCCTGTCCGCAGGCCAACATGCCCTGTACCGGTTGTTATGGACCCCCCGAGGGGGTCCTTGACCAGGGGGCGAAAATGACCGCCGCGCTCGGTTCCTGCCTGGATATCGGAGACAGAAAAGGACTCACAGAGAGTGAATTAATAAAAAAAATAGACGCCATCCTGGACGCTATACCCGATTATGTCGGGACCTTCAACAAATACAGCCTGGCGGATTCGATCCTCAAAGGAAAAAGGCAATGAAAAAAATTGTTATAGACCCGATTACCAGATTAGAGGGGCATGGTAAGATAACGATTTTTCTTAACGAGGAGGGAGATGTCGAGAACGTCTATTTTCAGGTGCCGGAGCTGAGAGGATTCGAGCAGTTCTGCGTGGGAAGGCTGGCCGAAGATATGCCGGTGATTACAAGCCGGATCTGCGGGGTCTGTCCGGAAGCCCATCATATTGCCTCGGTCAAGGCGCTTGACGATCTCTTTAACGTAGAGCCGCCGCCTGCGGCCAGGAAAATCAGAGAGCTGTTATACATGGCCTTCTTTGTAACGGACCATACGACTCACTTCTATGTCCTGGGAGGCCCCGATTTTATCGTCGGTCCCGATGAGCCGGCCTCGGAACGGAATATTTTCGGAGTTATAAGAAGTGTCGGACTGGAAACAGGCAGAAAGGTCATTGAATGCAGAGCGAGAAATCACCGGGTTATCAAGCTGCTTGGTGGCCGCGGCATCCACCCCGTTGCCGGTGTGCCCGGGGGATGGAGTAAGGCCCTGACCGAGGAGGAAAGAAAGGAGATTGAAGAGGCCGCCAGGGAGAATGTTAATTTTGCCCTCTTCAGTCTGAAAACCTTTGATTCTATTGTGCTGGCTAACTCAAGTTATCGTGAGCTTGTAGAATCGGACCTTTATTTTCACAAGACCTACTATATGGGAACCGTGGATGAAAAAAACCGGGCCAATTTCTACGACGGAATGATAAGGGTCGTTGATCCGGAAGGAAAAGAGTTTGTCAAATACCATCCCAGGGAATATATGAGCCATGTGGCCGAGCATGTCGAGCCATGGACGTATTTAAAATACACTTATTTAAAGAAGATAGGCTGGAAGGGCCTGGAGGACGGCATTGAGAGCGGTGTTTACTGCGCGACCCCTCTCTCGCGGCTGAACGTAGCGGACGGTCTGGCCACGGAGAAGGCACAAGAGTATTATGAGCGGTTCTATGAAACCTTCGGCTGTATTAAAGTCAACGGCAGGTATGAACCGGTGCATCACCGGCTTGCTACCCATTGGGCCCGGCTCATCGAGCTTTTATACGCTTCAGAGAGGATGCTTGAGCTCGCCTGCGATCCGGAGATAACTTCTCCCCGGGTCAGGGTTATTCCTGAGCCGCAAAAGATGAGGGGCATTGGTATCGGCTCCGTTGAAGCGCCGAGAGGAACGCTTATCCATCAATATGAGGCGGATGAAAAGGCAGTCATCAGAAGGGTTAATTTAATTGTCGGCACCACAAACAACTATGCCCCTATCTCCATGTCGATCAAGAGGGCGGCGGAAAAATTAATTAACAGGGGGACGGTCATAAGTGAAGGGCTGTTAAACCAGGTTGAGATGGCTTTCAGATTATACGATCCCTGCCTTTCCTGCGCCACCCATGCCCTGCCCGGTGAGATGCCCCTGCTGGTGGAAATCAGGGACAGCAGCGGCAAGGTCATAGAGACACTCAGCCGGGATGTTTAGGGTTCCTTTTTTAAGTTGCCGGAGGTAAGGATGAAAATAGGAGTTTACTTTTGTAACTGCGGAACAATCATATCGGAAAAGATTGACTCTGAAAGAGTGAAAGAAAAGGTACTCGAAGCCGGGAATGACCTCTACTTTAAGACTTTCGGCTTTTTATGTTCCGACCAGGGGAAAGAGTTCCTTGAAAAGGACTTGAGTGAGGAGAAACCGGACAGGATCGTCATAGCCGCCTGTTCCCCCAGGGACCACGAAAAAACCTTCATGAATGCCATGTTAAAGGCAGGTATGAATCCCTATCTCATGCAGATGGCAAATATCAGAGAACAGGTGGCCTGGGTGACGGCGGATAAAGAAAAGGCTATAGAAAAGGCATCGGCCTATATTAACGGCGCGCTGGCCCGGGTGCGACTTCAGGAGCCGCTTGAGGTGACGGAGCTTGAGGCCAACCTCGATGTTCTGGTGATCGGGGCCGGACCGGCCGGGTTGAAGGCGGCTTTGAGTTTGGCCGAATCCGGCCGGAAGGTGGTTCTTCTGGAAAAATCCCCCCTGATCGGCGGCCTGCCGGTTAGATATGAAGATGTATTTCCCACCCTCGAGTGCGGTCCCTGCATGCTGGAGCCGATTTTAAGTGATGTTCTCCACGGCGAATATTCCCGGAACATCGAGCTGCTCACTCTCTCGGAGGTGATGGAGGTAGCCGGATATTACGGCAACTTCATCGTAAAAATCAGGCGGTCTCCCCGCTATGTCGATGAGAGCCAGTGTATCGGCTGCGGCGAATGCATTACACCTTGTCCGGTATCGGCAAAAAATGAGTTTGACTGCGGATTGAGCGAGCGAAAGGCCGTCTCTTTCCCTTTTCTGGGAGCTTTGCCCAATGCTCCCTATATAGACCCGGGAATCTGCCTGCGTTTCAAGGGGGAAGAATGCCGTTTGTGCAAGGATGCCTGCAAAGAGATCTGCGGGTTGGAAAATGTGATCGACTTCGATGACGGTGAAACAACCCTGGAAAGAAATGTAGGCTCAATTATCCTGGCCATCGGGTCCGCTCTTTACGAATGCGGTAAACTACCGAATCTCGGGTACGGTAAAATTCCCGATGTTTATACGAATCTAGAGTTTGAAAGGATGCTGGCCGCAGGCGGACCTACCAGCGGAGAAATAAAAACCGCTAGCGGAAGTAAACCGGCCGCGGTAGCCTTAATTCACTGTGTGGGCAGCCTGGACAGGAACCACAATGAGTATTGTTCCGAGACCTGCTGCCTCTCCACTTTTAAATACCATTACCTCATTTCGACCAAGCTGCCTGAGGTCAAGATCTATCATGTTTACAAAGAGCTGGTGATGCCCGGAAAGGAGGGGTTTCAATTATATGCGCGGGCGAAGAAACACCCTAATACGGTTTTTATTCGCTACCAGGATATCGAGTCCTTAACCGTCAAGATGAGGGAAGAAAGGAAAGTAATAGAGTTCAGGTTCCTTGATGGGAGGAAGGGTATTGCCAGAACGGACATGATCATCCTGTGCCCGGCCCAGGTCCCTTCCCCTGAAGCAGGCAGGCTCGGGATGCTGCTGGAGGTCTCGCTGGACCGCTACGGCTTTCTGTGCAACTGGTGTTCCTATGCAGGCGCGGATAAGGCCGGCACTTCCCAGAAGCAGTATCCGCCGAATGTGTACGTGATCAAAGTGATGTGCAGCGGCAGGGTA
>CAZERV010000017.1:13086-35609 GCA_964514815.1 uncultured Spirochaetaceae bacterium | reverse complement strand
TTTTGTATTTATTCAGGCGCCCTGCCTGTCAATTCCGATCAATACGACCTCGTACCTCGCTCTCCATCCTAATTATAAAGGGAAATTTGTAATAGAGGGACATTTTTTTCTCCTCCCTGGTAAAGCTTATTAGCAAAGACAGCCTCGATAACAGGTCCTCGTCCGTCTCCCCGGTGAGCCTGTCCGGTCGGATGGTGAAATCGACGGCCAGCACTCCGCCTGGCTCTATTCTGCCCGGCCGGGACAATCTCATTCCCGAGGAGATTCCTGCCAGGCAGAGCTCGAGACTGAGGTCTTCCAAAGCAGTGCCGGAGACATTCAGAAGCTCAATTTGAACCTCGATCGGGGCGTCTTCAGCCGCCGGGGCCTGGCCTTCAGGGGTTGGTACTATCTCCGGGGGTCGAACGGCCGCGTCTATTATCGGTTCCGCAAATAGGATTTCTCTCAACTCGAGCCTGGTCCTGGTCAGTCCCCTCAGCACCGCAGGATAGAAGGGATTTACCGGGTCCTGGCTCCTGAGCTCCCGGTAGGCAGACTGGCTTTGACCGTAAAACTCATCGGCTTCAGGAAGGAGCAGCTCTTTCTTAAGGTTTTGAGCCAGGACAGCGAGATTAAGGGCCTTTTTTTCTTCGCCGAGTCTTTCAATTTGTGTTTTGAGTCGGGTCTTAGCCCGGCCTGCGCTGCCCGGCTCTTCCAGCGCGGCAAGAATCTGGCCGGCCGGAAGGTAGAGCTCGTTTTCCAGGTACAGGTCTATTAACTTACCCAGGCGGCCTGAATCGGCTATACCTGCTTCCGAGAAGAGCGCGGCCAGCTTTCTGTCAAGCTCATCTTCATTTTCAGGCAGTGAAGAAAAGTCGTTAAACTTGAGAACTCTTCCGGCCGCCGGATCAAGCAGGAAAAAGCAGCTTCCGTTTCCGGAGACGGCCAGTTTGAAAAAGGCGGGTAGTGTTTCCCGAAAGAGTGGCTTAGCGGAGGTAAGCCTCCAGACAGGCAGGCCGTCCTGCGTGAAGCGCCATAGTTCCCCGGCTCCGCCCAGGAGGAAGCCTCCGCCTGGAAGTGCCGCCAGGACCTGGGGAAACGGAAGGAATCCGGGCTTGATAACCGGTTTTATGGAAAAAAGCTCTTTTCCCTCCCGGCTGAAGGCGAGGATTCGCCTTTCGGTCAGGTCGAAGATCCACAGGTTTCCCTCTTGATCGGCCGCCAGGGCGGAAAAGAGTCCCGGAGGCAGGGGAATTTCCCGGCTCTGAAGCTCCGGGCCTCGAAGCCCGCGCTCTTTTCTAAAAAAGAGCCGGATCTGCCTCTCCGTCAGGAGGGCAAATCCTCCCCGGGGGAGCCCGGTGAAGTCCAGCGGGTTGACGATTCCGGTATTGAAAAGCTCCGAATTCCCCGCATAAAAGTTGTGATAAACTGCCTCTCCGCTTCCGGCGTTGAAGAGGACCGGCTCATTTAGGGGGCTTAAAGCAATGTTGGTGATGATGAAGCCGGCGGGCAGCCGGGCTCGGGCATAAAGGTCGCGGTTGGTCCGGGGTACGACCTGGAGATGGGGCCCCAGGGCGAGAAATCTGTCGGAAAAGGCGATGTAGAGCCGGCCGGCTGCGAATACACAGTCCACGGGCTCGGCCCCGCTTCCGGTCAAAGCTTCAAGCTCGAGCAGGCCCGTCAATTGAGGAGGCTTATGTAAAGAGGGCAGTCCGGCAGGGATCTCATCGGAAAGCCCCAGCGCAGAGAACGAGACAATCTCCAGGACCCCCGGATCAGCCGAGAAAGCTAATAGAGAGGCAAAGGTCAAATAAAAAGTAAACAGGACCGGTTTCACTCCCCAAATCCCATTTCCATTAGAAGCTCCCCGGCGACTCCCGCTTCGTCCCACTTGACCGGTCCGCCGGCATAGATGATGCTTTCCTCGTGCCCTTTACCCAGGAGAAGCACGGCATCTTCTTTCCGGGCCTTTGAAAAGGCAAAGCGGATCGCTTCTCTCCGGTCCGGTATCAGGAACAGGTCTTTTCCTTCCTCCAGGCCCCGGCAGCCGGAAGCTATCTCCCTGATAATGGCCGGTCCGTCTTCTCCCCTGGGGTCTTCATCGGCAAGAACGAGGAGATCGCAGAACCGAGAGGCGATCCGCCCCTGCTTGGCGCGCTTTTCCAGGTCTCTCTCGCCCGCGGAGCCGAAAACGGCAATCAACGAGCCCTTCATATATTCTCTTAACAGGGAAAAGAGCTTTTCAAAGGATTCGGGAGTATGGGCGTAATCTACGATGACGCTGAACGGCTGTCCCATTTCTATGGTCTCAAGCCGGCCTCTTACCCCTTTCAGGCCCGGAAAGAGCGGGCTCAGCTCTTGTAAGGGCGCCTTTAAAAGCCGCATCACCGTGAGGGCAGCGGCCAGGAGATTTTCCACATTATAGAGACCGGGCAGGTTGAGGCGCGCTTTTTCCTCTCTGCCCTGAAAGTGCAGGCTGAAATCGGTGCCCCGGATATCCGGCCTGAAATCAAAGGCATAGAGATCGGCCAGGTCGTTCTTTCTGCTGTAGGTGTAGACCGGGGCCCCGGCCTGCTCGCTGAAGAAGCGGTGATTGGGATCGTCCAGGTTCACCACCCCTACGCGGTCCGGTCCGGACAATGCCCGGAATAAGTTGGCCTTGTCCGATCGGTACTGCTCGAGGCTGCCGTGAAACTCGAGGTGCTCGTGAGTGAGATTGGTGAATACGGCCGCAGCAAACCGGACATCCCCCAGCCGGCTGGTCTTCCCGGAAAGGCCGTGGGAGGTCGCTTCTATCACGGCGTACTCTTTGCCGGTGTCCGCCATTTTTTTCAACAATCTATGCACGTGCGGGGCCTCGGGAGTAGACTGGCGCAGCAGGTTCTTTTCTACAACCCGGTCCGTTTTAAAGTTCACGGTAGAGATAAAGCCCGAAGAGGCGCCCAGGGCCTCCAGGAGCTGGTGGATCAGCCAGACCGTGGTGCTCTTCCCGTCGGTGCCGGTAACCCCGATCGTAATCAATTTTTCCGATGGGTGATCGAAAAAGGCCGCCGAAATTGATGAGAGAGCCCGGCGCGAGTCTTCCACCCGGGCATAGGCGGTATCCCGGTGATAGAGCGGCAGCCTTTTTGAATGGAGAATCGCGGTGGCGCCTCTTTCCCGGGCCTCCTCGATAAAGCGGTGGCCGTCGGTGTGAAAGCCCTCCAGGGCCGCAAAAAGACTCCCCGGCCTGACCAGGCGGGAATCGTAGGCGATATCCAGGATCTCCGGATCGATTCCGGCATTGATCTCCAGGATCTTTTGGTGCTTTATTATAAAAGAGAGTTTTTTCATGGTTAATTCGATGGTAGCATCAGTTGAGCTCTTCATCAATATTGGATAGCATGAGAACGTCGGCCGTTATGTCTCAGACAGGTTTTCATTTCGATTTACAGCAGCCCTATCTGCGCGGTCATCTGATCGCCTACATCGGTAACAAGCGCGCCCTGCTCGGGTTCTTGCTCGACGTGCTCAAGAGATTGGTTTCCGGCCGGGAAGGGCTGGTCTTCCTCGACCCCTTTGCCGGCTCCGGAGCGGTCTCCCGCCTGGCCAAAGCTATGGGGTATAGGGTACTGGCCAATGACTGGGAGTTTTATTCCTACGTCCTAAACTACGCTCATCTCTGCATCCATGAGAAAGAAGCCCGGGGCTTGTTCCGGGATAGAGGAGGCCTGGCCGCTGTACTGGAAGCACTGAACAATCTCCCGGCTCCCCGGCCGGAGGACCGCTACATTTCCCGCTATTATGCCCCGAAAAACACTGAAAAGGCGAATTACCGCCGGGAGAGGCTCTTCTATACCAGGGGAAACGCGCTTATTATCGATGCCGTCAGGACTGGAATCGAAGGTATGTACCCGGGCTTTGAGCATGAAGGGCCGTTAAAGAAGGAGAAGATGCTGCTCTTAGCCTCTCTTCTCTACCAGTGCGCCACCCACACCAATACCTCCGGAGTGTTCAAGGCCTGCCACAAGGGCTTCGGGGGGCACGGCCGGGATGCCCTGGGCAGGATCATGAGGCCGATCAGGCTCGAGAGGCCCGTGCTGATCGATTCGGCGCTCGAGACCGGCGCCTGCTGCCTGGACGCGGAGGACTTCGCTCGCCGGTTTTCCGGGGACCTGTGCTACCTGGACCCGCCCTACAATCAGCACCAGTACGGAAGCAACTATCACTTGCTCAACACCATCGCCCGCTGGGACAGGCCGCCGGTCGGTAATGAATTGGCGGCGGACGGAAGACTGAAGCACAAGGCAGGCATTAGAAAGGACTGGGTGAAGACAAGATCCCCTTACTGTTATAAGCAGAGCGCCCTGCCGGCTTTTAAGGCGCTTCTGGATGCCATTGATGCCCGGTTCATCCTTTTGAGCTACAATACGGAAGGAATCATTCCCTTTGAAGCCCTGGTGGATGTCCTGTCCGGGCAGGGAAGAATCGAGCTTTTCACGAACGAGTATGTGAAATACAAGGGCGGGAAACAGAGCATCTCCAGGCAGGTCCATAATATGGAAATCCTCTTAGCGGTGGATAGAAAGAAGAAGACCCGCAAGAAGAATTGGGCCCAAATAGAGAATGTGCTGGCCCGAAAAAAAATCGGACTTATTTTAAAGGGCTCCTTTTATCCGGAAAAAATTGCCGCCGCCTTTAAGACGGAAAACGAGGCGATAATACTAACGAACCATGCGGACCTCAGGCTGCCCATGCCCGGGCTCTACCGCTTTTCAGGCTCTCAAGATGGAAGAGTCTCAGAGCTGCCGCCCGATAAGCTGGGTGATTTATTCGAGAGCCTCTCGGCCTGCGAGTGCATGGACAAAAAGGAAGAGATTGAAATACTGATCAGGATCTTAAGGGATGGATCGGCGGGCGAGCGGAGGAAAGAGTACCGGGAGAGAATACTTTGGCTGTTGAAAAAGTTCGCCCATAAGAAGTACCGCTCCCAGTTTATGCAGATGCTCTCCTATCTTAAAAACCTTACCGAAACAGAGCCGGGCCTGTTTTTCCTACTAAAGGCAGGACTAAACGACCTGGAGCGCCTGGCCCGGGCGCGCTTTGATGGATAATAGGACGGCCCATTAAACAAGCCCCGGAGCTCTCTCCGGGGCTTCATGGTTTCATAGATCTTGAGGCTTCTTATCTACCTTCTGGACTGTACAGGTAATCGAAGTAATCTGGCTCCGTGGTCAGGGTCTTGTTGAACTTGGGCAGCATGAGCCGGTACGATTCCAGGGCCTTCCAGTACTGGTAGAACTCGGGATTTTGCCTGTAAGAGCGGGCATAGATCGCCGATGCTCCGGCATCGGCCTCGCCCTTGATCGTCTCGGCTTCCTTATAGGCTCCGGAGCGGAGCGAGAGCAGCTCCCTTTGCATTCTTCCCAGCCACTCTGCTTTTTTCCCTTCGCCGTCGGAGCGGAAAGCCTGGGCGATTCGGTTTCTTTCGGCGATCATCCGCCGGAAGACGCTTTCGGTAAGATCGTCAGAGTATTTGATCTGGCGGATGACGATATCGATCAGCTCGATCCCGTACTGCGGAGTTATCTGGGAGGCCTCCTCGAACATTTCATTGGAAAGGACACTTCTTCCCTTGGAAATATCCTCATACCTGATCTCGGTATACACGACCACGGAGACCTCTTCCGCTTCTCCCTCCTCGGTTTCGGTCGCCTGGAAGACGTTCTTTCTCTCGATCTCATTGATCACGTTCGAGTTCCGCACCGCCTCTCTCAAGGAGGTACGGGCTATGATCTTGCGGACCCCGGAATCAATAACGTCGTCCAGCCTGGATTGGGCCTGGGTAATGGTACCGACCGATTCGTAGAACAGCTTTGGATCGGTAATCTTCCAGCGGGCCGTGGTGTCCACCCAGATGAACTGGTTCTCCGCGGTTGGAATCCGTTGGGCTTCTCCGTCCCAGGCGAGAATCTTTTTGGGATATTTAACCACCAGATTCACGAAAGGGATTTTGACGTATAGCCCGGCCTCTTTTACCTCCCGGATGAGCTCTCCGAACTGGACGACCACCCCCTGCTCACCCTCTTCTATGATAAAGAAGGGGCCGGTAATGAGAAATAGGATGATGACCACGGCGACAACCGCCAGAACCGTAACCAGTTTTTTCATTGGGTGCCTCCTTGAATGCCCCCGGTGAGGGGCTTGAAGGGAACGAAGTTTTTGAGATTCTTATCGATCAGGTCCGTGCCTTCCTCTTCTTTGAACACATCCTCGAACATTTCATAGTAGAGCCTGGTCCGGGTCACTTCCGGCGCCTTTCTATATTCGGCATAGACCTGGTTGAAGCGGGCCACATCACCCTCGGCTTTGTTGACCCTTTCCGTCGCATATCCGCTGGCTTCCTCAACTATTCGAGCGGCATCTCCCTTGGCCCTGGGGATCGCCTCATTGTAGGCCTCTTTGCCCTCGTTAATGAGCCGGTTGCGGTCCTGGATCGCCTTGTTTACATCCTCAAAGGCATTCTGGACCGGCCCGGCCGGGGGCACGATGTTCTGCAGCTTGACGGTGGTTACCCGGATTCCCAGATC
Organism: uncultured Spirochaetaceae bacterium; assembly: GCA_964514815.1. Taxonomy (GTDB): domain Bacteria; phylum Spirochaetota; class Spirochaetia; order SZUA-6; family DRHE01; genus CAZERV01. The sequence continues at coordinate 29,061 of CAZERV010000017.1, read as the reverse complement.
ATATTTATCGAAGAGCTCGTTCATCATTTCCTGGCTGTATAATTCGATATTGCCCCGTTCCGTGCCGATAACGTCCAGGATGGCCCGGTCGCCGACCAGTTGGTTGATGACCGACTGGGACATGTCGCGAATGGTTTTCTGTTGATTCTGGACCTTGAAGAGCCATTTGTAAGGGTCCGCGATCCTGTATTGAATGATCCACTCGACATCCACGATATTCAGGTCCCCGGTCAGCATGATCGACTCCTGCGGAAAGTCCTGGCCGAAGCGAATGGAGGCCACTCCCGGCCGTTCCATTCGGAAGCCGAACTCCTCCTTGAGCACCGACTGGGTTGGAACGTTATAGTTCTTCTCGATTCCGAAGGGGATCTTGAACTGAAGTCCCGGCTCGGTGATCCTGACCACCTTGCCGAATAAGAGCACAACTCCCTGTTCCTTCTGATCGACCACAAAAAAGCTAGAAAAAGTCGCCGCGATAACCAGGATAACTATCAGCACTATTACCAGGGTTTTAGGGCTGAGCTTTCCCGGAAACCGCATGGAACTTACATCACTTTCGGACATGTTTCCTCCTTTGTTTCTTCTATTATGGATATATGTTAATTCTTTGCCGGCCTTTGGTCAAGCTAAAAGAGCGGAGTATACAGAGAGGGCCGATTTTAGTAACTTCGAAGAAGGAGATGCTTCATGCTTCCAAGAGAAAGGGTCCTCAAAGCGCTGTCCCATGAGGAGCCGGACAGGATACCCATTGACCTGGGCGGCTCGATTGTGACCGGAATCAATGCCATGGCCTATCAAAGACTGAGATCCTACCTGGGTGTCAACGACGGCCCACTTCGAGTGACCAACATTATTCTGCTCCTGGCCGAGGTGGAAAAGACCTTCCGGGACCGCTGGCGGATCGACGTTATCCCCTTGAACAGGTATGAAGCCTCCCCGGGCGTGCCCCTGGACGGAAAATGGAAGAGCCATCCCCTTCCCAACGGCGCCCCCGCTCTTTTTCCGGCCCGCTTTTCACCCCTGATCAAGGAGGACGGGACCTGGGAGCTTTACGAAGGGGAGAATATGACCGGCCGTTTGAGCCCGGGAAGCGGGTCGTTCGTCCCTTCCCATTTCCCCCTGGCCGAAGCCTCCCCGGAAGAGCTTGAAGGCTATGAGCTTCCTGAAATCAGCGCTGAGGAGCTGGACTATCTTCATGATACGGCCCGGAACCTGTATGAGAACACCGATTATGCCGTTTTCGGTTGGTTTAACGGCAGCATTTTCGAGCAGGCCCAGTTTCTCTGCGGTTGGGACGGTTTCATGATCCGCCTGGGCGCGGAGCCTGAGTTCACAAAAAGGCTTTTGGGAAAGCTTACCGATCGGGTGATAGAAGATTTGCATCTCTATCTCGAGGCGGTGGGAAAGTACATCCAGGTGATCGGTTTCGGCGATGATTTCGGCATTCAAAACGGGCCGCAAATCTCACCGGCCCAGTTTCGAAAGGAGATAAAGCCACACCTGGCCAGGATATATTCTACCGCCCATTCGCTGGGCGAGGCCAGGGTCTTTCTTCATTCCTGCGGCTCGGTTTATGAGTTTATAGAGGACTTCATCGAGATCGGGGTGGATATTTTGAATCCGGTCCAGACCTCGGCTTTAAATATGGAACCGGAGAGATTGAAAAAAGAGTTCGGAAACCGGATCGTTTTCTGGGGCGGCGGCTCGGATGTGCAAGAATTACTGCCCCAGGGGTCGCCGGAAGAGGTTCGGAAGGATGTGCGCCGCCGGCTGGCGGTAATGCGCCCCGGCGGGGGTTATGTTTTCGCGCCCATTCATAATCTCCAGGCCGATGTCCCTCCTGAAAATATAATCGCCATGTTCGATGAGGCGTCTCGATTTATCTGAGCGGCACCGGCCCGGCCGGCAATGTCTTGACTTAGCCGGCGGGTAAACTTATAGTAGCCGTACCTATGGATAAGAAGATCCTCATTACCTCTGCCCTGCCCTATGTAAATAATATTCCCCATCTAGGTAATCTGATCCAGGTGCTCTCCGCCGATGTCTTTGCCCGCTATTGCCGCCTGAAAGGATACGAGACCCTCTACATCTGCGGCACCGATGAGTACGGAACGGCCACGGAAACGAAAGCTTTGGAAGAGGGGATAACTCCCAAAGAGCTCTGTGACCGCTACTATAAGATTCATGCGGATGTTTATCGCTGGTTTGGTATCTCCTTCGACAGCTTCGGCCGGACCTCGGCAGCCATACATACCGAGGTTACCCAGGACATTTTTAAACGGCTCGATGAAAACGGCTACATAAAAGAAAAAATGATAGAGCAGATGTACTGTGAAAAGTGCGAGCGCTCTCTGGCGGACCGCTACGTTCACGGGACCTGCCCTTTCTGCGGGTTTTCTGAGGCCCGGGGGGACCAATGTGAGAACTGCGGTAAGCTCCTCGATCCCGTTGACCTGGTGGCGCCCCGCTGCAGTGTCTGCGGAACGAAGCCGGTGATCAGGGAATCGAACCATCTTTATATAGATCTTCCCGCGATTCTACCCAGACTACAGAAATGGATGGATAAAGCCGCCAGTGAGGGATTCTGGGCCAGGAATGCCGTCCGGATGACCCAGGCCTGGATTCGAGACGGGCTTCATGAACGCTGCATTACCAGGGACCTCAAGTGGGGTATTCCGGTGCCTAAGAACGGCTTCAGGGATAAGGTTTTCTATGTCTGGTTTGACGCCTGTATCGGTTATATCTCGATTACCGCAAATTTGACTTCCGATTGGGAGAAATGGTGGAAGAATCCCGAAGAGGCCAGGCTCTACCAGTTCATCGGCAAGGATAATATACCTTTCCATACGGTGATCTTTCCCTCTTCCTTGATCGGTACCGGAGAGAGCTGGACCCTCTTGAACCATATGTCTTCCACCGAATACTTGAACTACGAGAGCGGTAAGTTCTCTAAAAGCAAGGGAGTCGGGGTCTTCGGCACGGACGCCCGGGACACGGGCATACCCGCGGATGTCTGGCGTTTCTATATCTTCTACAACAGGCCGGAGAAATCCGATGCTGTCTTTACCTGGAAGGATTTTCAGGAGAAGGTGAACGGCGAATTGATAGGGAACCTGGCCAACCTGGTCAACCGCACCCTGACCTTCGTTTCCCGCAATTATAACGGCGAGCTTTCCGCCGCCGAACCGGATGAAGGGTTCTGGACGAATATCAAAGCCCTGGAAAAGGAAATTACCGGGGCTTTGGAAAAGGTGGAGATAAGGGATGCTTTCAGAAAGATCTTTGCTCTCTCTTCGCTCGGCAATAAGCGTTTTCAGGATGAAGAGCCCTGGAAAACGGTTAGAGAAAATCCGGAAAAAACTCGAGCCCTGCTGCGTGATTTAGTCTACCTGATCCGGGACCTGGGTCTTTTAATTAACCCGTATTTACCGGAAACCGCCGCTAAAATACACGCCGTTTTAGGCTTAAGCGAGATGAAATGGGACCGGCTCGGAGTCCTTACCGGGATCGAAAAAGTGCATCACCCGGAGCTCCTGTTCAAAAGGCTGGAAGATGAAGCCATCGAAGAGTTGAGAAACAGATTTGCCGGAAACCAGAAGCGGCCGGCGCCGGAGAGGAAAGCCGGTGAGCTTTTCCGGACCAGATTGGATTTGAGAGCGGGAAAAATTGTCGATATTGAAAAACATCCGAGGGCCGATAAGCTGTATATCGAGACAGTCGACCTGGGCCGGGAAACCCGGCAAATCGTCTCCGGGCTTGTCCCGTATTATAAGGAAGATGAGCTTAAGGGACGCAATATAATACTGGTAGCCAATTTAAAGACGGCCAGGCTTTGGGGAGTGGAAAGCCGGGGTATGCTCCTGGCTGCGGAAGATGAGGAAACTATCGAGGTTCTCTTTGTGGACCGGGCCGAGCCGGGGGATAGAATCGTGCTTTCCGGTCAGGAAGGGAAGGAGAGCGATTTCCCGGATGAGTATGATGAGATCGATATCGAGGAATTCTTAAGCATACCTATCAGGGTTTCTGAATATCGAGTGCAGGTAGAGCGAAACTCACTGATGTGTGCGGATGAGCCTGTTATCACGGAAAGAGTCAGAACCGGTAAGGTAGGGTAAAATCCTCAGGATTGAATAATGAAAAAAGCATTTCTTCTCCTTCTCCTTTCAACCGTATTACTTCTCGCCAGGGTAGGGGCGGAAACAAAAGTGCTCGAGGAGTGGTATATCATTCTCCTGGCGGGCAGGCAGGTCGGCTATTCCCATCAGATAACTTTTAAATTGGGAAGGGACCGCTTTAAAACGGAGCTTTTCCAGAAGATGGCCGTTAACCGTCTTTCCCAGGAGTTTACCATCACGCAAAAAGATGTCTGGCTCGAATCAGGGCGCTTTTTACGGGTCGATTCCGAGATCAATATGAACGGATCCATCCGGCGCTACCAGGCCGAGGCCGTCGAAGGCGGGATAAGAACATTGATCGTTCAAGGAAAGTCGAAGCAGGAGAACTTTATCGAGTTCGCCTTCGAGGTTCTGGGCATCTATCAGGCGGACTTGAAAAGCAGAACGGCCTTTAAAGAGGGCAAAAAGAACACGAGCTATTATGTTTTTTCGCCGGAAGCGATGAGCATCGAAGAAGTCAGTCTCTCATTTCTAGTTCCCGGCGAGTTAGTAGATTCCACCGGCCGCACTCACCTGGGGCTTTTGGCCAGGGAGGAGTTTTCCGGTTTTCCGGATATTGCTTCGACCCTGGTGCTGAGTGATCAGGGGGAGGTAATTTTTTCCAGGACCCCGGTAGGGCTGCCCCTGGAGCTGATTAAGGTGGAGCCTCTGGATGGGCAGGAGCCGGCAGACTGGGAGGAAGAACTGGCAAATCTGAATCTACTCGAGGTTACCTCTTTGGGAATTCCGGTTCAGGGCCTGGAGAACCTCTCCCAGCCGGTCGATCGGCTGCAAACGGCCCGCCTGCGCTTTTACGGACCCGAGGCGGAGAGCCTTGAAGAGCTCTTAAAGGAGGCGCGTTCCGATTTGGGCGGCCTGGGCTTCAGATTCTGGATGACCGGAGATATTCTGGATGTTACCATGGACGCCCTTCCCGGGCCTTCCGGCCGGCGTTTTCTGCCGAAGGCATCGTCCGAAATGAGTGAATATCTGAAAGATGGGTTTCATCTCTCCCTCAGTGATCGGAGGTTGGAAGATTTACTGTGCGGAGATAAACCATCCCTGCGGTGCCTTCAGGATTCGGTATACGCCTTTATTCGCAACAAATCGGCACGCTTCGGCTTCGCCGGAACGGAGGAGATCCTTTCCTACCGGGAAGGAGACTGTACCGAGCACAGCCTGCTTCTGGTCAGCCTCTTAAGGAAAAGCGGCCTTCCCTCGCGGATTGCCTATGGATTTGTTTTAACCGAGAGCGGATTTATCGGGCATGCCTGGACCGAAGTATATATGGAAGGTAGATGGCGCTGGTTGGACCCCTCTTTTCCGGCAAGCGTTCGACAGAAGTTGAAAATCAGGATCGGAGTGTTGGATCCGGCCCTGCCTGTCTGGAACCAGATGAATCTCTCCCTCTTGAAAATTGCCGGGGGGCTCAACGCAAAGCTTATAGGTGGGGACTTTGGCGGAAGCGAATGAGCAGATTGTAAAATCCGTAGAACAGATTGAGCTTGAAAAACTTGACTCGACCGAAGAGCTTCTGCAGACAGCATATTGGGCAAGGTTTAAAGAGCGCTTCGGCTGGAAAGCCCGGGCATTTTACTGCCTCAGCAATCTGGAAGAGTTTTATCTCCTGGTCTTAAGCAGAAACCTGGGCCCGGGATTTGGCCTGGCCTATGTTCCCCACGGGCCTTTGCTCTCCCGCCCTGTCCGGGAGAAGCCTGAGTTTCTGGCCGCCCTGGGAGAAGCGCTCAAACCTTTTTTACCGGCCAAAACAACTTTTATCCGTTTTGATCTTCCCTGGGAACAACCCGCCGCTTCCGGCCGGCCGGAGGCATGGAGGCCGACGTGCCGCTGCGGCCATGGAGGGCCGAGTCGGCGGCCGGCGCCGCTATCCTGCACTTCCGGTCTCAGGAAGGCGCCGGTCGATATCCAGCCCCCTTCCACGGTCCTGATCGATTTGAAGCAGGATGAAGACACGATCCTGGCCGGCATGAAATCCAAGACCCGCTACAACATCCGCCTCTCGTTTAAGAAAGGGGTGGAAGTTGTGGAGGGGGGAATCGAAGAGCTAAAATACTGGTACGGACTTTACCGGGAGACTGCCCGGCGGGACCGGATCGTCCTGCATTCATATGCCTATTACAAAGCGCTCTTTGAGCCGGCCGCCGCCGGATCAGGCCGGTCAGGTCCCGTGCCTGAAATCAAGCTCCTCCTGGCCCGGGCGGAGGGGGACCTGATTGCCGGAATCATCGTAGCCTTTCTTGGCCGGAGAGCCTGGTATCTTTACGGGGCTTCTTCCGGCCGGAAGCGAAACCTGATGCCGAATCATGCACTCCAATGGCGAGCCATCCAGTGGGCTGAAGCTCATGGCTGCGAGACCTACGACCTGTTCGGCATTCCACCGGCCGATGATCCGGGCCATCCCATGCACGGACTTTACCGTTTTAAAACCGGTTTCGGAGGAAAAATACTGCACTATTACGGCTGTTACGATCTTCCTCTCCGCCCTTTCCGGTACCGGATATACAGGGCCGCAGAAACGGGCCGGGACCTTTACTATAAAAAACTCAGGGTATTGTTCAGGAGATAGCTACAAACTTGAAGAAATTTTGCTATTCCGTTGGCACCAGGCGAATCGGACCGGGCGCCGTGCGGACACGACCGAGGGCTAGCCGTTATTTACCAACAGGCTGTTTATCATCTCATTCAATTTATCTTTTTCAATGGGTTTGGCAAGATAGGCGTTGCAGCCGGCGTTTATGATTTTCTCTGCATCCCCCTTCATGGCATGGGCCGTTAAGGCAATCACGTAGAGATCTTTCAGCTCTTCATCACTCCTGATGTGTCTTATCGTCTCCATCCCATCCATTTCCGGCATCTGCATATCCAAAATCAATAAATCATAGCGCTCCTCTCTTAGCATATCCAGGGCGATCTTGCCGTTTGCCGCAATACGGCATTCCAGGTCCATTCTGTCAAGGAGCGCTTCTATCAGCCTCTGATTCATCTTGTTGTCTTCCGCCAGGAGTATCTTAAAATCCCGGCGGTCCTTAATCACGGACCTCACCCCGGCTTCGGTCTCTTTAAAGTATTTACCGGGAATGCTGTTCACCAGGCTCTTCAATTCTTCATGCAAAATACTCAACCTTTGTAGATCGCCCTTTTTCCGGTCAGCTTCCTCGTCCATTTTCAGGGCCAGCTCGTATACTTCCCGCATTCCCAGGTTCCCGCTCATCCCCTTTAAATCGTGGGCAATATGTTTAATATCTTTACTTTCGTTGCGCTGAACGGCTTCCTTAAGTTGATTCATTCTTACCGGCAGGTCCGCAATACCTTCCAGAACGATCTTTTCCAGCTCCGGGTCGCCCCCCATGGCGGCGAGCCAGCTCTCGACCATTTTTTCACTCACCGCTTTCCCTTCCTCCACGGTAAGGGGAAGAGCAACCGTAAACGTTGAGCCGGTGCTCGTTTCACTTTCCAGCGCGATAGTCCCGCCCATCAGCTCGGTGAGTTTTTTCGTTATGGCGAGACCCAATCCCGTTCCCCCGTACTCGCGGGAGGTTGAACCGTCTACCTGTTCGAAAGAAGAAAATATCGACCCCTGGTTCTCTTTCGGTATCCCGATCCCGGTGTCGGAAACCTTTATGGCCAGGATTCCCTCCCGGTAGCTGCAGTGCACCATGATACTCCCGGCTTTGGTGAATTTGAAGGCATTGCTTAAGAGATTCAAGATGATCTGGTTTATCCTCTGCTCGTCGCCGGCAAGCATTTCCGGAACGGTATCGTCGATTTTTACCCGGAAGGAAATATTGTTTTCCCCGGCCCTTATCTTGAACATATTATGAATGTGGGAAACTAGATTCTCGAGGGAAAAATACGTGCTGCTAAGGGTAAGTTTGCCGGCCTCGATCTTGGAGAAATCAAGGATATCATTGAGGAGGTTGAGGAGATCGTTTCCCGATTGCTTGATAATCTCCAGGTCCTTTCTTTTCTCTTTGTCTTTTTCATCCTCCAGGAGGAGCGCGGTAAATCCCAAAATCGAGTTCATGGGCGTCCTGATTTCATGGGACATGTTGGCCAAAAACTCGGACTTCAGGCGATTGGCCGTTTCCGCATCCTCCTTTGCTTTCTGCAGTGCTTCTTCCGCCTGTTTGCGTCTGGAAATGTCCCTGATAATGCCCGTCGAATGCCACTCATCGCCTATTTTCATGGCCGAAAGGGAGAGCTCAACCGGAAACTCAGTGCCGTCTTTTCTTATACCGGACAATTCAACGGTCTTTCCGATGGCGGGGCCGGTTCCGGTTTCCCTGAACTTCTCAAATCCTTTCTCAAAGCTTTCATAATACTCCTCCGGAACGATCAGACGGTGCAGCTCTCTGCCAATCGCCTCTTTTGCCGAATAGCCGAATATATTTTCCGCCGCAGGATTCCAGTAAGAAATACCGCCTCCGCTGTCCATCATGATGATGGCATCGTTAGCCGCCTGGCTGATGGTTCTGAATCTTTCCTCGGCTGTCTTGCGATTTCTACTTATTCGGGCCAGGATCAGGGCGATTGCAATTATGGCTCCGAAGGTCAGAACATAGATTACCAGGTATCGACGGAGCTGCTCTTTAAGATATTCTTCTTTGGCGGCCTGCAAGACTTCCGAAGGAATAAAGGAGATTATCTTCAGGTTATAAATATCTTCTCCCAGGATGTCTATTTCATCCACCAGCTCCGGGCCGCGGCCGGGTTTTATCCCTTCTCCGCCCGACGAGAAGGTCCTGAAAGTAAACAGGCCGGCTTTGTCGTAAAACTGGCCCCGTTCAGCGGCGAAGACCTTTTTAAGGCTCTCCGGGAAATTAAACTCTATATCTTTAGATTCGGGCATTTCATCGGGACCGGATATCAGGAAGAACTTGCCGAGAGAAGACAGGAGTATGACATATCCTTGATAACCCTCGATGCTGATTTTCTGATCGTCTGCAGCTAGTTTCACCCCCGAATAATGGAGAGTCATGATACCACGCTTCAGTCCTTCCCGATCAAAGACCGGGGTCGAGAAACTGATGGCGGGGTTCTTCATTGGCCTGGTCCAGTAATAAATCATATCCGGTTCATGAAAGCTTACCACGACCTGGCCTTCTCTAAGCACGGACAGGCTAATGAGCTCTTCGCTTTTTTCCGGGGCCGGAGGTCCTGCCCTGGAAATTTCCTTCCCCTCCTCATTCGTATAGATTATCCGCTCGTAGATCCTCCTCGTCTCAAGGAGCAGCCAGAGCTCATCTGCAAGGACTTCCCTCCGTTCGGCGCTTCCGCTTTCCAAATACTTATTTAACACTCCGCTTTGAGAAAGAAACATTAAATCGGACAGAACAGACTCAAAGTTCCAGTTGAGGATTTGGTTATGAAAGTCAACATGATAAATCGCTTCTGTTTCGACCATGCTCTTTTCAGTTCCAACGGCTATCCGGTATCTGGCTAATATAAGAAAACTCAAAAAGATGAATAAAGGGAAAAAGATAACCAGGAATTGCTTTGCCGCAGTCATACCTTTTATTTTCAAAATTTCGTCCTTAACGTCGCCTGTTATTTTTACTTCTTGAGAGCGTCTATCTTGTCTTGTGCTTCCCCGAGATAATCCAGATCCACAGCGCCGTCTTCCAGCACCAGTTTGTAAAAAGCCTGGTCAAAAACCAGTTTTACCGCTTTCCACTCTTCATATATATCCGGTATGAAAGCAAGTGTCCCCTTTTCTATCACCTCGTCCCTGGGCGTATCGCCCAGAAACCGGATGGCTTCATTAACGGGGGGGATAAAGCCCCCCGTTCTTTTATTCATCTTCAACATGATCTCCGGCCTGGTCAGGTATTCGATGAGCTTCAGGGCCAGGTCCTTATGAGCGGTTTCTTTAAGCACTGCAATATAATTGACCCCCGCGATGGAGCCGATGCCGGCGGGGCCTTTAGGGGTCGGTGCGATAACGAACCGGGAGGTATCGGACTCATAGATCTGTCCCACCCTGGCATTATGGGTCACGGTCAGCCAGGGCTCCCCCTCTTTCATCGGATTAATCACGGAATCGTAGGTCCTCATGGCTTGACAGAAACCTGCTCTCATGGGGTTAAATCCACCAGGAATCCGGAGCCGGCCCAGTCTTTTATGGTGGAAGTATAGGCAATAATCAGATCCAGGGGGACGAGATCATGATTCTTTTGTACACCGCCTTCGCTACATTGAAGGAGTTTTCGGTCGTCGATAATTTGAAAATTAATAGAGCAGTTGTTTTGCCTTTCAAAGGACCTGAGAATTTCGGTAATTATGAATTCCTGCTCATCAGGGGGAGACCATAGTCTCGAGCCCAGGACCAGGGATTCTGTTTCTTCCTTTTCTTTCGCTTTTTTCTTCAAGCCCATGTTTGACAATACCGAGGCCAGTATTAATACTCCGCCCAGAGCCTGAACAAGATATTTTTTCAAAAGATGCTACCTGCCTGTTTTTTATTAGATTCGGAGATATATTCCCCATTAGAAGTCTATAGTGTTAAAAACATATACCATATTTAGAATAAATCAAACTGAATTATGATTTTTTCAGCAACCGGTATTAATGTAAGCCATGGCATGAGCATGATTGCCCGCTGCGGTCGATTCCGGTTAGAATAAGTGCAGCCGCTCTTTTATATCAAGGTCATCGAGACAGGCAAGCCCGTCTTCGTCTTTTCTGCCGGCAACTATCTTTTCCCAGTCTTCCGAGCTCAACCTGTCTTTTCCGATCACCTCGCTTTCAAACGTATCGATCAACCGCATTATCCTGGATAAGGCATCGCCGTCGAGGATGTGTTCCATCTGGCAGGCCATCTCCTGGGCTTTCAGGTTGGGAATGTGCAGGATGTTTTCCAAAAAGTGAGTCAGGATACTGTGTTTTCTCGTCACCGCGTTTGCGATTCGGAGACCCCGGTCGGTCAGGCAGATATAGGAGTTTTTCTCGTGGTCGACGAGCCCTTTCTCTTTCAGGATTTTCAAAGCGCCGGTCACTGAGGGCATCTTGACTTTCAGCAATTTGGCTATGTCTTTTACCCTGGCCACCCTGTTCGCCTTTTCGAGGTAACTGATGGCTTCCAGATAATCTTCGAGACTGGAGCTCAATCTCTTTTCTTTTAAGCCGTTCATATTCTAGAGTATAGCCGTTAAATTCTCCTCCGTCTACTAATTTTATAAGGTTTTCCTAATTTAGCGGCGGGTTACTCCAGGCTCTTTTCAAGCATTTCATCTTCTTCCCGGGCAGCCCTCCGCCCGGCTTCGACGTCCACCCTGCCTAAGAGCAGAATTCCGACTATGAAAAACAGGACCAGGCTCAGGATGGCGGGCCGGCTTGAGCCGAAGGAGGCGGCCGAGGCAGCGAAAACCAGGGGCCCGAGAATCGCGGCGAACTTCTCCATGATGCCGAAAAAACCGAAGAATTCTCCGCTCTTTGCCGTGGGGATCATGCTTGAATACAGGCTCCGGCTCAATGCCTGGCTTCCTCCCTGCACGCAGGCCACCAGCCAGGCGAGACACCAGAACTCGATAACCGAGTCCAGGAAAAAGCCCCAGACCGAAATAACCATATATACGAACAAAGCCAGGAATATGCTGCGCTTGGTGCTCATTTTCCGAGCAAAGCCGGAAAAAAGGACCGGGCCCAGGAGAGAAGCTAGAACGAGACAGACCAGCTCAAGAGCGAAAATCAGGCCGATAATGATTCCCAGGTTGCTCTGTCTCGGGGGAGGAAGGACCCTGATCCTGGAGAAAGCCAGCTTCGTATCCCGGCTCAGGGGATCCTTGTTTCCCAGGTTAATCAGGCTCAAAACATGCTCCCCGGGGGTTTCGGCCGCCAGCGCCGTCCTGTTCTCATACCTGGGGGTGGAACGGTAACAGTTGATGGTAACAGTCTCGCCGTTTTTCTCCCGCAGGAGTTGGCCGTCTATTTCCACCGTTCAGATACCGTGGTCCGGGCCGACACTATGGATCAACTCGATTTTTTGTCCGTGGTAGGTAAACTCGTGTCTCGAACCGGGCTCGCCGGCCGCAAGGTAGACCCGGTCCGATTTTGTGCCGATCGTTTCGGCAGAAATCTGCTCCTCCCGCCAGTCTCCCGAATATTTTAGATGCTCATCAGCGTTTTCATATTCCCCTTCTCCGGCAGCCGCAGCTGTAGCACCGTATGGGGCCGGAGGGACCCCGGTCATATTAGCAGGCAGGATGCGGGTGCCGTAGATCCCGACCACGGGCAGGAAGATCAGGTTAAAAAGCATGAAGGCCAGGAAGACTGGCCGGTGTTTGGCGCCCCGGCGGGCAGGCGCCCGAAGATCAGGCTGAAAGGAATGCCCACAAACTGGACCAGAAGGAGGGCCAGGATCAATTCCAGGTTGCCGAGACCGAGCTCGGCGCCGTATATGGCTGCCACCCCTATTATGGTGCCTATCCCATCGATATAAATCAGGAAGGCCAGCAGGAATTTGAAAAGCTCCTTATACTGCTTGATATCCTTCAAGGTCCGCCACAGCCTGCCGAAACTTTCTGAGAACACGGTTTTCCGGGAGGAAAGCCTGGCGGAGAGGGTCTTCGGCTCCGGAACGGCCAGGAAAAGGGGTATTGAGAAGAGGGCCCACCAGATTGCCACGCTCAGGAAAGAGAGCCTGGCGCCCCAGGTGCCGGGAAGAAGCCTGATCATGACAATATTAATGGCCAGAAGCAGTCCGCCGCCCAGGTACCCGGCCGCATAACCGCGCGTGGAAACCCTGTCCTGATCGTCCTTAGCGGCCACATGAGGCAGGAGGGCATCGTAGAAAACATTAGCCGCAGCAAAGCCTATTCTACCGAATACGAATAGTAGGGAAGCAAGCAGCCAGTCCCCGCTTTTTACCAGCACGAGCAGGCCGGTAGCAATGATCCCCAGGCAGGCGAAGAGTGCGAGAAAGAGCTTTTTGCCGCGCATAACATCGGAGATGGTGCCTAAAATTGGCGAGATGACGGCAACCAGGAAAAAAGAGATGCTCAGGCCCGTGCTCCAGTAGGCGGTGGCGATGGCCGGGCTGGATAGGGTCGAGGCGGCAACCTGGCTGTAATATATCGGCAGCACCGCGGCCAGGATCGTGGTCGCGAAGGCGGAGTTGGCCCAGTCATACATTGTCCAGGCCCGTACTCGCCTATTGTAATCCCGCCGGCTCATGTTCATTTCAATCATCCTTTCGTCTGGTTATTTAATATCTCTTCCAGCAAACGACCGTCGGCATCCGGCATCCTCAGGCCCAGCAAAGCGGCCATGGTAGGCCCCAGATCGACGATGTTTATCGAATCCAAAACAGCCCCCTTTCTGATGCCCGCCCCGGCAGCCAGAACCAGGGAGCTGTAACCTTCCCGGTCCGGAAGATAGCCGTGAGCCGCCAGATGGCCCTCTTCGGCCGGCTCGACCACTTCTTTTCCCATCTTTCCGGTGAAGTAATATCCGGACTCAGCCTCTAAAATAAAATCAATACCTTCTCCGATCCTCATTGCTCTTATCTGCTCTCGGTTGAAAACGGCGGCCAGCCCCGAGTTTCGGTCCCTCTGCAGGCTGGCGATAGACCCGGTAACCTTCTCAAAGGTAGATGCATCTTCCGGGTCCTTCAGGTAGATGTGGGCCGAGCCGTCGCAAGCATTTGCCCAGGCTGTCCAGCCGGTAAGCCTGCCTCTCGAATCGCAGCTTAAAAGGCCGGCGTTTTTTAAGGCCGTATTGATATTGATCCGGTAGCGGACATCCTGGTAGGCATGGTCCCCCAGGACGATGAAGGCCGTTTCCGCAAAGGTGCCGGCCTGCCTGGCGGCCTCCATGATCCGGCCCAGCCGCTGGTCCTCCTCATGCAGGACCTTCTCCGCTTCACGGCTCAAAAACCCGTGCCTGTGCCGGGTCGCATCCAGGTCCAGGAGATGAATCAGCAGCAGGTCAGGCTTTTTAGCGCGGATTAAGTAGGCGGCCGAGGCTGCTATGAAATTATCCAGGTTATGGCGGCTGATACCCTTTAAGAGCCGGCCGAATCTTATCTTCAGATCCAGGATAGGAAGCGGAGTGCCGTTGGAAAGCACCAGCCAGAGCAGGTTCTGCCCGGGCCTGGTGGGGAATATTTCAGGAAGATTGTAATTGATTTTAGCCCCGCCCGTCGTGGGCCAGAGCAGGGAGCCGACTCTCAGGCCCGCAGACCTGGCAATATCGTAGAGGGTAGGGACTTTTATATCTCTGCGGAACCAGAACCAGTCCGGTTTCTTCTGGCCCGGCTGTTTGCGGTTGTTGGCTACAATGCCGTGTTTCCGGGGATAGGTGCCCGTAATGATGGAAGCGTGAAGCGGATAGGTCAGGGTGGGATATATACCGATAGCCTTACGAACGAGGGAACCGGATTCAAGCAGTTCCTTGAAATGGGGAAGATCTTTGATGATCTTGAAATCGATCGAGGATAAACCGTCGAGAGAGACAACCACCAGGCGCCTGGCCCTTTTCCCGCCGTCCATGATGCAAGCCATTCTAGGACATTCCCGGCATTTAAGCAAGCTTTTGCTTCTTGCCGGCAAGGAAAAATTACCTGGATTAAGTAGTGTTTTTTACTTTCTTAGACCTTTCGATCAGGTGAAAAACGGTTAAGACGGGATGCCTGAAAAGCATCCGCGGTCCGGAATATCTCATAACCGATCTAATTTTTTCTCTCTGTTCCGGCCGGTAGCAGTGGATAGGGCAATTCTCACAGGTCGGTTTATTTTCCCGGAAGGGACATTTATCGAAACGGGACCTGGCATAGTCCAAAAGACGTCTGCAGTCCCGGCAGACCACTTTTCCACTGCCGTGATGTTCCCGGCAGAACATTCTTACCATCACCTTGATGGTTCTCTCTTCTCTTGCCTTTCTTTTATTGGGCGATATTTTAAAGCCGCTCATTTTTCTCTGATAAAGCTGGTTTTTACCAGGCCCTCTTCAATTTCCTGCACCCAGGTCTTAAATCCTTTCTTTTTCGCCGCATCTATTAAGGGGGCGGGAATAAAGGGGGTGATCAATTCGTAGATTTTTCCATCCTCGAGCGCAGCAAGCTCCTTCATTACCCGGCTTATCGGCTGCCGTCCGGCATCCAGAATCGGCCTGGCGTCAAGAGTCTTTGCTGCGGAAGAGCCGTCCAGCCAGGCAGGCGGACCTGTGCTTTGCCCCGTTTCTTCTTCCTCGAAAGGCTCCTTTTCCTGAATATTAAGGGCGGCCCTTAGTTTGTTGATTAACTCCTCAAGGGGGATCCGCCCCAGGCGAGCAGCCTGCCTGAGCGTCGTGACCCTGGCCACAGTTTTTCTTAAGAGAGGATTTCGAAGCCTGGAAAAAGCAGGGACCAGCCGGATAAGGATCTCGAGTGATTCCGGATATGCCTTCAGCAGGGCGCCGATCCGGGTTTCCGGGGTGATGGGATTACCGGATTTTTCAGGTTCCACCGTTTTCTCCACATTAGACTTTCACCGTTATTACGGGTAATTTAAATAATGTTATTTAAACAGTCAACCTATTGCGGTATAGCACTGTGGGGGTGCGATGTATCCATTGCCCATTTCCCCGGCTCACGATATGATGGGTTGAGATGGTCCGGAAAAAGAAAAAAACAGCCTATTATATGATAATTTTTTCCTTCCTGGTTGCTTTTATGGGTCTGGCAGTTCTGGCGGTCACGGCTTACGAAAAAAAGAGAGAGAGCGCCGAAAGAGAATTAGAGGGTAGCAGGACGGAAATAGCCGGTCTCCTGGATAGGTTCCTGGATATTCTACAACGTCATCCTGATTTGGATCTTTCCCGAGAG
>CAZERV010000017.1:0-12986 GCA_964514815.1 uncultured Spirochaetaceae bacterium | reverse complement strand
CCGAGAGTTGTCCGAAAAAAAAATGGTCTCCCGGATAAGCGAGCTTGAAAACGCGGTTGAGGAATTGGAAATGACGGTGGAAATAGCTTTAACGGGTAAGACCGGGAGAGAATACAAAACATTCAGCCCGAACGGCTTTAAGGATTTCTATAATACCCTGGAATATCCGGCTGCGAAGAAGGCGGAACACTCGCCTGATATTACCGGGCATAAGGAGGCGGATAGGAGGATCGTAGGGCTTGCCGAAAAGCTGGGTTATCGCCTGAGACCGGAGGCTGATTCGGGCAGGCTTGTCGCCCTGGAAAGGCACAGGCTGCAGCCGGAAGTAATAGAGTCCTGGAATAACCTGGAGGAGGAAGCCCTTAAGAGCGGAATACGCTTCGGCCTGATATCCGGTTTTCGATCGGTAGAGAGGCAGAGGGAGAAATTTCTCAAACTGCTGCATGATAAGGCGGTAAAACAAACCGGCCATCCATATACGCATCAAGAGATTGCCGATGGGGCGCTGGACCGGTTGATCGGCCGCCTGCTGGCAACTGATTCAATTCCGGGGTACTCGAAGCATCATACGGGCTATACTATTGATATTACAGACCTGACTTCCGGAAAGCATTTTACCGAGTTTAGGCGGACCCCGGGATTCGATTGGATTTCAGCCAATAATTACCTTAATGCGAAGAGGTTCGGTTTTATCCCCAGTTATCCTGAAGGCGCAGTAAGCCAGGGACCCGAGCCGGAAGCCTGGGAATATGTCTGGGTGGGGGAGAAAGTCCTCCGATATTAACTGTATTCAGAAATTATGAGTTTTACTTTCAATCCTCATATTTCTTTAAGAATACCGGAAAGCTTTATAAAAAACTCTTCTTCATTAAACAGTTCGCGGTCTTTTATAATTCCAACAGCCGTACTATGGGAACCGCCGCCGAAGCCGACCCCTCTTAAAATTTCCCGCATGATGGTATTCGCATTCCATCTAGTCTCCTCTTTGCTGCCGACGTAAAACATTATTGTATTGTCGTCTCTTGCACAGAGAAATACAAAATCAATTTCTTCCAGGGATAGAAAGAAATCTCCTATAATACTCAAAAGCTTCTGAGCGCAGCCCTCTTCCAAATAACAGTAGGCAAAGCGGTCCTGAATCCGCACCTTTTCCAGGGCCCTTTTGAAAGGTTCTAAATCTTTCCACCGAAAGCTGCCTTTTACCGCGGTATTAGTTACGTGAAGGTCGGAGGTGCAGTATTTCTTTATTATCTTTTCCAGATCCTTGTCGAGCTCGTCTTTTAACTCTCTGTATAGTTTTGTGAGCAGGTTGAATCTTTTGGTTGGATTTAACTCCTGATTCTCTTCTACCTTTTCCATAAAAAGTTGATAGGGTTTTAATCCGAGCGCTTCTGAGATTCTCAGTAATGTTGAAGAGGAGGGGAATTTCTTCCCTGTTTCGATCTCTGCAATAAAACTGGTAGATATGTTACAGATTTCAGCCAGCCTCATTTGAGAGTACCTGAGCTTTTGCCTGGCATCTTTCATATTCATCAGCAATAACTGGTTGAGCTTATTCATAGGGCCTTCTTGGAATATAATTTATGAGCTTCTTCTCTCTTTTCAATATTTACTTGTAATTATAATCTTGACAAATCGCTATCAGCGAGTATAATTAATCGCTAAGAGGCGATATTTTACTATCATTTATCGATTCAATAATTATTAGAATGGAAATCAAGTGATGCAATTAATTTGGTGCGAATTAGCTTAGAATTATGGCAAAGGATCCGTCCAATACCGGTTCAAAAAATGAGCGACTCGGAGCCAAAAGCACAGAAGATCTTCTTCGGATCTGCTCGTACTGCAAAAAAATAGCAGATGACAGAGATTTATGGCATTCTATTGAAGCTTTTCTTCAAAGGTATTATGGCCTGAGCTTTACTCATACGATATGTCCTGAATGCGTCCAGAAAGTATGTAAGGAAGAGTCAATAAACTTGAATTCGGAACAGCCCTGAAACAAAGCGCCAACAAACTGAAGAAGGCCGCAAGATGAACCAGGAGCAATTACTTCAGATAGCGAAAAATGTCCCTGGAATTTTATGGATGACCGACATGGCCAGAACCAGGCTTTTCTACGTGAGTCCCGCCTACGAGAAGATATGGGGCCGAACCTGCCGGAGCCTGTACGAAGATCCAAAGCCCTTTCTCGATGCCCTTCACCCGGAGGACCGGGCTCGCGGGATTATTAATTTTGAGGAAGAAGAGTTCGACAAGGAGTTCCGGATCGTGCGGCCCGATGGGTCGGTCCGCTGGATATGGGCTCGCGGCTTCCCGATCCGGGATGAAGGGGGAAGGCCTAATCGCATGGCCGGAATATCGGTTGACATCACCGAACGAAAGAGTATGGAAGAGAAAATTCATCAACAGAAGGATCTCCTGCGGTCTGCTATAGAATCACTCCCCCATCCCTTCTATATTATCGATGCAGATGATTATAAAATAAAGATGGCCAATACAGCGGCTTCTGCTCATAATTCAGCAGAGGATATAACCTGTTATGCCTTAACGCACCATAGAGATATACCCTGTGAGAGTACCGAGCATCCCTGCCCGCTTGGGGAAGTAAAAAAAACAAAACAGCCGGCAGTAATGGAACATATTCACCATGACAGGGACGGTAGGCTAAAATTTGTTGAAGTTCTCGGCTCTCCTGTTTTTGATACTGAAGGAAATGTAATGCAGATGGTAGTATATGCACTGGACATTACGGAAAAAAAGAAATTTTTGAATAATCTAAAATTTGAAAAAGAAAGAGCAAAAAAAGCGGATCAACTGAAATCGATATTTCTGGCAAATATGTCCCATGAAATCAGAACGCCTTTAAACTCGATCATAGGTTTCATCGATTTGGTCTTGTCGGGTGTTGAGCTGTCCAGGGAAAACAGGCACTATCTGCAAAATTCCAAGGAAAGTGCCAATATCTTACTATTTTTGATTAATGATATTCTGGATCTATCGAAAATAGAGGCCGGACAACTGCAAATCGAAGAAATCCCCTGTTCTCTGGATTACATCTTAAACAGGGCTGGTTCTATCGCCGGTGTACTCCTTTCCGGCAAGGAGAAAAATGTCAGTTTAAGACAGAGCCGCCCTGCCAATGTCAGCTGCTATATTTTGAGTGATCCTTTCCGGTTGGAACAGATAATGGATAATTTAATCAGCAACGCGGTCAAATTTACCGAACAGGGGTTCATCGAATACGGCGTTTTCTTAAAGGATAAAAACATATTAGAGTTCTATGTCAGGGATACCGGAATAGGAATATCTGAAGAAATGCAGAGTAAAATATTCGAGCCCTTTCAGCAAGGGAAAACAGATACACTCAGAAAATACGGCGGTACCGGACTTGGACTGGCAGTAATAAAAAAATTGATCGAGTTGATGGGTGGGAAAATTAATGTAGAATCGAAGCAGGGAGATGGTTCCTCCTTCTATTTTACCTTACCCTATAAACCAACAAAAGCGCCGGAGCCGCCGGCATCACTTAAGGTTGAGGAAGTAAGGAATAAAAAATCAAAAACCACCAATACCATTCTGGTAGCAGAGGACGATCCCATAAATCGATTATTGGTTCAAAGGATTCTACAAAAGCAGGGATATACTGTTGTTATAGCGGGTGACGGGAAGGATGCCGTTTCAATATATAAAACAGATTCCTCAATAAATATGATATTAATGGATATGCAGATGCCCTATCTGGGTGGACTTGAAGCAACACGGGTGATCCGGAGAATTGAAAAAACAGAAGGAAAAAAGAGGATACCAATCATCGCTTTAACGGCGGCTGCCATGAAGGGAGATGACGACAGGGGCTTTGAGGCAGGCTGCGACGCATATGTAACAAAGCCGCTGGATAAAGATCGGTTAGTTACTGAAATAAGAAAATATATAGGATGATACCTCAAATTTTATAACGGCGAAGTAAGCGGCTATTTTTCATCCGGGTACATTGCGCTAATCTGTTTTATATTGGGCAGGACTTCGAAAAAAACATCAACCAGCTCCGGGTCGAACTTGGCGCCGGCTGCCTTGTGTATTTCCTCAAGCACCGAATCCTCATCCCAGGCCTCTTTGTAAGCCCGTTTTGAGGAAAGGGCGTCGTAGACATCGGCTATGGCCACAATTCTCCCCCAGAGAGGTATCTCTTCTCCTTTTTTGCCGATCGGTCTCCCATTGGAATCTGTTTCGATCGGTTCTCCGGTTTGAGTGTCGATGTGGCCCGGATAACCGGAGCCATCCCAGTTTTCATGATGAGAAATGGCCACCTGGGCAGCCACTTCATCGAACTCGGACTGCTTGTCTATAAAGAGGCGGGCCCCGAGGAAAGTGTGGGTCTGCATGATGGAATACTCATCCGTAGTGAAATGTCCCGGTTTTTTAAGGATCAAATCGGAGATGGCCACTTTCCCCACATCATGAAGCATGGCGGCCATCCTCAAAATGTCCCTGGTCTTTTCTATTTCCGTCTCAGAATGCTTTTTACGGCTGCCCCAGTGCTCGTAAATCTCGGTCGAATAGGCTGCTACCCGGTTAACATGGGCCCCGGTCTCTTTGGGGTCCCTCAATTCCGCCATGCTGATCATCCTGAGGAGAATGGTCCTGGTTATCTGGGCGCGCTGAAGAGCTATAGTGGCATTGCTGGCGAAGTGAGTGACAAACAGCTCGTCGGCGTTATCAAAAGCCATTATATTTCCCTCTGTATCCTTGGCATTTATGATCTGGATAACCCCCAGGATGCCCCCGGTATTCGTCCTGAGGGGTATCGTCAGCATAGAGCTGGTTTTATACCCGGAGACATTATCGTAATAAGGATTGAAACCGTAGGGTGCTTTCTTGGGAATCTTATAAACATCCGGGATGTTCACCGGTTTTGCCGTGGCTGCCACGTAGCCGGAAATTGTCTTTTCATTGATGTCCAGGCTGAATATTGAATAAATCAATTTTTGCCCGAGAGGCAGCTCTTTCTGCTTGGTATCATTCTGGGCGTACTTGATAACGAGCTTTTCGTTCTCTCGGGTATAGATCGATCCGGCGTCTGCATTCACCGACCGGCGCGCTTCGAGGAGAATTCTCTCTAAAAGGAGATCAAGGTCCTGGACTTTGTTGAGCTCCGAGTCTAATCTTATGATCTCTTTGAGTTTTTCATTTTCCGTGTTCATAATCTAACAACAAATTGCATAATAATATTTTCGGCAAAATCTTGCTATATCTTTTATTCTCAATCTTAACCTGTTTCAACCGGAATTTCAGTAAAAAAATAATCAAGGCGACCCGCCGGTCAGCGGGCTCATGAAATAAGCGGAGCTATGATCAGGGAGACAACGCTCATCAGTTTGATGAGAATGTCCATGGAAGGACCCGCCGTATCTTTAAAAGGGTCGCCCACCGTATCGCCGATCACCGAAGCAGTGTGTGCGCTTGAGCCCTTGCCGCCCAGGAAGCCGCTCTCGATGAGTTTCTTTGCGTTGTCCCAGGCGCCGCCGGAAGTGGCCATGAACAGGGCCAGCATGACCCCCGAGATGGTAGTTCCGACCAGGACTCCTCCCAGCATCTCAGGCCCCCCGAGGAAGCCGACCAGCGGGGGTATGAATATTGCGAGCACTCCGGGCAGAATCATGGCTTTGATGGCCGATGAGGTGGCAATGTCCACACACTTAACGTAATCGGGCCTGGCTTTTCCTTCCAATAGACCCGGTATTTCATGGAACTGGCGCCTGACCTCTTCTATCATGTCGTAGGCCGAGCGTCCCACCGCGCCGATGGTGAGGGAGGAGAAGATGAAGGGCAGCATGCCGCCGCAGAGGATTCCGGCCAGCACATAGGGGTCGGTCACATCGATGAACTCTATTCCGACCGTCTCTTTGAAGGCGACAAAGAGAGCCAGCGCGGTCAAGGCGGCCGATCCGATGGCAAATCCTTTCCCGATCGCCGCGGTCGTATTTCCTACCGCGTCCAGCTTATCGGTCCTTTCCCGGACGATATGATCCATGTGGGTCATTTCGGCGATGCCTCCGGCGTTATCGGCTATCGGTCCGTAGGCATCGACTGCGAGCTGGATGCCGGTGGTGGACAGCATCCCCAGGGCGGCCACGGCAATGCCGTAGAGCCCGGCGAAATAATTGGCCGCCAGGATCAAAATGGCGAGCAGTATCACCGGCAGGCCGGTGGCTTTCATGCCTATTTCTAACCCGGCCAGGATGTTGGTAGCCGGACCGGTGCCGGATGCTTTGGCAATGGCCTTCACCGGTTTCCTGGTATCGGAAGTATAGTATTCCGTAACAATACCGATAAGGATGCCCCCGATCAAGCCTCCGGCCAGGGACAGGAAGATACCGATCGAACTGAAGGTAGCTCCGCCGTGAGAGAATTCCGCCGGAGCCAGAAAACGGACCACCGGGTAGGAGAGAAGCAGCATCACGACGGCTGCGCCCATGGTGCCGAGGTTGAGCGCGGTCTGCGGATTGCCGCCTTCTTTAGTCCTGACGAAGAAGGTGGCCAGGATGGAGATGATCACCCCAAATCCCGCCAGGAAGAGCGGCAGCAGTACCAGTTCCACCGAGGCGGCGGCTCCTCCTAATACCATGGCGCCTATGATGGTGGCGACGTAGGATTCGCAGAGGTCTGAGCCGAGACCGGCCACATCTCCTACATTGTCTCCCACATTATCGGCGATGGTAGCCGGGTTCCGGGGGTCGTCTTCCGGTATACCGGCTTCGACCTTCCCGACCAGGTCCGCGCCCACATCGGCCGCCTTGGTAAATATGCCTCCGCCTACCCGGGCGAAGAGAGCAACCGAGCTAGCTCCCAGGGAATACCCGGAAAGAATTGGTATGATCGTATCCTGAAAAGTTTTGAGGGAAGAACCGAACAGCTTCAGGTAGATGATGAGAAGACCGGAGAGCCCGATCACTCCCAACCCGACTACGGACAGGCCCATGACAGAGCCGCCGGTAAAGGCGATATTTAAAGCCCGCTGAAGACTCCTGACGGCGCCCTGCGCGGTTCTGACATTGGCTGCCGTGGCCGCCTTCATCCCGATAAATCCGGCCAGACCGGAAAAGACGGCGCCGAGCAGAAAGGAAACCGCCACCAGTCTGCCGCTTCCGGAGTGCACAACCACCAGCAGTCCCGCAATGCAGGCCAGGAAAATGGCGAGAATCTTGTATTCCTTGGCCAGGAAGGCCATGGCGCCCGCCCGGATGAATCCTCCTACCTCCTGCCCCTCCTTGCTGCCGGGGTCCTGCCGGTGAATCCAGGCTATCTTCCAAAAGGCAAGCAACAGGGCCAATACGCCCGCTGCCAGGGTCAGGTAGAGAAAGATATCATCCATATTTAATCTCTCCGATCGATAGTATTGCTTATTATGCTAAGGTATCAGATTTATAGAAAGCTGATCAAGAACCGGGAGGCAAATACTCAGCCGGATGAGGCGGTCTTGACTATAAAATGGGTGGGTGGTAAAAATGAGTAGAGAGGATTATAAATGGCAATACGCTATTACCTGTCCGTTTTCCCACTGGAAGCACTGATCGCCTCGCAGTTGGAGCCTGAGGAGTTCGGCAGCTATATGGCCATTGGGTCCAGGAAGGGGCACCATGAGAATTTCATCTTCATGGAGGTAAAGGGAGAGTTCGGCAGCTACTTTGATTGGGAGTACGCCAGGCACAAATGCGTTCCCCACGGTGACGGTGAGCCCAAGCACTCTGTGTATCTTTCCATCTACAGGGTGCTCGAGCATATTCCCCTGGAGATGCTGGGGTCCATCTTCCTGGTGACCAGGGACGGAAAACCTCTGGAGCTTGTTCCTGCTGCCTACGAGAGCCCGGCCGGTTCCCCGGGCTATTATGTTTACCAGGAGCTCTGTCCCATCACACCCCTGGTCGTGAGCATCCTGAATCCTTTTGATTTCGCCCAGTACCTCTGCCAGTACAGGCATAAAATTCACATTCCTAAAGTTATTTTTACGGATTTAAAAATAATCGATTTTAATGATATCGAGCACACCGGCAACCTGGGCGTTCTTTATGAGAATAAGATTGAGCACCTGAAGGACTGCATCGACGTGGTCACCCACCGGAAGGACAAATTGAATAAGACCCTGGACAGGTCTCACATCGAGTCATTCAGTTACCAGGGGATAAACCGGGGGGTTTATCTGGCCGACGGCGAAAACCTGGTCATGTACCCCATGAAAACGCTCGAGGAGCTCAAGGAAAAACACTACTACTGGGCACAATCGGCGCTCATTATTTGAAGGTTCAGTCTTCCAGCATTTTTTCAACTTCAGATGCCTTTGATCTTCTGCCCGCCCGGATGTACCTTTCTATCGATTCCCTGAACAGCTCTTTAGCTTTCTCTTTATCGCCTAAAGCTTTCTCTTCGATGCCCGCCTCTTTCAGATACATGGCGGATTCTTCCCAGCGGCCTTCATTCTTTAGTTTCTCGGCCAGGCTCAAGTAGTTGGGAGCTTCCGCCGGGGTTTCCCGGGGTTTGGCCCCCTCTAAGGCGGCCTGAAGCGAGGGGATCAATTTTTCATAGATCGCCGATTTCGCATGAATGTCGTATGCGCCCATGGCCAGATACTTTTCTCTTATCTCTATGGTCAGCACTCCGGTTAAACCGATGATGGGAACTTCAGGATTGGTCTTTTTCATCATCCGGAGGGTTTTATAGCCGTCTATTCCCGGCAGGTTATGATCGAGGATGACCACATCGAATTCTTCATTTTGAAAGATAGAGAGCGCTTTTTCTCCCGATTCAGCCTCCACTACCTCGTACTTCTCGGTCCCGAGATAATCGATTAAAGCGGCTCTCAATATAACCTTATCATCAACAAGCAGTATTTTCTTCTTCATGATTCATTCTCCCTTTTTTCAACAAGCTTAAATTGAATGGTAAACGTGGTGCCTTCGCCTTCCCTGCTCGTGACCATGATAGTGCCGTCATGGTTTTCAATCGCTTTTTTACAGATCATTAACCCCAGCCCGGTGCCCTGTTTGCCCTTCCACTGGGTATAGTCGGGCCGCCAGATCTTTTTTAATTGATTTGCCCGAATGCCGCAGCCGGTATCGCTTATCTCGACCCTGGCAAATCCGTTTTCCCGGTAGATCCTGGCGGTAAAAGTACCTTTCCCGTCCATCGATTTAAAGGCGTTCTCTATCAGATTGACAAATACCCTGATCAGGTCCTCCTCGCTGGCATTGATAGTGAGCGGCTCTTCGCTGTACTCTTCCACCAGCTCTACTTCCGGGTTCTCCTGGAGGCGGGAATCCATAAAGAGGTGAATGGCTTCTTTTACCAGGTTGTTTAGATTGACCGCTTTCTTATGCTTCTTATCGATGTCGATGGCGTTTCCCAGGTGCTTCAGTTTTTCCCCGAGCTCCTTGAAAAAACTCATCAGAGTAATGATCCCATGTCCTTTTTCAATGCTTTCATCTATCAGGGCCTTTATCTGATCCCTGGACTGCCTGACGACCGATCCGTCCTCCTCTCGCAATTCCCGGGGCAGGGAAGAATACCATTTATCCGCTTCCGTCTTGATTCTCTCCATATGCCTGGACAGCATCTGCAAGCGGAGCATGAGGGAAGCGTAGTAACTTCCCGACATGTCGTGCCCTACGCTCTTGACTATGAGCTGGCTATCTTCAATCGCCCTCTTTCTTTCCGCCGCCAGTTTTTGATTTTCCAGGCGCTCCTCCTGCCATTCGAAACCTTTTTCAATTCTTTCGAAGAAAAGATCGGGATACTCAACCACGGCATGTTTTTGAATAAAATCCCTGGCGCCCAGGCGGAGAGAATCAACCGCATTTTCTATCGTTATCTCGCCGGTAAGAACAATAATATAATTATAATGAATCAGTTTTCTTTTCCCCAGCTCCCGAAGAAAATCCAGTCCGGACATTTTCGGCATGCGAATATCCAGGAGGATGACTTTGAACGCTTTTCCTGCCACGATGCTTAAGGAGGCTTCCGGATCGGTATTATAGGCCACACTCCAGCCTTTATCCTCGAGCATCTCCTGAATTGTCTTACAGAAAGACTCACTGTCGTCAATTAAGAATATATCCTTGTAAAACATCACGCCTCCGCCGCGGTTCATCCGATGGGAATTTCCAAAACCACTTTGGCATAGCCGGCACTTTCGTTAAACGAGATATTCCCATGGTAATTTGTATTTACTATCTCGGTGACTACATCCAGTGAAAATTGATACGGACTGTAGCTCTTCGATTCCACCAGCCTGTCTTCCATGGATTCGCGGGCAATTTCCACCCCTTCCAGGTTGTCCGATCCTAAGATATTGGTTATCAGGGTCCTTTCATCCGTTATCCTGGTTTCGATGTTGAGCACCGATCCGTAATGCCTGAAACGGTAAATAGTCAGAGATATGAGAGTCACCAGGACTTCGATCGACTCGCTCGGATCCACGGTCATTTGCGGAACTTTAGCTTCCTCATCCTTATTCCGCCGGACTTCGATCTTCTTGGCCAGAATATCGTGGGTCAAAAAGAGCAAGCTCTCATCGAGCAGCTCAGACCAGGTCCGCTTTACCCTTAAGAAGCCCGCCCTGGTGGAAAATTCCTGCAGCATCCTGATCCCGTCGGCCACTTTCTTCAGATTGTTCTGAATGCTTTCAAACCGCTTGAGGGTATCTTCGCCGGGTTCCAGCCTATGGCTCGCAAGCTTTTTCTGAAAATTCCTGATGCTGAGCCGGGCCTCCGTCAGCGGATTTGCCAGGTCATTCGGTATCCGCATCGCCAGAGTGCCCAGGGCGGTTAGCCTCTGCTGCTTCATTGTTTTCACCGCCGAATACTTCATGGACTCAAAATACTGGACATTCTCGATGGCCACGGAGATCATGTCCACCAGAATTTTAAGATACTTCTCGTCATCTTCCGTGAAGTGATTTTCTCTTTCCGGCCCTGCTATTATGTTATAAAGCTTGATGGCCCCTATGATTTCATTTTTAATCTTAATCGGCATCCCTAAAAAGGTCAGCCGGTCGCCGAATTTAAGATGGTCCTTGATAGCATTTCTGTACTTTCCCTTGTATTCGGGCAGCAGAAGAACATTCTTCGATCTTATGGTGCGGTCTTCTTTAACGATCGTGCCGGTGAGCCCTTCCCCGACCTGGTGCTCCGCTACATTTATTAACTCCCTGGGGATCCCGTAGCCGGCCTTCAGGACCAGGCGGTTCTTGTCTTCTTTGCTCCTGAGGTAAATCTCACAGGTTTCGGAAGATATCGTTTTGGCGGTATTTTCGGCCACAAAGGCCAGGTGGTCGCTCAGCTCGAAAAATGAGAGCATTTCGGTCCCGACCTTCATTAAGAGCTCCAGGTACTCGGTCTTTCTCTTTTCTCTTCTCAAGTATTCAGAATTATCGATCGCCATGGCCACATAGCTGGCGATGATGGTGAAGATTTCCAGGTCGGATTGGGAAAAATTTATGGTATTCGAGGCGGTGCGGATCACGCCGTAAAAGTTGCCTGTCTGGGAAATAAGAGGAACAGCCATGAAGGATTTCGCCTTTTTCCGGTCGGATTCGGAAAACTTACCCAGCCATTTCAATTTTGGATGGTGTTTTTGTAAATCTTCGGCGGTTTTCTTATCAAGATCGGTGATGAGGAGAGGCTTCTTGGCATCGAAGACCCAGCCGGTCAAGCCCTCATTGCGTTCATAGATAATTTCTTCGGAAACATCCGCTGTTAACCCACTGGTCCTGACCAGCTTTATTATGTCATCGTCCTCATCGTAGAGAAAAATAGAGCAGCCCTTCCATTTGAAGACTGTAGGTATTATCTCCACGCTCTTGTCCAGTATGGCGTCCAGCGATCTCTCGCTGAAAATCGAGACCACTTTTAATACCTGTTCTACGGTCAGAGAGCTTAAGTCTTTTATTTCAGCCATGGCGATGTTTTAATTTATACTCTTCATCCGTTGTTTTGGCAATATCCGGGATATCTACGGATTTACGGCGTACTGTACTCCGGCCATGACTGCGAAGGAGCTCCAATTTACCTGGTTGAGGCGGGTCACGGCCGTAGTACCGTCGGCAAGGAAGGTCCGGTCGAGACCGCCCCAGGTCGCCAGCCTTTGGTAATTCAGGTCGATGCCTATGGACCAGTTGCCGGTTAAAGAAAAATCAAGGCCGGTGAAGATGATGAAACCCAGACCTGTCGCTATATGCTCATAGCTCTTCGGATGAGCAAAGTCGGTCCTGAGATTCCAGTCCGCTTCGGCATAGTAGCCGGCCAGATGAAAGGAGAAGCCGGCGGAAATGGTGAGCCTTTCTGTACTCTTAAATGTTAGATCAATGCCGGTCCATGGTCCCAGCCACCTTGTCTGGTAGGTGCTGTTGAGCCCGGTAAACGGCCCGAGAGGCTGCCCGATAAGCGAGAGTGTTTGAAATCCATTGGTCATCCTGAGGTTTTGCTTGTGGAAGGAAACGCCAAAAAGAGGGGTAATACTGACGCTGCCTGTGGCCAGGAGGAACCGGTAACCGGCCCCTAAAGAGGCGTCCAGCACGAAATCGCCATCCGAGCTGTTATTCGAGCGGGAAAACTCCAGGGTGCGGTTATCGAGTACATAATCCGAATCCTGGTTATTGCCCTTCAATATGAAGCCGAAATACAGCGAAGTCTTCAGGCTGAGGTTATTGACGATAACCGTTCCAGCCATTTTAAGCTGGTAGATCTGTAAGTCCTTCCAGGTCAGCTCAGAGAGAATATTCGGGCCGGTCCCGTAGATATCTCCGGCTATATTCCATCTGAGATAGTCGATCCTGTAGCCGTTTACCAGTTTGAATCTCGCCTCTAAATCGGAAGGTTTTCCATTCGCCGGCAGAGGCGCGGTTGAAAATAAAGCCGCTGCCAGGATGGCAGCCATTAGATGATTTTTCATTTTTCCTAACCTTTACAGGACGCACTAAATCGCCTCAGGTC
>CAZERV010000016.1:22882-36178 GCA_964514815.1 uncultured Spirochaetaceae bacterium | reverse complement strand
ACACGGACTGGCTTTTTCGCTACGCTTCAAAGCCAGCCGGTTAAGGGCGGCGTTAGCCCGCCTGGCAGAGTAGCTTTTGAAAGGGGTGGTTCTTATTACAAGTAAGCTCCAATTACGAGCTCCCCGGGAAGGGTTAAGAAGTTCGGGTCCTGATGATGAGGCTGAGAAAACATTTATAATAGGAGATGTCAGATGCCTAAGTATCTCTTCCAAGGTTCGTATACTGAAGAAGGTTTAAGAGGACTCCTTGAGGAAGGAGGATCGAAACGACGTGAGGCGGCGGAACAGGTGGTAAAAAGTGTAGGTGGAACGCTGGAAGCGTACTATTTTGCCTTTGGCGACAACGATTTTTACGTCATTGTAGATACGCCGGATAATGTGAGCACCACTGCTGTATCGCTAATAGTCAACGCCAGCGGAGCGGTCAAGGTCAAGACCGTTGTTCTTCTTACGCCCGAAGAGGTTGACCAGGCGGTCAAAAGGACCGTTGACTATCGCCCACCAGGACAATAGCAACAACTGTCGGAGTAGACAGAGATAATTGAAGCTAGAAGAAACAGGACCACATCGCCCGGCTCCTGTGAACGACGGAGAGCGGTGAAGTATCTTTAAAGGACAATGTTACAGCAATACGATGCGCCGCTCTCCAGTCGCAATGTTGCGGGGCAATGGCGGCGTTGTCTCCAGTTCGTGGGGCGGGCTAACCACTCGCTGCAGCGGACCAGGGATGCGCTGCGATTTGATATCGTGTAATCCTATCCCTGGCCGCTGAGCTCGCAGCCGTTATACCATCAAAGATGACTTCTGTGAAATTCTGAAATGGATACTACATTAGTCACGGTATGAAGATGGAAGCGCATTTTGACAGCAGCATGATGGAGAGGTAGTATCCTTTGAACGAGACACAAGCGAAACTCGCTGAGGTAATCTATTTCTGGTTTGGCAAAGCAAAAGAAGACATTACCGCAGCAACGAACGTGATTACTGAAATAGGATTATCGCACTTCGATCTCGAAGTCCTGTCCTATGCCATTGAGGAAACGTTCCTCGTCGAGATAAATCCCCCTGCTATCAGAACGAATCCGCTTCTTTCCGAACTGTCTTCTAGAATATAGCAACAAATCGATAGTACCGAAGTGCAACCGTTTACTGTTGAGACCTCATTGTTCGCTCTTCTACGGCCCGTCATTGCCGAAAGACTGGAGATTAGCGAAGACAGAATTGACATAGACAGTAGATTTCTAGACGACTTTGGCGCGGATGACCTAGATATATACGAACTGGTATATGCCTGTGAGGAGGCTTTCGAAATCTCAATTCCCGATGAAGTCCAGCAGTCCCTAAAATCGGGACTCCGTAATGCGACTGGTCAGAGACTTGCAAAGATACGGGATCGAGGTATGGCTTGATAGGTTCGAAATACAGCCCGGTGAAGATTGGAAAATCGCCATCCGGAAAGCCATTGAGAAGGGTATGTTCTTCATAGCCTGTTTCTCGTCAAACTACTGGAATCGACAAGAAAACCTTATGAACGAAGAGCTTCAAATTGCAATCGAGAAAATGCAACGTATGCAAGATGAAAGAATATGGTTTATTCCCGTAAAGCTCAATCCGTGTTCGATATCTGATTTTGAGATTCGGAGTGGCAAGTTTCTTGATTCAAAACAATGGGTGGAGCTGTTCAGCGATTGTAACGAAGGAATTCATCGTATCGTAAGTGTGATCAAGTATAGGCAGAATACATAGTATGCTTGGTTCGATCCGGTTCGTTTTGCAAGTTGTCTGCCAGGTCAAATCGAACAAGGCATAAAAGAACCGAATGGAGCTGACCTCTGCTTTTGTCACGGTTTTTGCTGGGAGCAAAAGTATGGGATAGAAGCAGAGCAAAAACACGTGCTAAACCGGTCTGCGGCCGGACGCATCGACAGCTCATCTGGAGCGTTAGTGCGCCTGTTACAGTTATGGAGGAGGTGATTACCGAACGAAATAGCTGAAGCGCACACAGGCGAAGTGCTCGCAGGGTAGAACTCTGCAGGCCGTAGGGAAGACCGCAATTCTCGAGAGCTGGTACAGCCCCGAGAGCAAGATCATATGGTACCCAGTCGGCGACGCCATTAACGTAGCAGAAGCCAAAACAAAGTACTCGCTATGGTAAGAGTACAATTGGACTGGACTTCAATATTAATACCCTATTGAAGTTGCGTGATGCGCTCGGTCTATCGCTATATTTCAAACAACGGCCGAAGCTACAACTATCACATCGGTAATTATGAAGCATATTGGCCAATCCACAAACCGTATGGGAACCTGCATGTAAAGAAAGTATATGCAATTACTTGTACATTTGCGAAATCATGATACATTGAACGAGAAAACCACAGAGAGCCGAAATGAGGGAAGTATTTCGTATTGCCTTATGCATCTGCTCCCTTAGCCTGCTTGGGACCTGTGAAAACCCGACAACTGAATCGTCCACTGAAACATCTGACAAAAAGATCGTTTCATTTGCCTTTCTGACTGTAGATAATCCGTTTCTTGGTGAGGTGGTTCTGGGATTCGTAGGTCAAGACAACAATACAATCTATATCACAACCTCTTTTCCCTTGCCGCTGAACGATTTTCCACTGGATGCCCGGTTTACAACTACCGATATTGGCCGATGACGGAACCACCCACAACTATAAAGTCGAGGTGAAGCTTTATCTCCTGCGCCGGACAGAGGATGGGCAACAATGAGGATAATACATGTCAATTTAGAAATTAACAAAAGATAATTACTTATATTATAATTAATTATACGGGCAATGCGGGATTCGAACCCACGGCCTCTGGCTCCGGAGGCCAGCGCTCTATCCAGCTGAGCTAATTGCCCCGGCCATTCTAGATGTATAGAATAGCTTTTACTAATAATGATGTCAATGTAGTTTCATCTGAGCCGTCTTCGGCTCAGATGGTACCTCAAGCGCCATTAGACTTGACAGAATTCGCTTTTCTCCTATATTCTGCACCACGAATGAAGCTGAGCAAGAATAACCGCTCCACCTTCTTGACTATTACGGCGCTAGGAATCCTGATCGGCAGTCTGGGTTGGGAGGTTTTTGAAAGAATTCTTGCCCGGCTGGGGGTTGAAATTTCCCTGGGCATAGGGCCGGTAGGTTTTGACCTTTCGGTTCTTTCCCTGTATCTTGTTATCAATCCTGGTACCTTTCTCGGGATTCTGGGAGGATTTTTACTCATCAAATACATCTAGCGAATAGGTGAGAAAATATGGAAACCATTATTTTGGCCTCCGGGTCTCCTCGCAGGCAGGAACTGTTAAACCGTGTTCGAATACCATATAAAGTTTATTCGCCTGATATCGATGAAAATGTCGATTTTTCTCAATTCGAAAATGTTGAAGAGCGTGTAAAACAGATTGCCTCGAAAAAGATCGAGACGGTTGTCTCACTGTTTAAGCAGGAATCACCCCGGTGGGTCTTGGGCCTGGATACCCTGGTTGAGTTCAGGGGAAAGGAAATCCGAAAGCCGGAGGGCATTGAAGGTGCCGAGAGGATTTTAAGATTGCTTTCCGGGCATGTACACCGGGTATACACCGGAATCGGTCTTCTTCCGGCCAGGGATGAAGAGATTGATCTGAGGAGTGTCTGCACGGAAGTGCGCTTTAGATCGCTGACCGATGAAGATATCGAGTACTATCTGATGACCGGCGAGTGGTCGGGGGTGGCCGGCGCCTATAGAATACAGGAGCGCGGCGCTTTTTTTGTTGAGCGGATTAAAGGCTCTTACAGCAATGTGGTGGGGTTGCCACTCGAAACATTTTATGGCATGTTAAAGGACAATCACTGTTCCATGTAGAGGATTGGTTAATCTTCCGGCAGAGAGAGACGGTTTTCTCTGTTCGAGAAAGAGAGAAGGAAAACGGCGTACAGCCGGAATTGAGGAGGAATGAATTGGCTGTTGTTACAATGAAAAATCTGCTTGAATCGGGTGTTCATTTCGGTCACCAGACCAAGCGCTGGGATCCCCGGATGAAAAAGTATATCTTTGCCGAGAGAAACGGGATCCATATAATCGATCTGCAGAAAACGATCGTAGCCCTTAAAGAAGTTTACGAGATTATCCGTAAATCCGTTTTAGATTCCAAGAGCATCTTATTCGTCGGGACAAAAAAGCAGGCCCAGCAGGCGGTGGAGCGAGAAGCTAGTCGCTGTGGGATGTTTTATGTCAATAACCGCTGGCTGGGCGGCATGCTCACCAATTTTTCAACCATAAAAAGGTCGCTTATTCGTCTGAAAAAAATTGATAAGATGGAAGTCGACGGCAGTTTCGAAAATTTTACCAAGAAAGAAATCGCCCGCTTACTGAAGGAGAAAGCACGCCTGGAAAAAAATCTCGGCGGGATCAAAGATATGAAGGATCTTCCCGGAATGGTCTTTGTTATTGACCCCCGGAAAGAAGCTATTGCGGTGGCGGAAGCGAAGAAAATGAAAATTCCTATTGTCGCCATTGTTGATACTAATTGCAATCCGGAGGGAATTAACTATCCGATTCCTGGAAACGATGATGCTATCCGGGCGATTAACCTATTCAGCCAGATAATTGCTAATGCGGTAGTCGATGCTGAAAATGAAGTAGGTCTGGAGGTCATTGAGACTCTTCAGGACGATAAGTCGGAGGATGATTTTAGTTCGTATGTAGATAAAAGTGAGTTTGAGGCTGCCAAGAAATATGAAGACGGGGCAGAAGCGGTAGGGGAAGCTGAAAAAAAAGCGGTTGATGAAACTGATGAAGCTGAAAAAGAAGTTGAAAAAGTGGCTTTAGGCACCGTTCTGACTGGAGGAGAAGATGGAGCCGAGGAGACGGGTTATACCGACAAGGATTACTCTGATTATACACCCGATGATAGCAAGCAGGCCGGTAAAGAGGATTCGGCGGACCATAAGGATTTGGCTGACAAGCACAATATCGACGAAGATAAACTCTACGAAGAATAGGAGAAGTTACGTGGAAGTGGAAGTCAAAGCGATGAACGTTAAGAGGCTCCGTGAAAAGACCGGAGCCGGTATGATGGACTGCAAGAAAGCGCTTGTGGAAGCCGGCGGAGATTCTGCCAGGGCGGAAAAGATTTTAAAAGAGTTGGGACTGGCGGCGGTGCAGAAACGGGCCGGAAGAGCCACGAATGAAGGAAGAGTTATTTCCAAAGTGCAGCCCGATAAAGGCGTGCTGCTGGAGCTGTCCTGTGAAACCGATTTTGTGGCCAAGAACACCTATTTCATTGCCTTAGGGGATAAGATTGCCGAGACTGCGTTGGAAAAAGGAAGCGCGGCAAAGACAGAGGATTTTGATCCGTTTATTAAGGATGCCATTGGAAAGATTAAGGAGAATATTGAGCTGCGGAGGTTTGGAGTCTTTTCAGCCGGACCGACCGACCTGCTGGTGGACTACATACACGGTGAGGGGAGAATCGGTGTTCTTCTGAAATTCTGCCTTTCCGATGAGAGCCTGAAGGATAATCCCCGCCTAAAAGAAACGGCTTTCGACCTCGCCCTCCATGCTGCAGCCTTTGCGCCTCTCTATTTATCCAGAGAAAGAATCGAAGAGACTTATCTTAAAGAGCAGGAGGAGATTTTTCTCAAGCAGGCCCAAAACCTGGGCAAACCGGAGAAGGTATTGAAAGGTATAGTCCAGGGCAAGCTCAATAAACATATGGCGGAAATTTGTTTTGTCGACCAGGCTTATGTAAAGGACCAGAACCTGAAAGTCTCCGGGGTATTGGAAAACCTGGGTAAGGTCACGGGTGGAAAAGTAGAAATCAGTGATTATCTTTATTATAAGGTAGGCGAAGAGCTAAATTAGTTTTATACCCCCCCGGGGGGGGGGCTGACAGCTTAAGCAGAGAGGAGGGACTCATATGGAAAAGACTAAAAAAGCTGCCGAAGAAAAAATGAAGAAGGCCACAAAAGCTCTTGTGGATGAGTTTAAGACTGTCCGGACCGGTCGAGCTTCAAGCGCTCTTTTTGAAAAAATCAAGGTAGATTATTACGATCAGAAGGTCCCTCTGAATCAGGTAGCCACCATATCTGTGCCTGAGGCGCGGTTGGTTATTATTCAGCCCTGGGATCGCTCGGTCCTGAACGAAATAGAAAAGGCTATCATGAAGTCCGAGCTTTCGGTAAATCCCAACAATGACGGTAAAGTAATTCGTATCAATATCCCGCCCCTGACAGAAGACCGCAGAAAAGAGTTGGTGAAAGTGGCGAAAAACATGGCCGAAAAAACCAGGGTATCTATTCGAAATATTCGCCGGGAGGCAAACGAAGAGTTTAAAAAGATGCAGAAAGAATCTCAAATCAGTGAGGATGAATCAAAAAGGGCTATTGAGGATATCCAGAAACTAACTGATAAATATATCGAGGAAATCAATTCAATATTCGAAGCAAAAGAGAAAGAAATACTGGAAATCTAATGTCGGAACATGATGTTCCTGCAAAACTCCCTTGCCATATAGCGATCATTATGGACGGGAATGGGAGATGGGCGCAGCAGAAAGGAAAACACCGCCACCAGGGGCATCTTGAGGGGCTGAAAGCTGCTAAAAGAGTTGTTGGGGCCGCCTCGGAGGTAGGGATTAAATATTTAACCCTTTACACATTTTCAACTGAAAACTGGAAGCGAGCCGAAAGCGAAATCTCCTACCTCATGTTTCTCGTCAAGAGTCATCTAAAAAAGGAATATAATTTTTACCGTAAAAATAAAATACGGGTGGTCCATTCCGGGGACCTCCGGCGGCTGCCGGAAGATGTCATTAAGGAGATCAGGAAAGTTGCCGACGATACTTCAGGGTTTGACGGCTTGACCCTGAATCTGGCCATAAATTACGGCGGAAGAGATGAAATTATTCGAGCTCTCAATAAATTGCTTTCGGAGAAGACCGCTTCCCTATCTATTTCCGAAGAAGATGTCAGAAAACATCTGGACCACCCGGAGCTTCCTGACCCCGACTTGATCATCCGAACAGGCGGTGAATACCGATTAAGCAACTTCCTGTTATGGGAGCTAGCCTATTCGGAGTTATATTTCAGCTCCAAACTCTGGCCTGACTGGGCCGGGGATGACCTTATCGAGGCCATAAAGGAGTTTCAGCGCAGGGAGAGACGGTTCGGCGCCAGACAAATCGGCAGTAAGGTGAGGAAATGAGCACGGGAAAGTTCTGGGTGCGGACAGGATTGATCATATGCGTTTTGCCCTTTTTTTATATTATAATTTTTTTACTACCTCAGTATAATCATCTAGTTTTAAATATCGCAGCTATTCTTACCACGATAGCGGGAGCCTTTGAGGTTGAAAACCTTCTCAGAAAAAAGCGTCTGTCCTCTTCCAGATATATCTTTCCGATTTTAAGCGGCGGCCTTCCTTTGATAACTTACCTTGAGATTTCCGGAATTATCGGCCGGATTTGGAGCTACTGGCTTCTGGTAGCGGTGCTGAGCCTGGCCCTGCTGAGAGGAGTATGGGTGCGAAAAAGGGAGGAGTTTTCTTCGCTCCTCCAGGAGATTACCTCAGCCATGTTTATCATCATCTACCCGGCCCTGTTTTTCTCGTTTATCATGAGGCTGACCAGCCTGAAAGAGCCTTCGCTGGTTTTGCTGTTCTTCTTCAGCCTCGTCTTTATGAATGACATTATGGCTTACCTGGCCGGAAAGTTCCTGGGTCGAAAATCCAGACTCGATCTTCCCGTCAGCCCCCAGAAGACCGGAGTCGGTTTTGCCGCCGGATTCATGAGCTCCATCGTGGTTGCCTTGCTTTTTAAGTTTCGATTTCCCTATCTCCTGCCGATAAACTATATTTTAACCGGGGTTTTTGGCGCCGGGGTCGGTCTGTTCACAATTTTGGGCGATCTGGTGGAATCCGCGCTTAAGAGGTCCGCCCAGGTCAAAGACTCTTCCGGTATTATCCCCGGTCGGGGAGGGATTCTGGATTCCGTCGATTCCTGGCTGCTAAGCGCACCGTTGGTTTATTTTGTTCTAAAGCTTATTTCGGGATAAGGCCGGTGGAAGGGAGTCGAATCAGGAAAAGAGTCAGTGTGCTGGGAAGTACCGGCTCAATCGGGGTAAATACTCTGGATGTTATCGGGAGGATGAAGGACCGTTTTTCTGCCGCAGCACTATCCTGTCATCGGAGTGTAAAAAGGATGGAGGAGCAAATACTTGAGTTTTCTCCCCGGGCTGTCGCCCTGACCGGGGAAATGACGCTCTCAGATTCTTTCAGGCTCAAGGGCGGTTTTAAAGAAGCCCGGCCACTGAAGATCTACAGGGGTGAAGCCGGTCTTTTACAGATGATTGAAGAGGTAGATTCCGAAATAATCGTAAACGGAATATCCGGAGCAAAGGGTCTTTTACCCTCATTCAAGACCCTGGAGGTCGGTAAAACTCTGGCCCTGGCCAATAAAGAGACCATTGTAATGGCCGGTCCTCTCATAATGAAGATGGCCGAGAAAAACGGAATGGGCCTTATTCCGGTGGATTCCGAACATTATGCTATCTTCAGCATGCTTCAGAGCATCGGGCGTGAGCAGGTGGATGAAGTTGTTTTAACGGCCTCGGGAGGCGCTTTTCGTGATCTTCCCATAGAACAATTGAATAAGGTCAGGGTAAAAGATGCCCTGAAAAATCCTAATTGGAAAATGGGACCGAAGATCACCATTGATTCTGCCACCATGGCCAATAAGGGTCTTGAGGTCATTGAAGCGCATTACCTCTATAATATTGATCTGGAAAAGATAAAGGTGGTGATTCATCCCCAGAGCTATATTCATTCCCTAATTCGAACGATCGACGGCTTCTTATACGCTCAAATAAGTAAGCCGGACATGCGGATGTCGATTCAAAATGCCCTGACCTACCCGGACTTGAGCGCGGGATGTTTCGGGGCCCTGGAACTGGCCGGAAAGGAGTTTTCCTTTTATCCGGTAGATATGGAGAAGTATAGACTTCTTCGGCTGGCATATGAGGCAGCGGAGAAGGGAGGAGCCTATCCGATCGTTTATAATGCGGCTAATGAAGTGGCGGTTGAAAATTATTTGCTAGAGCATATTTCTTTTTTAGAAATTACAGCGCTCGTCGAGGAAGCCCTGCAGGCCCGGTGGGATTATCCGGTCGAAACGGTTGATCAGATTCTGTTTATCGATCAACTGGCCAGGCAAAAATCGGTTGAAATTCTAAGGAGTCGGACTTTTTAATGATATTAACTATTTTTTTCGGAATTTCAGGACTTGGAATCATGGTCTTTATGCATGAGCTCGGCCACTTTATCGGGGCCAGGCTTTCGGGTATTGAGGTGGAGATTTTTTCCCTTGGTTGGGGGAAAAAGTTGATCGGTTTCGATTATAAGGGAACGAGTTATCAGATTTCCTGGTTTCCCATAGGGGGATTCTGCAAAATGAAGGGGGAGAATCCGGTAAAGGCGGAGACGGGCCCTGAGACAGGATCTTTTCTGGCCGCCTCCCCTGGTAAGCGAATCCTGACTGCAGTGGCAGGCCCGCTGGCCAATATTTTGTTTGCCGTATTGGTTCTTACCATTATCTGGTGGGCCGGGTTCAACATTTACTCGGATGATAGCCGCATTGTTCTTGCAGCCGATTATTCTCTTGATTCCTTAAGCGGTCTTACCCCGGCGGAGGCTGCCGGTTTAAAGACCGGCGACAGGATTGTGGCCATAAATGATCAACCGGTCGATAAGTTTCAGGATATTCTGGAGAAAGTCGCAACTTCTCCGAACGAAGATCTGAATCTTCAGGTGGATAGGGCGGGCCGCCATGAGATCCTCCGGGTAAGACCCGAGCTCGATCTTCAGAGCGGAGCTGGGAGAATCGGCGTTTATGCCTGGCGGGACCCCGTAATTGACCGGGTCAGGCCGGGAAGCTCTGCAGGGCTTGCCGGTATCGAGCCGGGAGACAGGGTTTTAAGTATCAACGGAGTAAAAATAGAACATACCATCGATTTTTTTCAAATGTTAAAGGACAGGCCGGACAGGGTGGAGCTGACCCTAAACCGGGGCGGGTCTCAATTTACCAGGTCTATGTTCATTAATTACAGCGAGGATAATGTTTTGGATTTGGGACTCACTTTTCGGGTTTTTGTATTTCGTTCGCCTGAAGTCGGTGCTTCCGGGGCGCTGGTCAAGGGCCTTGAAGAAACCTGGAGCACCCTTATCATTACCCTGAAGGGTATCAGGCTCCTGTTTCGAGGCATCAATTTGCGTAATGCCGTGGCCGGTCCTTTAAGGATTACCTACTATGTCGGCTCGGTCGCCAGAAGCGGTTTTTCCCTCGGATTCTCTCAGGGAATGATTTCTTTCTTCCGTTTTCTCTGCCTGTTGAGCGTCGTGCTGTTTGTGATGAACCTGCTGCCCATTCCCGCCGTTGATGGGGGACAGATCATAATCTTTTTATTGGAAATCATAAGGGGGAAGCCGGTGCCTCCCAGGATAGTTGCCAGCATTCAGGTCATCGGTTTTTCACTTTTAATAGGGCTGGTAATTATTTTTACTTTCAGCGATATCCTTTTTTTTATGGGAAAATAAATCGTGAAGCGACAGTTGGTCTGTTACTGCGAGGCAAAATTCGAGGCAGATATTCCCACCTCCGTTGACCTGGCGAAAAATCCTGAAACGGAAGAGGAGATTCTGGCCGGGAATTTCATGACCGTTAGCTGCCCGGCGTGCGGCAAATTGTTAAAGCCGGAATTTCCGGTGTATTTTTTTGATTCGGCTTCGAAGAAGGGAATCGATATCTTCTTTATTCCTGAGCTGGACCGGGTTTCATACTATAGAAAGACTCTGGAGTATAAGGTCGAAAACGCCAAACGGGTGGTTATCGGTTATGAAGAGCTGATCGAAAAGATCCTGCTCAAGTCTTCCGGACTGGATGATCGGGTCATAGAGATCATAAAATATTATCTTTTAAACAAGGCTTTGGAAGATTCTGAGAATGACCGGGAAATAAGAATATTTTTTCATGAAAGAGAAAAAGATTCTTTGATTTTCCATGCCAGGGGGTTAAGAGATGACCGGGTCGGGGTGCTGAAGGTCCCTTTCGGTATGGTTGAGAAAGTGAGCCTCCAGTTGGAGAAGAGGCAAAGAAAAGAGCCTTTTTCTATTATATTAAAAGATCCGTACATCTCAATTAATAAACTCTATTCCGAGGCGATAGATTGAAAAAAAGATTGGTCCGCATCGTCCTGGTTGGTCTTCTATCTTCGTGTACATGGATGACTCAATTCCTTCAGGCAATACCTTCCGGAGTGCCGGTCAACACGAGTCATTCCGGACCCATTTACTGCCTGGAATATTCTGAGGCCGGGAACCTTCTCGTTACCGGCGGGGAAGACGGTACGGTAAGAATATGGGACCTGGCAAAGGAAAAACTTCTGCACCGGTTAAACGTCTCGCATCGCCCGGTTAAAAAAATTGCCGTGCGCCCCGGCTTATCTCAGGTCGCCGTGCTTGAGGGAGATAATTTAAGCTCCTCCACATTGAGTGTCTGGGACTGGAATCTGGAAGTCAAGCTCTTCTCGATCGAGATGAAGAATCAGCTTCTTTTTCTGACTTATTCCAGTAAGGGAAATTATCTACTCTATAGTAAAGCCGATTTTAACAGTCTGGCTGTTATTGATTCCGAAACCGGCAGACAGCTTCCTTACTTAAGGCAGGGGTTTGGAATTGTTTCCTTTATTGTAGCCTCCAGGAATGAAGAAAATGTTATGACCTATCAGCCTTCCGGTTTGATAACTTACTGGAATCTGCGAACCGGTAAAAGTCTGAAAAAAGTAAAGACCCTGCCCAATTTAACCTCTATCCGGATTTCCCCGAATAACCGTTTCATCGCTGCAGCGGCAGAGGCAACCATGGTTGTGGTGGACCTTTTAAGCGGCGCAGTGACGGATCAGAAAGAAGTTCCCCGGATTATTTCCCTGGCCGTTTCTCCCCAGGGAAATGAGATTACTGCAATAGCGGAAAAAGATAACGAGACTGTTCTTAAAAGATGGTATTTCAACGGCAAAACCCTTAATGAAATTCCCGTCGCCAGGCCCGGTGGTTATGCGGGCTTCAGCAGCTTGAACTACGGTAAAAAAGGACTCTACCTGGCCGATCCGGAAGGCCGTATAGTTTTTCTCAGCTCATGGGAGAAATTTACTTTGATTTTTCAGAATAACCTGCTTTCCATTTCCGATCTCGCCTTTTTTACCGATTACATGGCAGCAGGAAGCAGCGATCATATTATTCTTTTCCTCTACAGAGAAGGCTCATTCATTACCGATAAGATTTTCAAAAATCCCCTCTCCGCGCCGACGGGGCTCGATTTTTTAGACGAAAAAAAAATACTTCTCTGGCGAAAAGGTGAGGAACCCGGAGAAATCATGCTTTTAAACCTGGAAAACGGGGCGATTGAAGCCGGCTCCCGGGATTTCAATTCGCCGATTATTCAGCTTGAAATATCCGGACAGGGTATAATAACGGTAGAAAAAAGCGGTTTGGGCAAGATATTGGATCTGCAAACCCTGGCAACCGGTTTTCAATATTTGTCTCCCGGAATGAATAAGCTGATATCAGCAGGTGGTGAGGTGCTGATAGGCGGAAAGAGCAGTATTTCACAATTCGGCAGTCCTTTACTGCGGATAAATCGGGCTACCGGGGAAACGGTTTCTATTCCGGACCCCAGGCTTTTTATTTACGATCTGCTTTACGACGGACGCATGGTTTTTTCCCTGGGCGTGGAAAGGAATAAGAACGAGACCACGACCTATCTCAAGGTTCATACTGGTCCGTCCTTTGAGACTGAAAAGGTCCTGTTCCGGTTTAAAGGAGAAGATTTAGGGGCTTCTATAACTACCGACCGGAAAGGCTCAATTTATACTTCTTTAGGCTTTAATGCCAGCCAGGTCTTGAGTGGGGGACGGGTGATCCAGCTCGAGAAATCGGAACATGTTCCCCGGAAGCTGTTTGTTTTTAATGGAAAGCTTTTTTCCCTCAATCGGAGCTCAAGCGTAACTGTTTGGGATTTGAGCACCGGGAGGATACTCTTTGAGTTCTATATTTTCAAAGACTTATCCTGGGGGGCTTTATCTGCCCGGGGTGAGGTGTATGCCTCACCGGGGGCAAAGCAGTATCTGGGCGGCTGACCAGGGCGTCAGCTCAGGGCACCTGACCAGGGCGGCTGACCAGGGCACCTGACCAGGGCGTCAGACCAGGGCGGCTGAGCGGGAAACAGTCTAGTCGTGGGATGGATTGCTGCTTATC
>CAZERV010000016.1:19227-22782 GCA_964514815.1 uncultured Spirochaetaceae bacterium | reverse complement strand
GACCAGGGCGGCTGAGCGGGAAACAGTCTAGTCGTGGGATGGATTGCTGCTTATCTTTTCGACCGCCTCACCGACAGCCTTTTTAATTTCTGTCGCATACTTTGTATTGTCGATAGAATGCGCATAGAGGGTTCCCATTAATGAAACCCTGTAATAGGGCTTAATTTTGTTCAAGGCATAGGCCGCCATATCCAGGGTGCAATCTTCGCAAGTGCAGATTTCATCCCTGCCCTTAAGCTGTTCTTCCAGCTCCTCAATAACGAGCCTTTCCGCTTCATTAACGAGATTATCGAAATTACACTTTTCTCTCAAACCCATTAGATCGTTTCCTCATTCTTTGATTTAGGCAATCCATCTTCACCCTTCTAATGATAAATTTCAAGGGCGATCGGTACTTTTTGCCATGGACTCAAATTTTGTATATTCCGGTATAAAGGCAATTTGCAGCGCGCCCACCGGGCCATTGCGCTGTTTGGCCACAACGAGATCGGTCTTGATATTTTCGGGGATATCCTGCTCTCCGGCCTCGGACTGCCGCTCCCGGTGCAGAAAAATGACGACATCCGCATCCTGCTCGATTGAGCCGGATTCTCTCAAATCCGCCAGGTTGGGTTGTTTTCCCTCGCTTTCCCGGCGCACCTGGGAGAGAGCTACTACCGGTATTTCCAGTTCCCTGGCCAGTGCTTTTAAGGAACGGCTGATTTCAGCTATCTGCTCATGCCGGGGAAGGTCTCTGTTTTCTGAAGTGATCAGGGTCATGTAATCGATGAATATGATCTCCACGTTGTGCTTCGATTTCATGCGGCGGGCCAGGGCGCGGAGATCGAGAAGCTTAAGGCTCGGCGTATCATCGATATAGAGCGGCGCTTCATATATTTTCCCGGCTGCTTCGGTTAATTTATGAAAATCCGAAGGCTTAAGAAAACCGGACCGGAGCCTGTTCGACATGATCCTGGCTTCGCTGCTCAGGAGCCGCTGCATGAGAGCCATACTGGACATCTCCAGGGTGAAGAATCCCACCGAAATCTTTTGCTTAACGGACATGTTGGCGGCCATGGTCAGAGCTAAGGCGGTCTTTCCAACCGAGGGCCTGGCCCCGATAACAATGAATTCCGATTTTTGAAAACCGCTGGTCAGATTATCCAGCTCAGAAAAACCTGTGGGCACACCGGTATAACTACCCTTGGTATGGTAGAGCTTTTCTATAGCCTCGATAGTCTGTGCAACAATATCTTTCGCCGCCTTAAATGTGCCGGTGTGCTGTTTGTCCGTAATCTCAAAGATATTCTGTTCTGCCTCTTCTATAACCAGGCGCACATCCAGAGAATCTTCATAGGCTTTCGAGATCATTTCCGAGGCAATCCGGGCGAGATAGCGGCGGATGCTGCATTCCTGAACGATTTTTGCGTAATATTTTACATTTGCACTGGTCGGAACGGCGGAGGTCAGCTTGGAGATATAGGCTGCTCCTCCGCAAGTTTCCAGCAGGCCATTGGACTTGAGATCTTCAGTGAGGGTAATTAAATCGATAGCTTCGCTTCGATCAAAGAGGTTCAAAATAGATTGATACACCCGCTGATGAGAAGTCTTATAAAAGTCCTCGGGCCTCAAATAACGAATCACCGTTGCAAGCGACTCGGGGTCCAGAAGCAAAGCTCCCAGGGTGGCTATTTCAGCTTCTTGATTTTGGGGCGGAATCTTATCTTTCAATCCGTTCAATCTACTGCTCGGTCCTTACAATATTTACTCGCACTTCTGCCTCTTCGTTCCCATACAGTTTTATTTTAACCGTGCAATT
The DNA here is from genome assembly GCA_964514815.1 of uncultured Spirochaetaceae bacterium. GTDB lineage: Bacteria > Spirochaetota > Spirochaetia > SZUA-6 > DRHE01 > CAZERV01. The sequence continues at coordinate 20,984 of CAZERV010000016.1, read as the reverse complement.
TCCGACCACCCGGATATTATGCTCCGGGACCTCAATTCGTTTCCTTTCGATGTTGTAACCTCTATTTTCCAGCTCCTGGGCGATTTGGGCATTATTGACGGACCCGAACAGTTTGCCGCTTTCGCCGGCGGGCTTGGAAAAGAGAAGCTCCTCGGTCTCCAGTTTTTCTTTCAGGCTCATGGCCGCCTGTTTTTTTTCTTTCTTTCGTTTTTCAATCGCGGTCCTTCTTTGCTCAAGAAGCTGTAGATTCTGCCGGCTATAAGGAGAGGCATGTTTTTGAGGGATCAGGTAATTCCGGGCATAGCCGTTCGCCACATCACAGATGTCGCCCTCTTCACCCAGACCGGTAATATCATGATTTAAAATGATTTTCATTTTAGCTCCTTTCTTTTGTTCTGTATTTTATCCAAATTTCCGAGATTCCCAGACCGGGTATGAATATCATCACGGCAAGATTTACGCGCGGGAATAATAGTAAAAGGAATATGGCGATGCCGAACAGCCATTTCATTCCGGAAGGAAGGCGGTACTTATTAAAAAGAAACTTGATGATTCCGATACCTTCCAGACCGAACAGGAACAGAAATATCAAGCAGGTATTCCAGGCGATCAGGCCTAATGCGCCCAACCCAACCAGGATATCCAGTAAGACCAGGGCCAGGCTCCCTATGACAGGCCATATATAAAGGTCGGTAAGCTTAAAATCAATGATCTTTGGTATTCCCGGTTCCTTTCTCAAGGAGCGGGAGCCAATCAGTGTTCCCGCCCACCAGAAGAAAGTGAGCAGTCCAAAATAATCAAAGAGAAAACTCCTCAGGAATAATTCCAGGTATATTTTCATTAAAATATCCGCCTGGAAAAGCTGTCTTGCGCCGTTGAGATCCGGATTGTTCGTTCGGACGAAAATGCTGTTTAAAAGTAAGGCTATATCTTGAAAGAGCTGTTCGAGGCCGGTCAGAAAATGTTCATTTCCGCGCAGATAGAGAATAAAGGGAATTGATAATAAGCCGGTAATTCCTGTGGCGGTCAATAGTTTATACAGGCGATTCGATTGCGGCCTGTCCAGCAAATTAATCAAGATCAGTCCCCCCATGAGCGCTGTTATAATAAAGATCTCAATAGGTAAAAACGGTCTGATTTTATCCAGAGCTTCACTTGAGTGCAATCCCGGCAATTTTACCAGCAGAATGAATCCAAAGGCGCAGGCGAGGGAGACCAGAAAAAACTTCCGCCCCTTCCTGACAAAGACAGCCTGCTGTGGAATCAAGAAAAATAGCAATCCCGCCCCAAGGTGATAAAACAGAGTCGATGCCATGGAAAAGATAACTGCTTCAATCACCTTTATTTTGAAACAAACGGGAGTAAAGCCAGCACTCGTGCTCTCTTAATAGCTACCGCCAGCCGGCGTTGATGCCTGGCACAGGTCCCGGTTATCCGCCGTGGGAGAATTTTACCCCTTTCCGTCGTGAAGCGGCGTAGCGTTTCCGGGTCCTTATAATCTATCGTTATTTTTTTTGTGCAGAATTTGCAGACTTTTCGCTTGAAGAAGGTCTTATTATATCTTGGTCTAGACTGGTATTTTCCATTCTCATCGCCTCTTCTTTCCGGGCGTAGGCCCTTCTGATAAGGAGTGGCAACCGGAGCCCCGGTACTTTTATGGGCCGATAGCGCCTTAGTGCGCACCTCAGCGCCCGGGGACTCAAGTGGTTTCATCTGAGCCGTCTTCGGCTCAGGTGGTTTCGGCTCAGGTGGTTTCG
>CAZERV010000016.1:17802-19127 GCA_964514815.1 uncultured Spirochaetaceae bacterium | reverse complement strand
TTCGGCTCAGATGAAACCACCTTATCCGGCTCCGTCGGCTTCCGGGCCTCCTCCTGAGTCTTAAGCGACTGCATATCGTCCTGAGCCTTTAGCTTCCGGGTTTTATTCTCTGTCTTCAGAGTCCCTCTATCGTCCTGCGCTTTGGATTTCTTGGAATCGGCAGTCTTTTTAGAAGTCCGGACTTTTTTCTTCGCTTCAAGCGATTTAGAATCGTCCGTTTTTTTAGAAGTCAGGTCCTTTTTCTGCGCTTTTGGTTTCTTGGAACCGGCAGTCTTTTTAGAAGTCTGAACTTTATCCTGAACTTCAACCGACTTAGAATCGTCTGCATCTTCCGGCTTTTTAGCGCTGTCCTTCGTTTCAATTTTCAAAGAATCATCTGGCATTATTTATTCCTCCTATTCCTTTTAAAAAGGAATGTCATCATCGAAATTATCCGCCATGGGCGGTTCCTGGCGTGAAGGAATCCCGGAAAATGGGGGCTCCGAAGAGGGCTCCGAAGAGGGCTCCGAAGGCGCCGTCGCTCCTGCTCCTTTACCGCCAAGGAGTTGAATATTATTGATCGCAATTTCTACCCGGCTTCTAGGCTGCCCTTCCTGCTCCCACCTGTTTTGGCGAAGTTCACCCTGAATCGCTATCTGCTTGCCTTTGACAAGATACTGGGCCAGGCCTTCAGCCCGCTTTCCGAATAGAACCGCATTAAAAAAGCTGACTTCTTCCTGCCAGGTATCGTCCTTTTTCATCCTCCGATTTACTGCTAAAGACATGTGAGCGATAGCAAAACCGGTGTTGGTGTACTTCAGTTCCGCATCTCTGGTGAGCCGTCCAACGAGGACAACTTGGTTGATGTCCGCCATTTGATCATCTCCTGTATGAAAATATTACGCTTCTTTGCGTAAAATTAAGAATTTCAGGATTTCGCTGTGCAGTTTGAGTGCCTTATCCAGTGCCTTGATCGATTCGGGTTCTGATTCAATCTCGTAAAATAGATAAGCTCCCCGGTTGGTCTTCTTGATTTTATAGGCAAACTCTCGGTTGCCCCTGTGTTCTTCTTTGATGATCTTACAACCTGTTTCCTTAAACAGTTCTTGCAGGAACTTCTTCCCCTCGGCTATAAGCTCATCTTCAGGTCGAAAGATCAGTACTGCCTCATAGGTTCGCATCGTTTCCTCCTTACGGTCTGAATGATCCGCTCTTGATGAACGGATAAAGAGGTGGATATAATCTTCCCCACCGCCGTCTTCGACTGCGGTAGACTAAAATTTATTGTATTATTAGCCCAGTGCAGTACCACTACCACTACTCCTCCCCCTACCCCCCTGCGGGCA
>CAZERV010000016.1:15542-17702 GCA_964514815.1 uncultured Spirochaetaceae bacterium | reverse complement strand
CCCTGCGGGCACCTCCGGCCTACGACCTCCGACTGCACTGGACTTTATAATTTCTTGCTAAAATAACAAGATTTTAAATTATCATAACATATAGCTTTTGGACTGTCAAGACATGAGTAGAAGGCTCCGAAAATTAAAGGGATGCAAATGACAAAACGAGTGAATTACGAAGACAACATCTTCTTTCTTAAAATGCTCTTAAAGCAGCTTACCGCCGTATTCAGGCTGAATCTAGATGCCGAGATCTTTGAGGACAAGATTATAGAAGATATTCTTTTTCTGGATAGAACGTTAGACAACCTTTTCGACTCCTTAAACGGCAGGACCCTGATGATCGACAGGTTGGAATATTTGAAAGATCTTCAGAAAATCAGCGGGCAATTTGCCTGCCTGCTCGAAGATATTCTTAAAAAAGAACAACCCTTTGCCGCCCGTTTGGAAAATATTTTTGATAAATTGAGGATAATCCGGGAAAAACAGCAATCGCATTTTACAACGATAAGGGACATCGTTTCCGACTCGGCAAGGCCGCAGTCCGGAGAAGCGAATCAGATCGTCTCGGAGGAGGAGTTTAAGTTTCTGCTCTCACCCGAAGAGGAAGAGGGCTGAGCCCTCGGAGAATACGACGTCAAAGCGAGCCGATGCGTTATCACTACGTCAAAGCAACAAGGTTGCTTGTATAAATCGAGTTACAGGATATGGAGAACAGCAATATTACGATAGAAATGTCCTGAAGAATCAGAAGGAACTTCAAAATTAAATTTCGACGCTGAAAGGGGCACAGTCAGCTGCCTTGAGGTTATTGCAGAAGAGGAAGCTGCAATTGCCAGGTTAGTAAAAAAGGAGTGTAAGCTGCGAGCATTGAGTCAAATCGAAGAGGGTCGTCGCCATCCTGGCCCCTCCTACCGGATCTTCGTGCACACTGCAGGTACCCCCTGCTTACAGGGCTTTAAGAGGTGGTTAGACCAAATAGCCGTCAGCCGGAGCTGCCTACTTCAAGCCGCGCTTACGGGCATCAAGGTTGGCTTCCAACCTGGGGTCGATCCACCAGGTATTGAGACCGAGGCTGTATTTGGGTCTTACCTCGGGGTAAGCGAACTTGTCCCAATAGGCCACCCGGTAGGTGGAAATATGCCACTGTGGAATAACGTAATGGCGCCACAGGAGAACCCGGTCAAGGGCTCTGGTCCTGTGTATCAGGCTTTCGCGGTCCGGCGCCGATATAATTAAATCAATCAGTTCGTCCACTACAGGATCCTTGATGCCGGCCAGGTTTCTGGAGCCATTGGTATCGGCAGCGTCCGTGTTCCAGAAATCGCGCTGTTCATTTCCCGGAGACAGAGACTGACCCCAGGTGGTTATCACAATATCGAAATCGAAGCTGTCCAAACGATTCTGATACTGGGCCGTATCTACCGTGTTCACCCTGGTGGTAATCCCCAGTTTTTCCAGATTCTTTGAGAAAGGCAGGACGATCCTCTCAAATGCCGGGGAGACCAGTAGAATCTCAAAGCTCATCACCGTTCCTGTCTTTACGTGAGTCAGTTTTCCGGCAATAATCTTCCATCCTGCTTCTTCAAGCAGTCGAAGAGCCGCGCGAATGTTGGCACGAATATTGCCGGAGCCATCTGTTTTAGGCGGGGAATACATACTGGTAAACACTTCCTGCGGAATTCGGCCGCGGTATTGATTCAGAATTTCAAGCTCTTCTGGAGCTGGTAAGCCGCTGGAGGCAAGCTCGGAGTTGGAGAAATAGCTCGTAGTCCTCTTATAGGCGCCGTAGAACAGGTTCTTGTTAGTCCATTCAAAATCGAAAACATAACCGATGGCCTGGCGAACCCCTGGATCTTTGAAAATTCCCCGTCGAGTGTTGAAAACGAAAGCCTGCATGCCCTGCGGATTTTCATGGGGTATCTCCCGCTTGATAATAAGGCCTCTCTGCACCGCCGGAATATCATAGCCTGTGGCCCATTCCTTGGCTGTATTTTCACTGAAGAAGTCGACCTCCCCTGCTTTGAAGGCCTCTCTTTCCACGGCACGGTCGCGGTAGTAATCGTAGCGAATCACGGTAGAATTGTCCTGCCCTACATTCACCGGCAGGTCCTTCCCCCAGTAATTCCTATCGAGCTCATAAGTAATGGACCGGCCTGGATCCAGGCT
>CAZERV010000016.1:0-15442 GCA_964514815.1 uncultured Spirochaetaceae bacterium | reverse complement strand
CTGCCGTCGTGCCAGCGCGCTTCAGGCCGCAGGGTGAAGGCGACCCACGATCTATCCTCGGGCCATTCAATGCTTTCGGCCAGTAAGCCGTACTCGGTGAACGCTTCATCCAGGGATCCGGTCATGAGAGATTCAAATAAAGCGCCGATGCCGGCCGCTGTTTGGCCTTTCAATATGAAGGGGTTAAGACTGTCGTAAGTTCCAAAAGAACTGAATACGGTGCTGCCACCTTTCAGCGCTTTCGGATTAACGTAGTCGAAATACTTGAAATCAGGCCCGTACTTCGGCTGGCCGTGCATGGCTATGGCGTGGGCCTGGTAGATATTTTCGGCACCTGCGGGAGCATTAAGACCTATAAGTACGGCCAGAATTATGCTCGCAATAATCAGCAACTTTTTCATAATGTCCCTCTCCTTTAAAATAATCGCTTCGCTGGTGAACCTGCCTCAATTGGGTCTTTCTTATTTATAACAAAAATCCGCTCAAGTTTCAGTTCCTTACAGCATCTTTTCCGGCAATTTCCAGTTCGAAAGCCGCCGCCATAAGGGCCCTGGTATAATCGTGGCGCGGCTTTTCAAAGATATCCTCCGGCAGACCCTGTTCTATTACTTTGCCCTTTTGCATCACCACGATATAGTTGGCCAGGGCCCTGATAACCTTTAAATCGTGACTGATGAACAGATATGCCAGTCCGTGCTGGCGCTGCAAGTTCCGCAGCAATTCCAATATTTGAGCCTGAACGGTGGCATCCAGGGAGGAGGTAGGCTCGTCAAGCACGATGAATTGCGGCTTCAATACGATTGCTCTGGCAATGGCCACCCGCTGTCTCTGGCCTCCTGAGAACTCATGGGGATAGCGATCCTTGCTGGCAGGATCAAGACCAACTTCTTTCATGGCTTGTATAATGAGCACCTCACGTTCTTTGGGAGTGCTGCCGATTCTATGCACCTTAAGTCCTTCTTCAATAATCTGGCCAATAGACATACGGGGGCTGAGGCTCCCGAAAGGATCCTGAAAGATAATCTGTATTTCACGGCGAAGAGGCCGTAAGGTGCGGGATTTTAGTCCTTGAATCAACTGGTCATGGAAATAAATAGGGCCCTTAGAAGAGATAAGCCGCAATAGTGCCAGACCCAGGGTTGACTTCCCGGAGCCCGACTCGCCTACAATACCTACTGTCTGCCCGGCATCAACTTTCACTGTGACGCCATCAACCGCTTTAACATAATCCACCGTGCGCCGGAGTATTCCTGATTTGATTGCAAACCACACCCGCAAATTAGCGCTTTGAATGATTGGCGAAATGACCGGTTTTGAAGCCGCAGCTTCCCTGGGTTCAGAGGCTAAAAGATGACGGGTGTAAGGATGTGATGGCGAAGTGAAGATTTTGGATTTTGGCCCGCTCTCCACGATTTCACCGTCCTTCATGATACATACCTGATCCGACGCCTTCCTGACCACAGCCAGGTCATGGGTGATATACAGCATTGCCATACCGAAACGACTCTGCAGCTCTTTCAACAAATTAAGGATCTGGGCTTCAATCATCACATCCAGGGCAGTGGTCGGTTCGTCGGCGATGAGCATATCCGGTTCATTAGCCAGGGCCATGGCAATCATTACCCGCTGCCGCTGCCCGCCGGATAGCTCGTGGGGAAAAGCCTTGATTCGTTTTTCAGCTTCATAGAGACCGACCAGGTGAAGAAGCTCCAGGGTACGATTATGTGCCGCTTCTTTAGACATTTTCCTGTGCAGGATCAACACCTCGCTTACCTGCTTTTCAATGGTTTGTAAGGGGTTTAAAGAAGTCATCGGCTCTTGAAAGATCATAGAGATACGATTGCCGCGTATCTTCTGTAGGAGCGCTGAGGAGGCGCCCACAAGTTCCTGTCCTTCAAGTTGAATACTGCCACTGGGATGACAGGCAGAGGGATACGGTAAGAGCTGTAGGATGCTCAATGCCGTAACGGATTTCCCTGCCCCGGACTCGCCGACTAAAGCCAAAGTTTCCCCCCGAGTTATAGAGAAGGAGACTTTCCTAACCGCATGGAGGGTTCCGCTTTCGATGGAGAAGTCAACCGACAGGTCTTTAACTTTTAGTAAGGGAGTCATTTGCTGTCATTCCTTCGCGCTGAAAAAGTCTTACGCGGATCAAAGGCGTCACGTATGGCTTCGCCGATAAATATGAGCAGAGTAAGCATCGTTGCCAGAGCGAAGAAACTGGTCAGCCCAAGCCAGGGGGCATGCAGGTTATTTCGAGCCTGGGTTACCATTTCACCGAGTGAAGGGGAACCCGGCGGCAGCCCGAAACCGAGAAAGTCTAAGGCGGTAAGGGCCGTAATTGCCGCACTCAAGTTGAAGGGCAAAAAGGTTATGGTGGCCACTGTTGCGTTAGGTAGAATATGTCTGAAGATAATCAACCTGTTTTCCAGGCCCAGAGCCTTTGCTGCCCGGACATAATCAAAATTCCTGGCTCTTAAGAATTCTGCCCGCACTACACCAACATAACTCATCCAACTAAAAAGTAGCATAATAGCAAGCAGCCACCAAAAATTGGGCTGCACAATACTGGAAAGAATGATAAGAAGATAGAGAGTGGGTATGGCGGACCAGATTTCCATAAAGCGCTGGAAGCTGAGATCCAACAATCCCCCGAAATATCCCTGCACGGCTCCGGCGGAAACACCGATTATGATAGAGAAGAAAGAGAGAATGAGACCGAACAACACCGAGATACGGAAGCCGTAAATTAGCCGGGCCAGCACATCCCGGGACTGATCGTCCGTGCCGAGCCAATTCTGCCGGGAGGGTGGGGCCGGCGCAGGAGAGCCGTAAACTACAGTGTCATATGAGTAAGGAATCGGCGGCCAGATCATCCAGCCTTTTTCTTCTATTAAACTCCTCACGTAAGGATCATGATAATCGGCTTCTGATTGAAACTCACCGTCGAAGCGCGTTTCCGAATAAACCTTGAAGACAGGGAATAAAAGTCGGCCATCGTAATAGACAAGCAGCGGCTTATCGTTGGCGACAAACTCGGCAAACAGACTAATAAAGAACAGGGTACAGAAAATCCAAAAAGAGATATGACCCCGCCGGTTCGCTTTGAAATTCGCCAGTTTGCGGCGATTAAGGGGCTTCATAGATTAAACTTCCCTTGATTCGAAATCGATTCTAGGATCAATTAGCATATACATGAGGTCTCCGACCAGACGCATAATGAGGCCTAAGAGAGAGAAGAAGTACAACGAAGCAAACATCACCGGGTAATCTCGTTTGAGTGCCGCTTCGAAACCTAATAATCCGAGACCGTCAAGGGAGAAAATAATTTCGGTAAGAAGAGAGCCGGTGAATAGAATACTGATGAAAGCGCCCGGCAAGCCGGCAATGACTAAAAGCATGGCATTACGAAAGACATGGCCATAGAGTACTCTTCTTTCAGTCAGTCCCTTGGCACGTGCGGTCATCACATACTGCATTTTTATCTGGTCGATGAAGAAATTCTTGGTCAGCATAGTCAGCCCGGCAAAGCCGCTGATGACCATGGCCAGTATGGGTAAGGTCATATGCCAGAAATAATCGATTATTTTACCAAGAAAACTAAGCTCACCCCAGTTTACGGAGACCAGACCCCGCAGGGGAAACCAGCTAAAGTATCGACCACCTGCGAAAAGTACGATTAATAGAATGGCGAATAAGTAATTCGGAATAGCATAAGCGACCGTTATAACACCGCTGGTTGCCAGGTCAAATCTAGTGCCGTCCCGAATAGCTTTAGCAATACCAAGAGGTATGGAGATAAGGTAGACCAGCATGGTGGTCCAGAGCCCTAAAGAGATTGAGACTGGCATTTTGTCTAATACTAAATCAACAACCTTGCGGTTCTGGTAAAAGCTCTCGCCAAAGTCGAAGGTTACATACTTCTTTACCATCCCAAAAAAGCGGATGTGGATGGGTTTGTCCAGCCCGTACATCTTTTCAATTTCTTTAATGAAGGCTGGATCCAGGCCCCTGGCGCCCCGGTATTTGCTGGTTATGCCGGATGCAGCCTGAAGCGATTGTTCTTGCTGTTCGCCGCCGGCTGCTTCACCCCCTACGCCGCCGGAAAAGCGGGCCGTGGGGGACACCGCAGTGCCTGAAATTTGGGCGATCAGTTGCTCGACAGGTCCCCCCGGCACGATTTGGATAACAATAAAATTGATTAGCATGATGCCGAAAAGGGTTGGGATAATGAGAAGTAATCTGCGAATAATGTAGGCGTACATTTATTTCATCTTTGGTTTAGATTTAAATTTAACTAATTCTATCATGTTTTTATTTCTTAGGAAATCCTCCCGTTCATCACTAAAGATATTAAATTCTTAATTACCAGTTCAATAGGAAACAGCCCTTAAATTACTGAAATAACCTTTAAGCTTACCTTGCCCTGTAGGCAGGGTTATGCGACCCAAGCTTTCGAGCTTCAGCAACAAGGTCCTGCAGGCCATATCCTTCATCTGGCCAAAGGTGTATACCAATTCCATTTCTTACAGAGATCTTTTGAAATTAGGGCTGAATAGTTACGTAGTTTATGCCAAATAAAATAGTACAGCTATTCCCCAAACAAATCCAGGGGAGGCGGAGGGGCGCCGCCTTCCCATTTGTCCTCTTCTTTCGTAGTATAGGGTCTACCGTACAGCATTTCAAAGATGTAGCGAAAATCATCAGGCTCAATCTTCAGGAATTGAACTCCAAAATAGGTCTGACCTTTGTCCCCGAACTTACGCCTTACCCGGGATCCGACAACCATAGTTCTATCGGCAAATTTTATGGTCAGATTAAGGTCGGTGTGAAGCACCAGATCTTTGATTAAGTCCCCACTGGGATATGTAAAAAGCAAACCGGAAGCACTGATATCGATAATCTGGGCATCATAGCGATGCTCTTCACCGGTCTGGGTTGAAAAATAATCGTGTCGCTTTAAAGAGTAGCTTAATATCTGGGAAAATTGATAAACGTAGTCCAACAGCTCACTGGAGATTTTCTCTTTTTTTTCGTCCTTATTGGCAAGATAAATATAACCGATAAAAATTCTTCATACTTTACCAGTTCCAGCTTGGTTATTATCCACTCTTCGGGAAAGGGGTCTATAAAAGGAAAGTCTTCTTCCGTTGAGGGCAACCATAGTATTTTACCCAGCGCGAGGTGGGGCTTGATCCTGAGCACCGGCACCGCTACCCGAACGAGTTTTCCGGCGGACAGCGGCAGAGGATCGCCCTGGCGCGAGCCCTGGTGCTGAAGCCGCAATTTATCGTGCTGGATGAGCCCACCTCTTCCTTAGACCGGTCGATTCAATTTCAGGTCATTGAGCTGTTGAAACGGCTGCAAGCCAGGTACGGCCTCAGCTATATCTTCATCGGCCACGATTTAAAAGTTGTGAAAAGTTTGTGTCATGATATCGTGGAGGCGGGAGCGGCCCGGGAAATCTTTACCCATCCCAAGCATCCTTATACGAAAGAACTGCTGGCCACAGCCTTTGCAGGAAATTGAAAAATCGATAGCGGCAAACAGCCATTTCCAAAGTTTTTATAATACTTAAAGTTGACATATAGGTCAACTATTGGTATTATTTTTAACAATGACCGATTATACTGCGATTCAATATGTTGAGCTATTTCATCTTCTTTTCCTCGACCAGTTAGGGCGGAAGCTGGATAAAAGATTTTATGCCTTAAAGGGAGGTTGCAATCTTAGATTTTATCTGAAAAGTTTACGTTATTCAGAAGATATTGATCTGGATGTTCAGACCCTCCCGAAAGAGAAACTCCAGGAGAAAATAGTCTCAATATTATATTCAAAACCCTTTGAACAGATCCTCCAAGTCCGTGGGATCAAGATAGATCGTTGGTCCGATCTTAAGCAAACCGAAACTACTCAAAGATGGAAACTTAATTTAGCTACCTCCCGATCCGACCTGATGCTTCCAACAAAAATTGAGTTCTCAAGAAGTGGTATGAAGTCAGACACAGTATTCGAAGCAATAGATCCTACAGTGATCAGTAGCTACCGACTTTCCCCAATTATGTTAAATCATTATGATGCCCATACTGCTTATGAGCAGAAAGTTGAAGCTCTTACTACGAGAAGCACAACACAGGCAAGAGATATTTTTGATCTAAATCTGTTACTGAATACAGGAGTAGACAAGAGCATATCAAATGAAAAATTAAAAAGCAGACTTCGGGAAGCTCAATCAAATGCCATGTCAATTACTTTTGAAATATTTAAAAGTCAGGTTCTATCGTTTCTTCATCCCGAATATCAGGAACAATATGATTCAGCATCAGTATGGGATGATATAGTGTTAAAAGTGGTTGAAGCAATAGGTGGGGCAGCAGAATGAGACTTACTTATGTGCTTGCCCACCTTAAGGAAATAAGACAGCCGGTATTGAGAACTGCCGATGTTATGGCCTACTTAGACCTGGATAAGGCTCAGGCAAGCAAGATGTTAGCGCGTCTGGCAGATTCAGGACACATTATCCGTATTAAACGGGGGCTGTGGGTATTACCGGAAGGACTGGAACCCATGACATTACCGGAACATCTTACTGCACCATTTCCAAGCTATATTTCATTGCAAAGTGCACTTTATTATCATGGAATGATTTCACAGATTCCCATGATGACCTACTCAATATCTGCGGCAAGAACGCGTATTTTCAAAACACCATTGGGAACTTATTCGATACATCATGTTCACCATTCGTTTTTTTTTGGTTATAAGTCTGTGGGCGAGCATGGAATTAAGCTAGCAACCCCAGAAAAAGCAATTCTCGATTTTCTCTACCTGGGACCCGTAAAATCAAAACTATTCAGTTCCCTCCCTGAATTAGAAATCCCTCAGGAATTCAGTATTGAGACTGCAGAGCAGATGATTCAAAGTATCGAATTCAAGGGGCGAAGAACATTAGTAGAGAAGAAGTTTAAGGATCTCACCGCGCAAGGAAAATACAGCTATTCCCCAAACAAATCCAGGGGAGGCGGAGGGGCGCCGCCTTCCCATTTGTCCTCTTCTTTCGTAGTATAGGGTCTACCGTACAGCATTTCAAAGATGTAGCGAAAATCATCAGGCTCAATCTTCAGGAATTGAACTCCAAAATAGGTCTGACCTTTGTCCCCGAACTTACGCCTTACCCGGGATCCGACAACCATAGTTCTATCGGCAAATTTTATGGTCAGATTAAGGTCGGTGTGAAGCACCAGATCTTTGATTAAGTCCCCACTGGGATATGTAAAAAGCAAACCGGAAGCACTGATATCGATAATCTGGGCATCATAGCGATGCTCTTCACCGGTCTGGGTTGAAAAATAATCGTGTCGCTTTAAAGAGTAGCTTAATATCTGGGAAAATTGATAAACGTAGTCCAACAGCTCACTGGAGATTTTCTCTTTTTTTTCGTCCTTATTGGCAAGATAGATATAACCGATCAGGTATTCATTATATATAATCGGGCAGTAGGCTTCGGAGAAGATTTTATTCTTCTGTTTTGTAAAGATGAGATTTTCCAGCTTACTTATGATGATATGGGCCGGAGTCTCAAAAGATTCTTCATACTTTACCAGTTCCCGCTTGGTTATTATCCGCTCTTCGGGAAAGGGGTCTATAAAAGGAAAGTCTTCTTCCGTTGAGGGCAACCATAGTATTTTACCCATGGCTGCCATCACCTTTTCCTCGTATGAGGTCGGGATTTTATCTCGAAACATGGTAATGCGGTGATCTGAGACAATCGCTGACATTTTTTCCCGGAAACTCTTGAGAAGCTCCGGGATGGTGGAAAAATCGAAGTCTTCGGGAATTTCCGGTTCTCCCACGTAGAAAAAACGGGAAGATTTAGGGAAATTCAACTCCACCTTTTTCCCCTTGAGGATGAAGGAAACTTCAATCGGCTTTTGCAGTCTTATTCGCTCATGTTTCCGCTCTGGATTTTTATAGACTCCTTCCGGATGACTGATTTTCAGCAGGTTCTCACTCTTTTCCAGAACCGTGGAATCAAAGGTATGATAGTTGTTTTGGAAGAAAACAAAGACTCGAATATCCTCGCCTTCCTGGATTTTATCCGCTTCACCGCGAACGACTTCCATGGTTATGACATCTTCTTCCACAGCCTTTATCTTGCAGGCAAGATCTTTCTTATGCCCATGAATCTCTATCTCAATTTCGTGGTCTATTAAGGATTTGAATACGAACTCTTCTACGATTCTTCCGACTTTGATTCCCATTTTCTATTCCTTGCTACTGCTTAGACAATCGCCGGCAGTTCCTTCAGGAGCCACACACATCCTGATTCTTTCCGGTACTTCATTTTTTAAAGCCAGCAGATAGTCGCCGGTGGAAAGAAAGAAAAGGGATTCGGTGCGGCCTTTTACTCGCTCCATATTGGGGAGACTGAATATTTCTAAAGCAACGGGATTAATTTCACCCTGTTTTTTGAATATATAATTACCGGATTGAAGGACCCGTAATTTTAAATAATATGGCGTCGTCCGGGCTCGGAGATTGTGGATGCTGCCGTCAGGATAGATTTGCAGGGGTGCGATTTTTTCGAAAACAAGAGCATAAGAGCCGCTGTCAGTCACATTTTTAGCGAAGATTTTTATAAAAATGCGCCGGGTGCCCAAAAATACTCCCAGGTAAGCATTTTGGAGGCCGCCGTTGTTATCAGCGCGCATAATCTCCTTTTCTTCTTCATGGTAAAGTGAGATCACCGTATCTACCTGAGCCCCTGTCGTGTATACGGCATAGAACCCGGGCTGGTTGTAGGAAAGCTCAACCCAGTCGGTATCCCCGGACAGAAGCATGCGCTTCTGTTTAGCCGGGGGGTATATCCGCTGAGCATTTTCCATTAAGTTATCGGGTTCGAATTCATCGTTGGAATTACCGGCCAGGTTGATCACCAGGGTATATTCTCCCTCTACGTTGAAGTCATAGGCTGTTATCTCGGCAACATAATAGCCATAGTCCAGGAAGGTTTCGATCCGCGAAGATTTGAAAGTCTGAGACGGCTTGCTGATCATAAATGGGATCGTCTCACCATCCCGGTAAAGTAGAAGCTGCATGTCCATAGAGGTTACCGCTTCAAGGACTATTGTTCCCGGTTGGGAAAGATAAAACCGGAAGCGATCGATGTCGCCAGGAGTAATTGTCCGCTCAAAAGAGATAATTCCTGTTTGTTCCACTTCTACTTCGAATCCGGGTGAGTCATCCGGTTCATAAGGATCTTCTGCCATCATAGAAATTTTCGCTCCCGGTTTTTCGGCGGGCAGCAGGAGGGCCTCAATTTCCGGAGTCGCGCGCAGATCGGCCCTGGTGCCTCCGCCCAGGGAGCCGTCCGGTTTTATGATCTTGAGGATTATCCGCACTTTTCCGGAATAAGCCTGAATTTCTCCGGTAATAGAATATGTATTGAGGTTTTCCGGCTGATCGATAATTCTGGTATTTACAAAGACCCCGGCCAGGAACAATTCAAGTTCACTTTTTAGACGGTCTCCCAATAGATTCCTGCCGCTCTGATCGGAAAGAAAGGGAGTTATGATGATGGTCTGATTTGATTCATCCGGAATCAAGCGGGTTACGAAGCGGCCGAGTTGTTCAACAGCTTGATCGATGTCATCAAGCGTGCCGGCAGACAAATAAAAGGCACTGCCTGCAAATACCAGTACGATTATGATCCTTCTCATATTTAGAGTCCTAATTCATCAGAAACATCCTTCATAGCGCCTACTGCAAGCTCGGCAAATTCATCGATTGAAAGTCCTATCTTTTTACAAAGGCCAATGTTTTCCCGTGATACTTTACGGGCAAAATCTTTTTTTTTCATTCGCTTTACCACCGAAGAAGCTTTTACCGAGGCCAATTTCTTATCCGGCATAACCAAAGCCGTGGCCACGATAAGCCCGGTAATGCTTTCGCTGCAGGTCAGGGCAAAATCTAACCTGGTTTGCCTTTCCAGACCCAGGCCTTCGGCGTTATGGGCCAGAACAGCTTTGATGAGCTCCTCCGAATCCCCCCTTTTTTGGAGTATCTCCCCGGTCTTTAATCCGTGCTCCGTCAGATCCTGGGTCATATCGAAGTCAAGATCGTGAATGAGCCCGACAGCCCACCATTCCTCTTCCTTAATATTCGGATCGTCCTCTTTTAATCGCCGGGCTAAAGAGGCCATCACCGCCGCCGAGGCTTGACTGTGCTTGATGAGCCAGGCGCTCGTCACATATTGTTTGAGCAGGTCTTCAGCTTCCTTCCTGGTCATAAATTATTCCCTCTCCATCCGTAGATCGACGGCATGAATATTTCCTCCGGCTTTTGATATGTATTACTTAATAGCTCGAATGCGATCTGAATATTAGAAATATACCATTTTCCAGCCTGCCTGGAAAAGTAAATCTCCCCCTCGGTTACTCCGATTTCGCCGAACAGCCTGACGTTCATCCAGGCGATTTGAACCTCATCCGGCTCATTTTTAATAGATATGCTGCCTGTTCTGAATTTTTTTGGAAGATTTTTACGTTCCACATGGTAGGAAAGGGAATGAGCGAGCTCTTTTCGTTTCGCTTCCAGCAAGGCATTTGTATCGACCGTTCCTGATTTTAATTTCAGCAAAAACTCATTGGCTGTCGAGGCTATTTCAAGCTGATTTTTTTTACTATCCAATTCATCCTGCAAAGGACCGATCTTAAAATCTTCCGGCATCAGCCGCCCGGTTGATCTCATTGGTAGAAGAATTTGTGGCGTCCCCTGTCTTTCTTCAATCTCAGCTCGCCCGGTAACTTTCTTATCTTCTTTTTCCAGGGTGATCTCTGGTTTAAGCTTAAGTTGCCCTTCATTTCGAACGGCAACTTCCTGACCAGACTTTCCCGGGGCAGTTTCCTGTCTCCGAGAACAGGAGGTGAAGAAGAGAACCGGAATGAGCAAAAATATTATACACATCCTCACCTCTAATTTCTATCAAATGTTGATAAATTGGTCAAATGCTCTTACGGCGGTTGAGATATTAATCCTGCTGCCGGATACCCAGCTGATCTAACAGATAGTTGACCCGTTCGTAGGCATCCCGACGCAGGCGATCCTGTTCTTCGGTGTCGGCCAGCTCCTCGAAACCCACAACCTGGTCCACATAGATGTCCCAGGAGTCTTTTTTTTTGAGCCGATCAGCCAGGGCTATGGATTTCATCACAAGAAAGGGCACTACCGATGCGATCCGTAGGGTTACCGAATCTTTCGTCCCATCCGGCAAGCGACCGTATAGCGATACTGACACTGGGCCATCGAAAGCCAGATCGGCACCGCCTCCACTGCCTCTTGAGCGTAATCCCTTCTGCTTACCATCCTGGCTTGACGACCTCTTGCAGTATCATATTTGCTGCCTCTTCCCCGCGACCTCGAAATCCTATCAGGTCCAGGTACGCCTGAATCGGAGATGCCGTTCGAATCCCTTCGAACTCCTGAGTTCCGTAGAAAACACCTTTGTCGTAAGGAAAAAGCGATGAAGGCGAACACCCGTTGATAGGGCACAAACGGTGCAAGACGAACAGCTGCTGAAAAACTGGTAAGTGCATAGCGAATCCGTTGAGAGGAACAGATGCTTGCCAGATCAGCTTCGATTTGTGTGGGCTTCTTGAGAGAATAGTAATCCCGGAGTTCGTTTCCATGGAAATTGTAGTTGTCCTTCCACTCAGCAAGAAGTTCTTCTGGTTGGGACAGAGAGAATCCACTACGACTCAGACCGATCCATTCTCGATTCTCAAGCAGTCTCTTTACATTGGATACGAGTCCTAAGCTGACCTCTGCTTCTTGGGACAGTTCTGTGATCTTCCACACTCTTTTCGGTTCATTCAGTAGGACCCGTAATATACGAGTCGCCTTCGGCGAATACAGGGTGCGGAAGTCACGTTTCTCGGCGAACTTGTTCGGTCTGCCCTCTTGCTGGATGAAGGTCGTTCCAAAGCACAGCCTGCAGTTTCCGGATAGATCGACATACCCGATTCCTTCTGAATTACAAATCTCAGCTGCCCTTGGGGTGATGTAAGGTGCTGCAAAGACGCCGTAAGCATCAGGATAGGATTGGCGGAATTGTAAAAGTTGATTGACTGCCTCGCGGGCGAACCGTGGTTCCCCGTTGGTTTTCACTTCCAGAAGGACAAGCTGCTTTCCTTGAGGTCCTTCGATTTCAACAATCATATCGGGTGTTGCGCTACTTCCCTTTTTTTCTGATACCGATTGTTTCACTTTTAGAAAGGGTACCCCATGGGCCGTGGGCGGCAGACCCAACATTTCAGAGAAGTGTTAAAATATGCAGACTATTTCATTTGAAAACCTGGCGAACTTGCCGCTTTAAGATCTTCAGCGTGGGAAGCAACCATCATAATGTTTTGAGGGGTGAGTCACATTTCTCCCCCATTGAGAATCTTAAAAATATAAGTATATTTAGGGAAGCAGTAGGGAGAGCCGGTGAAAGAAAGAGAACAGGTCTTAAAACATCTTAGCCATGACTATTATCAGGCGGTGAGGGATCCGGTCTGGAAGAATATCTTCCTTTCTGAGCCACTTCTCAAGCTGATCGACCTCCAGCCGTTTCAAAAACTGAACGGTATAAAGCAATTGGGACCGACCTATCTGGTTTATCCTGGAGCCACTCATACCCGCTTGAGCCACAGCCTGGGGGTATTTCAAATTGCCAGACGGATGATCATGCATTTGCTGAATAAAGGCGGATATACAAAGCTGTACCCTCGATGGAGTCAAAGCCTTTCTCTGTGCCGCTCTACTGCACGATCTGGGGCATTATCCTTACGCTCATTCACTTAAAGAGCTTGAAGTGGAGAGTCATGAATCTTTAACGGCCGCCAGGATTTGTGATGGCGTGCTTGCCAGGCCGATCAACAGGTATCTGGCCGTGGATCCGGTTCTGGTGGCTGCAATCATAGATCGTGGTCTGGATTACAGCGGAGGGGAGGATATCGATTTTTTTCGCAATCTCCTTTCCGGAGTTCTTGATCCCGATAAGCTCGATTATCTAAACCGCGATGCCTATTTCTGTGGGGTGCCGTATGGTGTCCAGGATGTGGATTTCATTTTAGACGAAATTTTTCCCCACCAGGACTGCGGTCTGGCGATTACCAGGAAGAGTATAGCTTCGGTAGAAAGCCTGCTTTTTTCCAAATATCTGATGTACAGAGCGGTCTACTGGCACAAAACGGTGCGAGTCGCCACCGCCATGATTAAAAAGGCGGTATTGATGGGACTGGCCTACGGAGTCATCCAGCCGAAAGCTCTTTACTGGCTGGATGACAGTGAGTTTTTTTCTTTTGCAGACTCTTATAATTATCCGCCCTTCAAAATAATCAGCCAGGTATCCGAGCGCAGGCTCTATAAAACCCTGTACAGAGTGCCCTTTTCCAGCCAAAATCCTCTTCACGTGCGGCTGGAAGATCTAAGCAAGCGCCTGCACTTTGAAGAAGAGCTCGTTTTCGAGGTTGGCCGTATTATCGGCAGAAAGGTTTCCCTTGAGGAAATTATTATAGACATACCGGAAAGAATTTCTTTTGAGATAGATCTACCCGTTTTGGATGCCGCCAATGAGGAAAGTGTGCCTTACAAGAAATCCGGCAGTGTTTTCGACACCAGGGTTGTAGAGGGCTTTGCCGATTCGCTGCGCTACATCTCTTTGAATGCCAGACCCGAGGCAGACATTATAGAAGCCCTCGAGAAAATTGGGGGAACGAGAATATTAGAAGAGGGCCCACCTTCTTGAATCAAGGATAAATCTGGAATAGAGTTAAGATAATGAGGGTAGCTATCTTAAGCGATATTCACAGTAATCGAGAAGCCCTGAAGGAGGTCCTGAAACGTCTTCAGTCCCTTCAAATAGATGAGATTGTCTGTTTGGGAGATATTGTAGGATATAATGCCGATCCCGATCTTTGTGTGGAAGAGTTGTTTCCATTATTGGATGTCTTTGTGCGGGGTAACCATGATAAATCAGTTTCCAGCTTAAAGGATATTGAACATTTCAACGAAGTCGCCAGACAGGCTGTTTGTTGGACCCGGGACAGAATGAAGCAAGCAAACCTGGATAGGCTGGAAAAGATAAAGGAAGGTCCGCTTTTAGTAAATAAGAAATTTCTCATCTGTCACGGCTCACCGATGGATGAGGACCTTTATATTTCTTATTTGAGCGATGCCTTGGAGAGCTTTCGTTATATCCATAAGCACTATCCGCAGGTCAAGATCTGTTTTTTCGGGCATACTCATATACCGCTGATAATTGAAAAAGACGGAAGAGCCTATTCGCCGACCGGAGAGTTTATTCTTGAGAACGACCGCTCCTATCTGATTAATCCCGGTTCGGTGGGCCAGCCCAGAGACGGAATACCGATGGCTTCCTTTGGTGTATTTGACGACGATAAGATGAAGTACGAACACTTCAGGATACCGTTCGCGATTGATGAGACACAAAAGAAGATTCTGGCCGCCGGCCTGCCGCCATTTCTGGCTCGAAGGCTGGCAGTAGGAAAGTAATAATCTGAAGGAGCAATATGAAAAATTCAAAGGTAATGAAAGAGAGAATCAGGCGGGTAAAAGTCCTTTTTAAGGAGCTTGGTTATAAGATTCTTGAAACGGAACGTTTCACCGATTCCTTCTCAGCAGGATTTGAAGACGAAGAGGGACTCCAGGGAGGTTTTTTTATCGACCAGGCGAGCAGATTTTTAGAAATCGCCTACACATTCGCTTTTTCTACAGCCTTGTCGGATTTTGTAAGAAACAGATTAGAGGAGATGCTCAAAGTTTGCTACGATTATGGTTGTTATATCAATATACAGACAGAAAAGAAAGAGATTGCGTTTTCAATATTTACAAAAGTGTATTATTCGGGTTTAAACTATTACTCGCTCAGAGATTCATTAAAAGAGTTCAGAGAGTGCGTTGAGGCTTTAACTGAAATTATGGAGATCGATAGAGAAGAGACAGAATGATTAGCGGGGTAAGTTATGAGAGTGCATAACCTGATGGAAGACATTGTTTTAGAAATGATCGATGAAGTCTTTCGGGATGAGAACGCTAAAAAAAAGAAGGACTTCTGTACCTGTCCTCAGTGCCGTCTGGATGTAGCCTGCTATGTGCTGAACAGAATTACTCCATTATATATGATTTCCGGCAGGGGACTCGCCCATCTGCAGGTCGATTATCAGGAAAAGCTGCAGCGGGAAGCAGATCTTGCTTCTTTGATCCACCGGGGAATAGAGCATGTGAGCGCTGCCAGGAGGCCCCATTTTCCTCATGCGGATCAAGAGGAAGAAGCGGAACCGAAAGGCCCCTTCTTCAATTTTCCCCAAATTGCCGGGCGGCTCTTTAACAGTGAAAACTTTGAGCCTATCAGCGGGATCGATGTTTCCCTGCTCGATAA
>CAZERV010000015.1:29281-38115 GCA_964514815.1 uncultured Spirochaetaceae bacterium | reverse complement strand
AATGTATTGAGGGCATCGGAAAGGGCCGCCTCAATATAATCCTCTGCATAAGCAAACAGGGAACAAAGGAAGATCAAAGGAATAAAAGAAAAGCTTTTTCTCATAGCCTGAAAACCTCTTCAGTATTCGAGACCAAGGAACAAAATAATCAAAAATCACCCAGCCTCACCGGGATCCAGCCGGAAGCATTGGCCATATTCCTGGGTATAAGACCGATATCAACCTGCTCGGTCACTTCCGCAATAAGATAATTTCTTCCTTCAAATCTTACTCTTGCTCCTAATCCTGAGATATTCACTCCGGCCACGGAGTGGCTGTATTGGGACGAGACCAGGAGGATGGAGTCGGTTCCCAGGTGGTGCAGCAGTATGATGTAAAGGAGGGCCCTGGAATCGCAATCTCCCGAAGCCGTATACGCCGTAGAAAGCGGTGAGAGCAGGTCGGCCAGGGTGCCGGTGCGAAAGTAGGTAAAGCCCTGAATCCAGGAGAGAAGCTCCAGCGGGAGCTCGGCGTCCCGGGAAATCAGTCCCTCTTTTTTAAGCACGCTGAATACGAGATCGGAAAAGCTGTCCAGCCGATGATAATTGTCTTTATATATCATCCGGTAGTATCTCTGCCAGGCATTTACCCTGTTGCCGGAATAAGCCGCTAAAATTCTGGCCTCCCTCTCCACCACTACCTGGGCAGCCTCCAGCTCTTTCCTGTCCACAGGTAAGCGAATATTTTCTCCGTTCACTGCTACTTCTACCGGTTCCGGGTTACTGCCCGGAAAGGGGTAGTAGAACTGGCTGACCGGGCCGGGCCGGTATCTGCCGTCATACTCTAAAGAAAAAGAATCCAGGGCGGAAAGCAAAAAATCTTGCAGCTCGTCGTATTTATCAACAGGAGAAAAGGTAAGCAGGGCGAAATCATTATCTCTGCCGTTGATGGAGATGAAATAACCCCGCACTCGATAATTATCTTCGTGGAAAGAAATATCTGAAAAATAGGCGTCTCGCCCGGAAAATATAAAACCTTCACCTTCACCTTCGGCGTTGAGCCGGGCGCCTATCTCCCCATGAATTTCTCCGGCGGACTGAAAACGGTCTCCTGAAAAGCTAATGATCTGCAGCACAGCCGAACGGGATTCATCTGTAAAAGAAAGCTTCCCTGGATCCGAAGCATCGAGAATTTCCCAATTCTCAGGCAGGTCCAGGAAATAGGCGTAATCCTGAATATAATATTCTTCACCGGGCAAATGAAAGGAACAAAGCAGAAAAACAACCGGTATGGTTATCTTGATCAGTTCGGTCAGATTTTTTTTCATCATATTAGTTTTATTCAAAGGAATAGCATATTAAGATTTTCGTTTTCTGCCAAGTATATCTTAACCGAATTATTTCAGCTCCAGGGTGGCTTCTCCCTCTACCACTGCCGATAGGCCGGCCGGAAAGATTAAGGCCAGGACAAACACTGCTGACATTCGTAATAAATGATAGCTAAAATTCATGCCTCTACTCCATCCAGGTTCAGTATAGACCATATTTTCCAACTTTGTCTCTAATGGGGGTGAAATTTTCTCTTGAAGTCTTGCCTATCCTCAGCTTAAGCTTTACATTAAACATGTTCCGAGCACAGATTCGAAGGCTGGAGGTAAACATGTACATAAAATCGCCCAAATTGTTAATTCTTTTTCTAATAATCATTACGGTAGCGCTTCTCACCGGCTGCGGGTACAATACTATGCAGAGAAACGAGGAAGGAGTGATGAAAGCCTGGGGAGACCTGGAGTCTCAACTGCAGCGCAGGGCCGACCTTATTCCTAACCTGGTCGAGGTGGTAAAGGGATACGCTTCCCATGAAAAAGAAACCCTGGAAGCCGTTATGGAAGCCAGGGCCAGGGCCACCTCCGTTCAACTGTCTCCGGAAATGTTAAGCGACCCTAATGCGATGGCAAACTTCCAGGCAGCCCAGGGGACGCTTTCTTCAGCGCTTTCGAGGTTGATGGTGGTGGTCGAAAATTACCCGGATCTCAAGGCCAATCAAAATTTCCTGGATTTACAGCACCAACTGGAGGGAACGGAAAACAGGATCAGCGTGGCCAGGCAGCGCTACAACGGGGCGGTGGAAACGTTTAATTATTCCATCAGGAAATTCCCCAATTCCATCACCAACAACATGATGCTGCATTTGGAGCGCAAGGAATACTTCAAGGCGGATGAGGCGGCGCAGGACGTGCCTAAAGTCGAATTCTAAATGAACAAGACTTCTCGAATATGGCTGCTTATTTTCACTGTTCTCCTCGCCGCAGCTCCTTTTTTGCCGGCGCTGGAGATACCGGCGCTCAGGGGAAGGGTGAACGATTATGCCGATATGATATCCAGTGCGGTGGAGTCCCTGCTCGATCAGAAGTTGAGAGCCCTGGAGGAGTCGGATTCCACCCAGGTAGTCATTCTGACTATCCCTTCCCTTGAAGACGAGTCGCTTGAAGAATATTCGATCCGGGTCGCCGAAACCTGGGGTATTGGTCAGAAGGAATACGACAACGGGGCGCTTCTTTTTGTGTCTAAAAACGACCGGAAAGTGCGGATTGAAGTCGGCTACGGTTTAGAGGGTGTATTGACCGACCTGCTGGCCGGGCGGATCATTGACTACGAGATAGTGCCCAACTTCAAGGCCGGCCGTTTTGATAAAGGATTCGTCGCGGGGATCGAAGCGATCACCCGGGCTGTGAAGGGTGAATACCAGGGCACCGGAACTTCAGTTAGAAGGTCCGGGATCAGCCGCATTAGAGGCGGCGTCATGCCCTTCATCGTGCTCATCATCATTCTCTCTATCCTGGGATCCAAGAGGCGGATTATCGGCGGAATTGGCGGCGCACTGCTCCTCCCCCTGGTGGCCTGGTTTGCCCTGCCTTTCGGCCTGGCTATAATCCTATTTATGATTCCTTTCGGGTTTCTCGGCGGATTAATACTGCCCGGTATGTTTCTGTATTCCGGCCGGAGAGGATTCGGAGGCGGGATGGGAGGTTTCGGCGGCGGCGCTTCCGGGGGTTTCGGCGGGGGCGGCGGAGGCTTCGGCGGCGGCGGCGCTTCCGGGGGTTGGTAGGAGGGTAATGAATCATGAGAAATCTTGTTAAAAGCTTTCTTTCCGAGGATGAACAGCAGAAAATTATCCGGTCCGTTAAAGAAGTCGAGAAGCTTACCTCGGGAGAAATTGTGCCCATGCTGGTATCGTCCAGTTATCATTATCCTCTTTCGAACATGATCGGCGGACTATCGATCAGCCTGATACTGGCAATTATCGTAACTACGGTTCTGAGCGTGCAAAAAATGTGGGGGGGCTTGAACATCTTTGATATGTGGGTATTCCCCGTGGTTTTTATGATCTCTTTTTTAATTTTTCATGAAATCATAAAGAGAGTGCTCTTTTTAAAGCGGCCTTTTATTTCCGCCGCCGAGATAAAGGAGGAGGTGGAAGAGGCGGCCCTGACCTCCTTTTACAGGAAAGGACTCAACAACACCCGGGATCAGACCGGAATACTGATTTTCATATCCGTGTTCGAGCGGATGACCTGGGTGCTTGCCGATAGGGGAATTAACGAAAAAGTTGAGCCCAGTGTGTGGCAGGAAATTATCGATATGATCACCGCCGGCATCAAGGGAAAGCGTCAGGGCGAAGCGATCTGCAGCGCTGTCAAGCGCTGCGGGGAAATCCTGAAAAAGCATTTTCCCATAAAACCGGATGATACGGATGAGCTTGATAACTTGATTATTGAAGATTAAGGTAAACGATAATTGACGGATGGATAAATGAAGGACAGGGGACAAAAACAGGTTCGGACCGAACCATCGGCGTATAAATTACTCCATACCATTTTTGCTTATATTTCCCGCATCGCCAAAGAGCGCGATCTTGACCGACTTCTGATCCTCTTTGCGGATATGGGGCGGGATTTAATCACCGCAGACCGCTGTACGGTCTGGCTCCTTGATAATAAAACCGATATGCTCTGGAGCAAGGTGGCCCACGGTCTCGACCGGATCAAGATGCCGAAAAGCTTCGGTATCGCCGGCCATGTGGCCACCAACGGAAAGCCGCTTATTACCAACGATCCCTATAACGACAGCCGGTTCGATAAAGAGTTTGACAGGAAAACCGGCTACACCACCAAGAATATCATTGCTCTGCCCATTCAAGACAGTGAGGGCTCAATTTTAGGCGTATTTCAGGCCATCAATAAGATGACCAAAAGGGGAATATTTACGGAAAAGGACCTTGAGCACCTTCTCCTGGCTGCCACCTATACCGGCAAGCAGCTCGAAGCCGCCATGCTGCAGGAAGAAATTGAAACTACCCAGAAGGAGATAATATTCACCCTGGCAGAAACCGGTGAAATGCGCTCTAAAGAGACGGGAAATCATGTAAAGCGGGTAGCCGAATACTCGAAAATACTGGCGCTTAAATACGGCCTGGATGAATCGGAATCAGAGCTGTTGAAGCTGGCCTCCCCACTGCACGATATCGGTAAAATCGCCATTCCCGATTCCATCCTCCTCAAGCCGGGAAAACTCGATGAAGAAGAATTTAAAATAATGCAGACCCATGCCCGCCTCGGATACGACATGCTCCAACATTCCGATAGAAGGATACTAAGGTCCGCTTCCATAGTTGCCCACGAGCATCATGAGAAGTGGAACGGAACCGGCTATCCCCGCAGGTTAAAAGGCAAGGAGACTCACATCTTCGGCCGGATTACCGCAGCGGCAGATGTATTCGACGCACTGGGAAGTGATCGCTGTTATAAAAAAGCCTGGGACATGGACCGGATTATCAAACTCTTTAAAGAAGAAAGGGGCGATCATTTTGATCCCGACCTGGCGGACGCCTTTCTCGACAACCTGGGTGAATTCGTAGAGATAAAAGAAACCTATAAAGATGAGCCGCAGCCTGATTCTAAATAAATAACCGAACCTCAAGGTAATTAAATAAGACTGTAATTCCTTTATTTTTTTTCCGCAGCCGCAATTCCCAGCTCAAGGCAGTCTTCAAGCGCCTTAGCCGCCCTGTTCAAATAGACTTCCAGGACTGTCAGCTCATTTTCATTGAATTTCTCAAGCACATAAGAAGACACCCTGCCGCGGGAGGGGCGGGAGATGCCCAGTCTGAATCTCATAAACTCTCCAGTGCCGAGGCAGCCCGCGATCGAGCGCAGCCCGTTGTGGCCGGCCAGACCGCCTCCTTTTCTGAAACTGATCTGCCCGAAAGCCAGCTCCAGGTCATCATGAACGACCAGGATATCCCCGGACGCTATTTTAAAGAACTGACTGATCGCCGCTGCGCTTTCTCCGCTCTTGTTCATATACGTTCCAGGCTTTAGAAATAGTCTTTTTTCTCCATTTACTATTTCCTGAGCGTACAGGCCCTTAAATTTTTTCTGCCATTTAAGTCTGCTATAGAAAGAAAGTTGCGCTGCCGACTGCCAGGCAATGTTATGGCGCGTTTTTTCATAAGCGCGGCCGGGATTGCCTAACAGCACAATAAGTCTGATCATGCCATGGTCAAAGCCAGTAAAGCCTTGATGGTATGAAGCCTGGAAGAGTACTTGCCTGTTCACCCGACCTCCTGGTGCATATGACTAATCCGAACCCAGGCGATTTAGAAGCAGCGGCTGCGGCCCGGGTGCCAGGCAGCACAGCCGGCTTTATTGCCTTAAATATCAATTCCCGCATTCTTCGCAATTGCCTGGATCCGTACTCAATGCTCTTTTTCCAGGTACTCTATAATGTTCTTTGCCCTGGGAGGACACCCTGGCACGAACTTATGAAAATCCCTGGTGCACTTTCCGATGCCGATCCCGGCCAGCTCCAGGCCCGTATAGCCCTGCCCGATGTAAATCTTCTCTTGCAGCCTGCCCAGTTTTCCTCTTTCTTCCAGGCGCTTGAGAGCATGGATCAGGCTGCCGTAACAGGCGGAACAGGCTTCTTTTTCAGTTATGTATTTGCTCAAACGGGCGATGTGGCCGGAAGGTCTAAATTTTCCGGACTTTTTATAGAGCTCTCCGTATTCCGTTATCTCTGACCCTGATAGATCCATACTGCCGATGCCCAGGACGGCCGCTTTATTAAGATAACCGATTTCAGCAGGCCTAAAACCCATCAACTCGGCAACATAACTATCAACCAAAACCGGGTCTTTCCCGATTATGATCCTATCCATCTCAACGGGGGTGCCGCCCTCTTCAAAGCTCAGGTCCCCCCTCATGCCGTCTACGACAATCAGGTCCTGTCTCAGAGCTTTATTCAAAAAGGCAATAGGTTTATGCAGACCGAGGGCATGGTATCTGCGTTTCTCACTATCCGGGATGCACCCTTTTAAATTCTTGAGCGCACAGGTCATCCCGGTCTGGCCGTGGCCTTTCAGCACCGGCAGATTGATCAGGTAGTCTACCTGTAGGGGAGTCGAGCATAATACAAGAGAGAAATCCTTTATCCGCACCGTTTGGGTGGTGTCTCGTTTCAGATCGATCAGGGGAACATGATATTCTTTCGATATCTCATCGTAGCCGCACGCTTTGAATGCCCTGACCGTGCTTTCTCCGGCCCAGGAGCTCTCCATGATTGAGATATTGCCCAGACCGCAATCTTTTAGATATTCGATGATTCCTCTCACGATCTCCGGAGAAGTCGTTGCCCCGCTGGATGCGCTTTTGGCCACAACCAGGTTGGGCTTCAACCCGATCGACATGCTTTTATTCAGCTCTTTCTCCACCTCCACGGAACACAGCAGTTCCTTGATCATCCGCTTTGGCTGCTTTCCGTAAATAATATGGAGCTCGTGTTGTTTCATTTTTACTCCAATACCAATATCCTCTTAAATATCCTTCTCATTCTGCTCAGGCAATAGTATGAAGTGATCTGGTAGCCGTCATCTTTTAAAACACGGACTTCCTCCTTATCGAGAATGATTGAGATGGCCTTTTTTCCGTATTTCTTCAGCTCTTCCCTGATCTTCATCTGTAGAAGAGCTTCGAGCATACTACCGCACAGCGCGATACAACGGTCATAATTTAAATGGGTCCGTCTTAATGCGGCTTTTTGTAAAAAGCTGTCATTTCCATACCTGCTTTTAAGCGTCTGAAAAGATTTATTGATTTCCTCTTCCAACACCTTGTTTGAAATCCGGATTATAAAATTACACCGCCTATACTATCATAAACTCCTGAAACAGGCAATTTCTTTTCTACACCTGCAGGTCGAACTTACAACTGTTCAGCTTCTCAAGCGGATTATTCTTTGCCCTTTTTGAAGCAAGGATTGAGACTCATCAATTAATTGCTTTCTGTAGTAGAAGCTCTTTTTCAATTAGGTCGATTAGTTGAGACTTGGGCAGGGCTCCCGCTTAATTCTTACCGGGAAACTCTTTTTTCTCCCGTGGTGAGATAAGGCGGTCTAAGATCAGCCCGTAAAATTGGCTCCCTTCCGAAGAACGATAAACCCATCCCAGGTGGGTCTGACAGTCGGCGCACAGGGCATACCGCCAGGAATAGCCCGGGAACCAGGTAAAAGAATCGGTAAAATCACTGGCCTGAGCGCACCCGAAGGCATTCCTGAAGCAGCCGATCCGAAAGACAATTCCAGCGGGATTGGCAAAGGTATGCTCGCGGCTTCCCTGGATGGAGGTGCGGTAATGGATTTTTGTTACCGCCTGACCGCAGATGAAGCAGTAGAGATTGTCGTCTTCATTCTCCTCCGGACTATGTTTGGGGATAATGAGATTCTGGATCTCTTCATCGCTCAGGCGGTCAAAGTTAAGCCATTTAAAAGCGATAGGCTGAGTCAATTTTTTCTCGCACATGATCAACTACGACATCTTCTGGCGTCAGAATATATCGATCGTCCTGGCCAGCACCGCCTTGCCCCGGTATTCCGGTAAAAGAAGCGGGGCTTTTCTCTCCTCGCCTATTCCCGCTTTTTCAAGCATGGCAATATATTTATCCAGGTGGTTGAGAGTGACTTCACGGCCGTTCGAGCGTTTAGTGACATATTCCGCGGCCTCGATTCCCGCTCTCCTTCCGAAAACCAGGCAGTCTAAGGTGGAGTTTCCCATCAAACGGTTTTTGCCGTGCACCCCGCCTGAAATCTCACCGGCCACGAAGAGACCCTCCAGGCTGGTTCCGGCCTGGGGGTCGCATTCCACGCCGCCGTTTTGATAATGAAGGGTCGGGAAAATAAGAACCGGATCTTTCACCAGATCGATATCGAATCTCTTGAACATTCTTACCATGCCGGGGAAAAACCGGTCCGTGGTGCCCTTTCCATGCAGAATGTCGATTAGCGGCGTATCGAGCCAGACTCCCAGCATTCCGGCGGGCGTTCTTACCCCGCCGTTATTCAAGTAGCACTCTTTGATGATCGCCGAAGCCTCCACATCTCTCGGCTCGAGGGGAAAGACAAAAGCTTCTCCGGCCTCGTTTACCGGTTGAGCGCCCTGGGTGCGGAGCTTTTCAGTGAGCAGCAGCCCTATGATCTGCTGGGGATAGGCCGCCCCGGTCGGATGGTACTGGACGGTATCAGTGTCTCTCAATTTTGCCCCCGCCCGGTAAGCCAAAACCACCCCGTCGCAGGTAGCCCCATAATGATTCGTGGTCGGAAAGCCCCTGATGTGGAGCCGGCCGAACCCGCCGGTGGCCAGGATAGTAGCCTTTGCCTTTACGATTTTGTAATCACCCGTTTCCAGCCCCCAGAGAACGGCTCCGGTCACGTTGCCTTTGGGGTCCGTTAAAAGCTCAACGGCGGGATAATATTCTAAAGATCGAATTTTACGGTTAATAAATTCATCCTTCAATACCCTGA
>CAZERV010000015.1:0-29181 GCA_964514815.1 uncultured Spirochaetaceae bacterium | reverse complement strand
TAATATTCTAAAGATCGAATTTTACGGTTAATAAATTCATCCTTCAATACCCTGAACTCTTCCAAGCCGGTGTAATCTTTGCAGGCGTGCATCCTTCTTCTGGAAGTCCCGCCCCCGGTCAGCTCGATGAAATTTCCCTCCTCATCCCGGTCAAACATCACGCCCAGGTCGCACAACCACTTAATCACCAGGGGAGCGTCTTCAGTCAGCGCTTTCAGCACATCCGGCTTATTGGTGAAATGCCCGCCGCCAAAGGCGTCGGTGAAATGGGTGACCGGCGAATCGTTAGGCCTGTCCGCAGCCTGGGTCCCCCCTCCCGCCATAATGGAATTGGAATCCCCATGCCGTAATTTATTGACCAGCAGGATGTTTTCCGCCGGGACCCCGGAATCGACTGCCAGGAGGGCGGCGCTGGTTCCGGCCAGTCCCCCGCCTATGATGAGGATCTCGGGTTCGTAATCTACCTGTTTCAGATCTATTTCCCCGGGCCTGATCAAAGGATAGGCTTCCAGCAGATCGGCGACTTCGTTCGGAGCGATATCTCCCTTATTCACACCGATTTTAAGGGTCCTCTTGCCGCCTTCCACATAATCGGGATGGCACAATTTAAGGACTTCCTCCCTCTCGGAAGGAGTCATCTGGGGCGGCAGTTTTCCGATTCTCTGCTGCCTGGTTTTTTCGACCACTTCAATAGACCCACGCATATACTCAGGGTAACCGCCGATAAATTTTAACTCAGCCACTTTAAAACCACCTTAATAAACTTCTCTCGTTTTCTGCTGCTCCGTGTATAATGCTTTAAGCTCATTGATTTCCATATCGATCACTTTATTGAAATCTTCTTTAAATTTTTCTCTCTTTAACTGCGCCACTCTAACTAAAAGATTCTTTTCCGCGGGCAGCACGTACTTCCCGTACATCCTTCGCGCGAGCTGGGCCACGTGATAATGAACTATTTCGGCGGGACATCTTATGGCGCATAACCCGCACTGAATGCAGTCAAAAGATAGCTCGGCTACTTTTTCAAAGTCCCCCCTGATGGCGGCCTGGATATAGTCCATGACCTCAATATCCTGGGGACAGGCCCTGGTACAGGTATTGCACGATACACACCGGGCGACCTCGGGGTAATATTTCATGAAAATACTACCCTCGTATTTTTCTTTAATTATATTATAGACCGCCTTCTTGGCAGGAGATAACGGTATCTGGACCAGGTACATACCGTCTTCGACTCTCGTCTGGCAGGCCATCGCCGTCTTAAGCTTATAGTCTCCTTTTATCCTGTAAATGGTGGCGCAGGCGCCGCAAAAGCCCGCCCGGCAGCCGCAGGAACGCACAAACTTGAAGCCGGCATATTCCATGGCCTGCATTATGGTGAGCGCCGCCGGGACCCGGTACTCTTTCCCCATCACATATATCTTTACCCAGTGCTCGATATCCTTCTCGTCTATTCCGGTGATGACGGACTTGTTGGACTCGGCAATTTTGCCCATAATATCTTTTTCATTCATAGCGCCTCCGTTTAGATCAGTAGTCCATCTTTAATGGACTGGCCTCCAGTTTTCCGAGCGCCCTTATCTCCTCGGTAAATTCGTCGATGACTCTGACAAACCTCTTCCCCTCGGCGGAAGAGATCCATTCCAGGCGCAGCCTTTTCTTGTTAATACCGAGGTCTTCGATCATATTTTTCAACAGGCTCACTCTCTTGAGAGCATGGACGTTGCCGGATTGATAATGGCAGTCGCCGGGATGGCAGCCGCCAATGAGAACGCCGTCCGCCCCACTCTTGTAGGCGGCCAGGATATGCTCCGCGTCGACCCTGCCGGAGCACATGACTCTTATCCCTACAATATTGGGCTGGTAAGACAGTCTGGAGGTACCGGCCAGGTCCGCGCCGGCAGAAGTGCACCACTTGCAATAAAAAGCTGCAATCTTAGGTTCGAACATGCTTGTCCTTCTTCAAGTCAAGACTGCCTCGATCATTTTGAGCAACTGTTTATCGGTAAAATTTCTCTGCTGCGCGGCCCCGGAAGGACAGGCGGCGGAACAGGCTCCGCATCCTTCGCAGAGAACCTCTCTCACAACGGCTAATCCTTTCTCCCTGTCCAATGTCCGGGCGTCATAGGGGCAGACGCTGACACAGATGCCGCAGCCCGAGCAGAGCTCCTCATCGACCCCGGCTATTAACGGCTCCTGGACCAGATATTCCCTGGCGAAGAGCATGGTTGCCATGGAGGCCGCAGCGCCGGCCTGGGCCACGGTATCGGGAATGTCCTTAGGCCCCTGGGCGCACCCGGCCAGGTAGATCCCGGCGCTTGAGGCCTCCACCGGCCTCAGCTTCGGGTGCGCTTCGGTGAGAAACCCGTTTTCGTCTATCTGGATTTTAAGCAGCCTGGTAAGCTCTTCCACGCCGGCGGCAGGTCTAACAGCCGTGGCCAGGACGACCAGGTCGGCCCGGATCTCAACGTTCCTTCCGGTGAGAGTGTCCACTCCATTGACCACCACCTTGCCGTCCTCCCGGTACAATTTCGAAACCTTGCCGCGAATGTAGATTACTTTGTCCTCTTCCGCGGCTCGCTGGTAAAACTCTTCGTACCCTTTCCCGCCGGTCCGGACATCCGTATAAAAAATGTAAGCCTGGCCGTCCGGCACTTGATGCTTGTAAAGCATGGCGTGCTTGGTGGTATACATGCAGCAGATCTTCGAACAGTAGGGAAAATGGTTCTCCGGGTCCCGGGAACCGGCGCACTTTATGAAGACGACTTCCTTCGGTATCTTTCCGTCGGAAAGCCTTCTGACCTCTCCTCCGGTAGGACCCGAGGAGGAAAGGAGGCGCTCGAAGGTCAGGCCGTCGATCACATCCTTGATCAACCCTCCGCCGTACTCGCTCAAGTTTGTCAGGTCGTAGGTGTCATACCCGGTAGCAACGACGATGGCGCCCACTTCTTCTTCGCTGATTTCATCAACATGTCCGAAATCAATCGCCTCTTTGGGACAGAAATAACGGCAGACCATGCATTCGATGCACCTGTCCGGATCGATCACCACTTTATTGGGAATCGCCTGCGCGAAAGGCCGGTAGATGGCTTTTCTCTTATCCAGGGCTTGCTCAAACTCCGACGGCACTTCAAGCGGGCATTCTTCCATACAGGTACCGCAGCCGTTACACTTATCCCAATCCACATAGCGGGCCTTTTTCTTAATCTTTACCTTGAAATTTCCCACGTAACCGGAGACGCCCACTACCTCCGCGTAGGTCATGAGCCTTATGTTTTCATTCTGGCTAACTTCCACCATCCTTGGCGTCAAGATGCACTGGGAGCAGTCCAGGGTCGGGAAGGTCTCGGAAAGCTGGGCCATCCTCCCGCCGATGGAAGGCTGCTTTTCCACCAGTATTACTTCATAGCCGCTGCCGGCAATATTCAAGGCGGCCTGAATTCCGCCGATACCTGCCCCGATAACCAGGGCTCTCCTTTTTACCGGCACCCTGATCGGCTCAAGGTCCTCGTTCAAGAGAGCTTTCTCGATGATCGACTTGATGATCAGCACGGCTTTGCCGGTGGCGACTTCTTTGTCCTTGTGCACCCAACTGCACTGCTCCCTGATATTGGCGATTTCGCAAGCGTAAGGATTGAGGCCCCCGGTCCTTGAGGCGAGGCGAAAGGTATTTTCATGGAGCGTGGGCGAGCAGGCAGCAACCACCACCCCGTCCAGGCCCATTTTCCCGATCTGCTCTTTGATCAAGTCCTGGCCCGGATGTGAGCACATATACTTGTAGTCCTCCAGCAGGACAACGCCCGGATAGCCGGTCAGGGCTTCCTTCACTGCCTCGATGTCCACCGTTCCGGCGATGTTTTTGCCGCAGTGGCAGATGAAGACTCCTATTTTTTTCATAACAACCCTTTTATTTCCAAGACCGGTCTGGGGTCAATATAATGGGCCGAAAAATCGTTTACCCCCGGATCAAGGCCCATGGTCAGGCCGAGAAGTTGAGTCAGGTATAGCACCGGCACCGGCTTAAAGTTTTCATCTTCGTCGGCAATCTGCTTCTGGACTTCGTCGAGGTTGTAATGACAGAGGGGACAGGACAAAACGATCAGATCGGCGCCGTTTTTGGAAGCGGAGGTGACAATCCGTCTCGTCTGAGCCTTTACGATGTTCTCTTCGTTAACGATCTGGTAGGAGCCGCAGCATTCCGTCCTGAATGGATAATAAACCGTTTTGCAGCCGGCCGAGGCCAGAATCTCTTCCATTATGCTCGGATCCTCGCTGGAATCGACGGCAACCTCTTTCGGCCTCAAGAGCATGCACCCGTAATAAGGAGCGACCTTTAAATCGTCGGCCTCTTTAGTTCTCTTTTTTTTAATCTCATCCAGGCCTATTTCTTTTAAAAGGGAAAGCAGGTGGATTACTTCCACCTCGTCCCCGTAAAACTCGGTTTCCTCTCTATCCATGAAGTCATTGATTTTCTTCCGGTTTTCTTCATCGCTTTTAATAAAGAGGATCGCCCTCTGCAAGGTGTTGTAGCACATGTCGCAGAGAGTCAGTAATCTTTTATTACCGCTTTCTTTGGCCCTGATCAGTATCCTGATCGGGGCAAGCTGCAGCATCAGGTTATCTTTCGCTTGAGAGAAGCTTACTCCGCAGCAGTACCATTTCTCCAATTCTTCCGCCTTCACATCGAACAGGTTAAGAAGCGGGAGAGCCGTATTTTCCAAATTTTTTGCTTTTGTCTTTAGAGTACAACCCGGGAAATATGAGATCTCCATCGACTCAACCTCCGCTTAATCTCCGGTATCTGCTATCGGTATCAGCTATAATACAAATTTTCTAAAATTACTCACCAGGGCGATCTGGGGGAGCTTCTCCCTGAGTTTTTGATCGATCTCAACGATATTAATGTGGTCGGTCTTTTTTCTCAATACTATCTGCCTCAGCCCCTCCATCACCCCGGCAATATCCACTCCCCTGGGACACTTAACCGTACAGTTAATGCACGCGGCGCAAATCCAGGGAGTGTTCGCCGTTAAAATCTCCTCGATAAAACCGAGCTGAACCAGCCGGATAACCCGGTGAGGGGGGAGATCCATGAAATCCACGGCCGGGCAGCCGGACGAGCAGTTCCCACACTGGTAGCATGAGTATACATTTACCCCGCTTATCTCCCGTAACTTTTCGTTATTTTCACTTTTGAGCTTCTCTCTGGAAATTACCATCTTATCAGCCGGCAAGGTTCCATCCCTCCTTCTTCAGTCGCGCCTGAGCTCTTCTATCTTATTCTTCTTCCCATTGTAGATGGAAACAATCAAAGGCATCTGTCCCGGCAGCGAGTGAGTCGAGCAGGCCAGGCAGGGGTCGTAAGCCCGGAAAGCCATCTCCGTCATATTCAATATTTTGTCCGACACCTTTCCGTTTTTGATCAACTTCCGGGCCGCCTTCTCGATGGACATGCAGATGGCGGCGGCATTGTTGGTGGTGGCCACGATCAGGTTCACAGCGGTTATTCTGCCCTCCTCATCGGTCCTGTAATGGTGGTAGAGGGTCCCCCTGGGCGCCTCTACCACCCCGATGCCTTCATCAGGTTTTTCGGTGGGAATATTTCTTATCTCCGGGCAAAGTATCTCCTCGTCTTCGGCGAGCTCCTTGAGCCTCTCGGCGGCATACAATACCTCCACCAGCCTGGCCCAATGGTAAGCTAGAGTATTATGGGCAGGCTTCCCACCCAGGGTTTCAAACATTCTCTCGTACTGCTCCTGAGCCAGCGGCGTAGCCATTCCGTCTGCGGCATTCAACCTGGCCAGCGGAGCCACCCGGTAGATGCCGCTTTCCTTTCCGTCCACGAATCCCTTCCAGCCCACCTCCTTCAAATAAGTGAACTTTACATAGCTCCAGGGTTCCACGTGCTCGGCTATATATTTTAGATAGTCCTGCGCTTTGAATTTGACAAACTCAGGCCCTTCCGGTGTCACCACCCGGATATCTCCGTCGTAGAAATTCACCTTATTGTTCTCATCCACCATCCCCATATAATAAGTGCGGTGTTTATATATATCACCGGTAATCAGATCGAAATATTCTTTGTTTTTAAGCACCGTATCGTCGAAGAGCTTCAAGGCGAATTGGGCAAACTCCACCGCCTCTCCGGCTATCTCCAGGTACTCTTCCCTGTCTTCTTTGCTTATTCCTTTGGAGAGTCCGCCCGGCAAGTTGCAGACCGGATGAATTACCCTTCCGCCCTGTTTTTCGATAATGCTGCGGGTCTTTCTTCTTATGGCGATGACCTTCCGGCCGGTCTCGATACCGGCTTTAGCTATGACACCCAGGATATTCCTTTCACTTTTGGGGGCGTCGGGGCCGACGATGAAATCAGGGCCGCCGAGGTAAAAGAAATGAAACACATGGTCTTCGAATATGAAAGCGGAGTTGATCAGCTCCCTGATTTTTTTCGCCGCCGGGGGAGGATCCACTTTGTATAGATCGTCGAGCGCCTTTCCGGAGGCCATGTGATGGGTCGTGGGGCAGACCCCGCAGATTTTCGGAGTGATTCTGGCCATTTCCTCGGCCAACCTTCCTTCGCAAAACTTTTCGAAAGCCCTGAGCTCGGGGACCTGGAAAAAAGCTTTTTCAACGTCTCCGTTATCGTCCAAAAAGATATCGATCTTGCCGTGGCCTTCCAGCCTGGTGATCGGATCGATTACGACTCTTTTCCCCAAGATTTATCCCCTCTTGAATTAGTCAGGTCCAGGAATTTTGTTTTTAGCGAATACGGCAGGCTGTACATATAAAAGAGGCCGATCGGATCGATCACCGAATCCACCAGCTCTTTTATTTTGCTTTCATCCTCGCTGTCGATCAGAGAGGCCACCGCCGATAAGAACTTCGCCCCCTGGTCTTCCACGGTCCTGGGAGGCCCGAAGCAGCCGCGGCAGGGCATGTTGGCGTTTATGCACCTTTCGCCGCAGCCGGAGCGGTTTGCCGGGCCCAGGCAGATGACGCCTTCCGCCAAAAAGCAGCTATCCTCAGGTATCTTGTGCATAGAAATACGTTTGAACTCGGTTATCTTGATCTTATCCGGTTTGCCGTCCTTCCTCGGGCAGGTATCGCAGAGGGTCTTGTCCGGGGCAAGCACCTCTCCTTTTGCGGGGAGCTTATTTTCCAGGATGGCGGTGATGGCATTCATGATGATATCGGGCGGCGGCGCACACCCGGGAATAAAATAATCCACATCCACCACCTGGTTCAGGGTCCTGACCTCGTCATAAAATTCCGGCAGGGTTACCGTGCCGCTTCCCGTTTCAAATTCGGTCGACGGATAAACTTTTTCAGGATTTACCACCGAAGGAATATCCCGGTAGAGGGTGGCGAAGATCTCCTCGCGGGAGTGCAGATTGGCAAGACCGGGTATACCGCCGAGATGGGCGCATGAGCCGAAGGCGATGACAAGCTGCGATTTTTTTCGGAGCAGCCTGGCCATTTCCACCTGCTCTTCGGTCCGGATGGCCCCGTTTATGAAAGACACGGCAATTTCATTATCAGCCAGGGCTTCAACATCGTGCCTTTTATAATCCATGGCCACCGGCCAGAAAACTATCTCGACCGCTTCGGCCACCTTTAAAAAATCCTCGGCTAGATCTACCAGAGCTTCTTCACAGCCGCCGCACGAAGCGCACCAGTAAAAAGCAATCTTCGGTTTTCCCATCAAAACTCTCCGCTGCAAAAAGAACCAGGAAGCGGCTGCTCAGTAATAATCAGGGCTCAGTATCCGGCAGCAGCCCACCTTTTTTGTCCTTCCCGGTACAGGTCGTTTCCATGACAATCATTTATGAGGATGAGCGGCATGTCCCGGACTTTGAGCCGGCGGACCGCTTCGGTGCCCAGCTCCTCGAAAGCGATGACTTCGGCTTCGACAATGGATTTTGAAAGAAGCGCGGCCGCTCCGCCGGTGGCCCCGAAATAAACGGCGTAGTATTTTTGTAAAGATTCGACCACCTCTTTCGATCGCGGCCCTTTGCCGATCATGCCCTTCAGGCCTGCCCTAAGAAGTTCCGGCACAAACGGGTCCATCCGGTAGCTGGTAGTGGGCCCGGCAGCCCCAATGACATACCCCGGTTTGGCCGGAGAAGGGCCCACATAAAAGATTACGCTTCCCTGCGGGTCGAAGGGCAGCGGCTCGTTCTTTTTCAGCAGGTCCACCAATTTTTTATGGGCCGCATCCCTCGCCGTATATATGTAGCCTGAGAGGAGTATTTGATCGCCTGTTTTCAGATTCTTTATGACTTCATCCTTAAGGGGAGTCTCTAAGCTCACACTCCGGCTGTCTCTTGCAGGAATCATGCTAAACCTCTAATGATCAATCGATCTATAAAATATATGTCTTAGCCCTGGCCGCATGACACTGAATGTTAACTGCCGCCGGGTAGCTGGCAATGTGCCTCGGGAAGACCTCGATAAAGAGCTCCAGGGCAGTTATTCTTCCGCCCAGCCCGGCCGGCCCGATGCCCAGCTTGTTGACTTCTTTGAGCCATTCAACCTCAAGCTCCGCTATCCGCTTATCCGGGCTGCGCTGACCGATTTTTCTCAATAATGATTTCTTGGCCAGATAAGCCACGTAGTCAAAGGTGCCGCCCACTCCCACTCCCACGATTATAGGCGGGCATGGGTTTGCGCCCGCACTTTTCACGGTTTCGAGGACAAAACCCTTAATGCCTTCCACCCCGTCGGCGGGCTTCATCATTTTTATTCTGCTCATATTTTCCGATCCGCCGCCCTTGGGAAGCACGGATATCTTCAGCCTATCCCCGGGAACTAGATCCAGATGCAGAATAGCCGGTGTATTATCCCCGGTGTTTCGCGGCCCGGTAATCGGATCTTGAATGATCGATTTTCTGAGATAACCTTCCGTGTAACCTGCCGCCACCCCCCGGTTGACCGCCTCTTTCAGCAGACCGCCTTCGAAAACTATTTCCTGCCCTATTTCCAGGAAAACTACCGCGAACCCGGTGTCCTGG
The DNA here is from genome assembly GCA_964514815.1 of uncultured Spirochaetaceae bacterium. Taxonomy (GTDB): domain Bacteria; phylum Spirochaetota; class Spirochaetia; order SZUA-6; family DRHE01; genus CAZERV01. The sequence goes on along the minus strand of CAZERV010000015.1, from coordinate 20,170 downwards.
CAGATGGGGATCCCTTCCTCCCTGGCAATTTCAGCATTCTGCAGAAGCTGCTGCAAGACCGCTTTGCCAACCTCGGACTCTTCTTTTTTTTCGGATTCCTCTATTGCCCGGAGCAGGTCCTCATTGGCTTCGATGCAGGCTTTGATGCACAGGTCCTTTATGATCTTCGAGACCTGGTTGACATTGATCTTTCTTCCGGCCATAGCGAGACTAAATATTATCCCGTACTTTTGTATTTTACAAGTAAATCTTTATTTATTAGAGCCTTTGTTTTGAGCTATCATAGCATATTTGGCAAAGTATTATAGAATCACAAAGAGAAATGAAAAGGGATTCAAAGAGCGGCAGCGTCGATAGCGGGTTTCAACTCAAGTGGACAATCGGTAAAAAGATCGGTGGATTTATTTTTATCATCATACTAATTTTACTGACCGTCGCAGTATATTCACTTATAAAGCTGAGACAGAATATGAAGATGCTCTTAAAGCTTTCGAAAAATACTCGTATTTGGCGGAAGATAAATTTGAAAAGATAAAGAGTCTTTCCGCCCTTGAACCAGCGGGGGCAAGGAAATTATCGGCAAGGGAAGCGGCGGATATAGAAGAAGAGCACTGTAAGTTCTCTAAGCTTCTGGATGAGTTTCGCAAGGATTATCGGGAATTCGATAAGGCAGCCCGGGAACTGTTTGTTGCTAACCGGGCAGGCGGACCGGTTGAAGGGACGGAATTTTTAACAGAATATAAACAAAAGAAAGAAAGCGTGCGGCAACGGGCGGAAAATCTGCATCATTGTATCGAAGAGATAATCGGCGAGCTTAAGAGCTTATCAGAGGCCTCTTTAAGCCAGAGTGATAAGATCTGGACCTCTGCCCTTAATACGATCATCATTCTTTCGATTACAGCATTCATTCTGGCGGTCTTCTTTTCCATATGGGCTAAACGGATCACAAAAAGTATCACGGAAGATAATCTCAAGCGGGAGAGATTGGTAATATCCTCTACGGTAAGAGCCTTATCCATGCAAAGAAAGGGAGAAATAATTCACAATTATGCTTATAAATTGGAGGGCACGCCCTGCAGCAGGGTTATGCAGGAAGGGTACTGCATTTTTCCCGAAGGCGTTTCAAGGTTGTTTCCCGGGGACGAAGATCTCGTTGAGCTTAACGTCGAAGGGTATGTGGGTATTCCTCTTTTAGACAAGTTCAAGAAACCCCTGGGCCTACTCAACGTGATTTCATCTCGAAAACTGACTCTGCCGCCTAGAACCGAGCAAATTATGGGCATCACCGCCTCAAAAGCGGCGGCAGAGATCGAGCGAAAGCAGTCGGAAGAGGCGTTGTTAAAATCCAAGGAGCTGTTTCAAAAGATTTTTGAGACCCAGAGGGATGCGATTTTTATTCTGAATGCAAATAAAATAGTCACAATCCTCGATTGCAACCCTGCTGCCGTGGAGATTTTCGGCTATTCCAAAGAGGAAATGGTCAGCCGGACTGCAGTTTTTCTCCATGTAAACGAAAGGACGGAATGATCTTTTCCACCGAGCACAGTGTGTTACCACTCAAAGACGAGCAGGGCAATCGCGTAGGTTGGGTGAGCGTGGTGCGCGATATCACCGTACGCAAGAGGCTGGAAGAGCATCTCCGGCAATCACAAAAAATGGAAGCCGTCGGAAGGCTGGCCGGAGGCATAGCCCACGATTTCAACAACCTTCTGACCGCTATCCTGGGCTATTCCGAAATGATAATGATGGCTGCCGGGCATGATGAAGAACTCGAGGAAAATATTCTGGAAATAAAGAAATCGGCAGAGAGGGCTGCCTCTTTAACCCAGCAGCTCCTCGCCATCAGCCGCAAACAGGTGCTTCAAACTAAAGTGTTCAATTTAAACGAGCTTCTAATCAGCCTTGAGAAGATGCTAAGAAGATTGATCAGGGAGAATATTGAGCTATCAACTAAACTCGATCCCGAGCTTGCGCAAATAGAAGCAGATCCTGGACAGCTCGAGCAGGTGATTCTAAATCTGGCGGTCAATGCTCATGACGCCATGCCAAAAGGCGGCAGGCTGGCCATTGAAACCAGAAACGTCTATTTGGATGAGGACTACTGCCGTGAGCATAGGGGAACAAAACCGGGGAACCATGTCCTGCTCGCCGTAAGCGATACCGGCTGTGGAATGGATGAAAAAACAAAGATCCGTATTTTTGAGCCTTTTTTTACAACCAAGGAGATGGGAAAAGGGACCGGATTAGGACTGTCTACCGTTTACGGTATTGTAAAACAGAGCGGAGGATTTATCTGGGTCTACAGCGAGCCTGATCGAGGGACAACTTTCAAAATTTACCTGCCCCGGAGCAAAAAGGCCGATGAAAAATATAATGATACCATCGGAGAGATTAGACCGCAGGGAGGGTCAGAAACAATCCTGATCGTCGAGGACGAAGATGCCGTGAGAAAGATGACCCGAAAAATTCTAAAAAGCTTGGGCTATAATTTAATTGAAGCTGAAAACGGCGCTGAGGCTCTCAAAATCAGCATTGACTGGAAGGAAAAGAAAATAGATCTACTGCTCACGGATATTGTAATGCCTGAGATGAGCGGCCCTGAGCTATCCGAGCAACTTTTGATTCAGCATCCAAAGATGAAAGTCTTATATATGTCCGGGTATACGGAGCATACCATTACCGGTCATGGGGTGTTGGGTGAAGGAGCATCGTTTCTTATAAAACCCTTTTCATCCGAAGACTTAGCGCAGAAAGTCCGCGGGGTATTGGATGAAGGTTGAAACAAAAGCCCTTATCACCGTTTCCGGGCCAGCTTCTCAAGCAGCTCCTCGGCGGGTAGAGTATTAAGAATGTCCTTCTTCTCCAGCCATCCCCGTTTAGCGGTGGCCACACCGAAAAACATGAGATCGAGCTGCCTGGCATTATGGGCGTCTGTGCCCAGGCCGATCAGTACTCCTTTCTTCTTCGCCATCCGGACGTGGATATCTTTCAGGTCCAATCTGTCGGGAAAGGCATTTATTTCCAGAAAAGTTCCTGTTTCCGCTGCCGCCTCTATCAGCCGATCAATGTCTACCTGGTAAGGCTCGCGCCCGCCGATTATTCTTCCGGTGGGATGGGCGATAATATTCACATACCTGTTACTCATCGCCTTCATAATTCTAGCCGTCATGGCCGCGGTTTCCATTTTAAAACCGGAGTGGACGGCCGCAATAACGATATCCAACTGCTTCAAGAGATCATTGCCGTAATCCAGGCTGCCGTCCTTCTTAATATCTACCTCGCTGCCGGCCAGGATTCGGAAGTTATCGATCCTCTCGTTGAGCTTCCTGATCTCAGCAATCTGCTCTCTAAGCCTCTCTTCGCTCAGCCCCCCGGCGATCTTCAGAGAGCGGGAATGATCGGTAACAGCCAGGTAGAGGTAACTTTTTTGTTTTGCTCTTTCCGCCATCTCCACAATGGTATGGCCACCGTCGCTCCAGTTGGTATGGACATGGAGGTCCCCCTTAATGTCCTGGATTTCTACCAGGGAAGGGAGCCTATGCGCCAGGGCAGCCTCTATCTCTCCTCGGTCCTCTCTGAGCTCCGGCGGGAAATTTGGAAGACCCAGGGCGCCATAGACTTCATTCTCCGTTCTCCCGGCGATCTTGCTTCCTGTTTTTACCCGAAAGACCCCATATTCGTTTATCTTAAGCTCCCTGCGGATGGCCAGCTCTCGCAGCTTGATATTATGCTCCCTGGAGCCGGTAAAATACTGGAGCGCGGCTCCGTAGCTGTCCGGTTCAACCACCCTCATATCCACCTGCGTCCCTTCCTTCACGATGACACTCGATTTCGTCTTTCCCCTTGCCAGGACTTCCTTGACTTGCGGAAGAGTGGTGAAAGCATCCATCACTGCATTCGGTTCGGTGGAACTCACCAAAATGTCTATATCGCCGATCGTTTCCTTCATTCTGCGCAGACTTCCGGCATAATCTATTTTTTTCACCTGGGGGAGACCCTTAAGAGCATCGACTACGGTCTGCGCTGCCGGTTGAGCCAACCCCAACGGCAATCTCTCCTTTCTAATCCGCAGGAGCTTGATCCCCCTCAAGATATTATCTTCGGTCTTTGCCCCCATTCCCGGCAGATCGCGGATCTTCCGCTCCTTAACGGCTTTCTCCAGATCATCGATGCCAGTTATATTCAGCTTCTCATAGAGCAACCTGGCCGTTTTCGGCCCGACCTCCGGAATAGACAGGAGAGCTACCAGGCCGGCAGGAACCGAACTTTTAAGTTTTTCGTAATATTCAAGCCGGCCGGTTTTTAGAATCTCCTCTATCTTTTTGGCTAGAGCCTCGCCTACCCCGGGAATTTCTTTCAGGGCAGCCGGGCCTCCCCTTTCATAGACAGCCGCTACATCTTCGGTAAGCGCCTCCAACACCTGCTCCACCTTGCGATAAGACCTTACCCGAAACGGGTTATCTTCTTTAATCTCCAGAAGCTCGGCAATATTATGAAATAGAGAGGCAATTTCCAAATTCTTCATCGTATCACCTCACTCTTAATAATAGGGACTCTGTAATCCTATAACTGAGCAGCTCATTATACTACTAAACTCCGCCCTTTATGCCTGACAAGACAGATCCTTTATTTAAACTATACTCTACAGATGAGACAGAAGCAAACAGGCCTGAAAATACTTGAAATAAAACACCTTGCTTCCGCCGAACCTGGCGAAGTCCACTATGTGCTGGCCCGACTGGAAGCCGCCGGTCTTTTAAAAATGCTCATAACACAGAATATCGATTCTGTGTTATTGAAGATCAGAAATAAAGCCCATTTTCTTTTACATACCGAGGCCTGCTGACCATGCTCTCTGTCGCTCTGAAGATAAACGTATAGATGTATAAACACACAACAATGTATACTTGAAACTATGAATTCCACTCGTTGGTCTCTTGTCGTCTCAGCGGACATCGATCGTGCCTTGCGTGTGTATCTCGCCCAACAAGGTCTGAAGAAGGGCGATTTGTCCCAATTTGTTGAAGAGACAGTTAAGCAGAGGCTTTTCGATCTAACAGTGGCGCAGGTCAAAGAGCGTAGCGCAAAATATGGGAATCCTGGGATCCTGCAGGCTATCGATGAGGCCTTGGGACGAGGCTGAGATGTACGTGTTGTTCTCGATACGGGAATACTGATCGCTGCGCTCCTCACACGTGGGACGCCGCCTGATAGGCTGTATCAATTATGGCGAAAGAAGCGGTTCACACTGATAACCTCGGAATGGCAGCTGAGGGAGTTTCGCCGAGTCAGTCACTATACAAAGCTCCGACCGTTTCTCAGAGCTCACGAAGCCGGAACCATGATCCAGGGCCTACGTACAAATGCCGTGGTACTTTCAGCATTGCCTGAAGTGAACATGTGTAAGGATCCTGACGACAATCCCCTTTTGGCGATGGCAATCGCTGCCGACGTTGATTTCCTGGTCACGGGCGACAAGCGAGACTTGCTGTCGCTGAACAAGTTCAAAGGCGTACGTATTGTGATAGCTCGGACCCTGGCAGAAATGCTCGACTGAACACGTGTCTCTCAATCTCCTCACGAAGAAAGGCACGCACTATCCCCAAGCGCCGAGGAGGGTTCCCCCCCCAGGTTTTAATGCTCGCAGAGTGCTGCGATGGGCTATTGCGGCTAAAGCCGCAATGGGGACATAATAATGTTAAAATGGCTGCTGGATTTAGCTAAAGCTAAAAGCATCTTGATTGTAGCGATTCATTTAACGCTTAATACTGAATGATGAAGAAGGTATATGTCTTCATTTCGGTAGGCTGGTTATTCATAACCGGTTCTTTAATACTGATGGAATTCGAACATACAGGGAACGTTGGGCAAATCGCTCCTGGCACTTCACCAGGGACAGCCGGTCCTATCACAATTTTCTTGGCTGGTGACGTAATGACCGGGAGAGGCATCGATCAGGTCCTGCCTCACCCCGGCGACCCTCTTATCCATGAGCCATATATGAAAAGCGCCGGGGGATATGTGGAGATCGCCGAAAAGGCGAACGGCCCGATCCGGCGGCCCGTCGGCTTTTCTTACATTTGGGGAGACGCTCTCGAGGAATTGGAACGAGCGGCGCCGGATTTGAGGATGATCAACCTGGAAACCGGCATCACGGAGAGCGATGATTACTGGAAAGGTAAACATATCCACTACAGGATGCATCCGGACAATGTCCCCTGCCTGACAGCGGCAGCCATAGATTACTGCTCTCTGGCCAACAATCACGTTCTTGATTGGGGATATTCGGGTCTCACCGAGACCTTGGAAACTTTACGAAAAGCGAATGTGAAAATAGCAGGAGCGGGTCAAAGCCTCAAAGAGGCAGAGGCCCCGGCTGTGCTGGAGGTCGAGGGCAAGGGAAGAGTGATCGTGTTCTCCTTCGGGTCGGAAACCAGCGGAATTCCCTCAAGCTGGGCCGCCTCGGCGGAGAGGCCCGGAGTAAATTTGTTAAAAGATTTATCAGATAAAACAGTCCGGCTCATTGAAGAAAAAGTCCGGGAAGTAAAACGAAAAGGGGATATCGTGGTTGCTTCTATTCATTGGGGAAGCAATTGGGGCTACGCGATTCCCGGTGGACAAACGGAGTTTGCTCATAAGCTTCTCGACCGGGCGGGCGTTGACGTGATTCACGGGCATTCCTCTCACCATGTGAGGCCAATAGAAATTTATAAGGGCAAGCTTGTTATCTACGGCTGCGGCGACTTTCTAAATGACTATGAAGGTATCGGCGGCTATGAATCTTTTCGAGATGATCTTGCCCTTATGTACTTTGTCAGCATTGATCCGGCAACCGGAAAGCTCGTTTCTATGCAAATGACCCCACTTCAGATTAAGCGCTTTAGATTGAATCGCGCCTCAAGATCAGATGCACTTTGGTTGAGAGATACCTTGACCAGAGAAGGCAAAAGGTTTGGCACTCGAGTGGAATTGAACAGAGACAACACCCTAACCCTCAGGTGGGATAAATCAGGGGATTAATTTAGAAAAATCCATACGCGCCTCTCTCAAGAAGATCAAGGATATCGATGAGATTTATAAAACACTGCCCATGCAGAGCTTCAAGACCGATGCACTGGTGAACTACCTCAAGGGAGCTTAGTTCCTCAGAGGAGTCTGATTTCACTCTTTGGGGTGCGTCCGGAAGTCCAGGCATCTCTCACTTCGGCCGAGAAAGAGTTAGTCTCGCGGTTCCTGTAGAGCATGCACCCTATTAGTCTGCGGGAACAAGGTATCTACAATGACAGGGTTCCGCAAACGCGAGACTATCCTCTTGAAAGGATCACCATTCCGACTTTGGTGATTCACGCAGAAGATGATTCCTTGATCTCATTTAGCAACGGCCGGCACACCGCCCGGGGTATTCCGGGAGCGCAGTTTGTCAGGTTTCAAAGCGGCGGTCATCTGCTTTTAGGGCAGTATACTCGAATCGCCCTCGTTAAGAGTGAATAGGGGGAGGAAGGTCTAATGGATACGCGATGTTAATAATCAGCACTGCTACGGGTTTGGTTTCACCTTGTATCGATCGGGCTCATTGAAAAAGGTTATGTCTACATAGCCGGCATGTATTTTGCCGGAATGGCTCACTCCTTTTGGGATAAAATAACGCTCACCCTTTGCATATGTTCGTTTGACCCCGTTAACGGTTAAATCAATCTTACCTTCCAAAACGATGCCCCATTGATCAGCATGTGAATGATCCGGCACCTCGACATCTTCGCTAAACTCCATGAAGATGATTTGATGATTCTTTGATTGGGAAAGGTAAGCATTTATTCCTTGTAAAGAAATATCCGCCTGTGGTAAGTTTCTTACCGGCTCGGGAAATATTTCTGCCATATTTATTACCTCCATTGCGGCATGAGAATTAAATTTGGCCGAAGTGAGTCAGCGCCGCCGCTTTTCAGCTATTTGCCATTCGCAAAACCCACTCCGCTTTATTTACCTGCGGCGGCTGGTAGGCCTCGAACTTCTTAACAGAATCATAGAGCGATGCTCTGATTCGAGGAACTTCTGATTGACGACATGATCTAAAAAAATCATCAGCTTATCAAAGTATTGACAAACATTGAGGAGACCGCAGGGTTTTCGGTGCATGCCGAGCTGGGCCCAGGTCAGGGCTTCAAAGAGCTCCTCGATTGTGCCGAGCCCGCCGGGCAGAGCGATAAAGCCGTCGGAAAGCTCTGCCATCAGAGCTTTCCGCTCGTGCATCGAGCCGACTACCCGGAGGTCAGAAAGCTCGATGAAAGCCACTTTCTTTCTCACGAGTTCCCTGGGAATAACGCCGATCACATTACCGCCTTCTTTGAGAACAGTATTTGCGACTTCACCCATTACTCCGACCCTCCCACCTCCATAGACAAGCCCAATATTTTTATTTACAAGAGCACGTCCTAACTCTCTCGCCGCCCGGAGGTATTCCGGTTTTGCACCCGGACTCGACCCGCAGAACACCCAGATTCGTTTCATTGCAATTCCCCACTACTGGATTAACGCGAACTTTCATCAGCCGTTGGTGGTTTCAAGTCAATTTCTAGACAAACTGCGCGTCTTCAATACAAATGCCAACGCTTCTGGAGCCATACCGCCACATGCAAATCCTTCGCGTCCCGCTCAACTATCAGATTCATTACACAAAATTTTCGCAAACTCAGGATCGTTGATAGGGCGTCTACCTCCACCAATTTTACCCCGGGATCCAGTTTACTCTTCAAAACTTCAAACAGCAGCCTGTCCTTTTCGGGATCGTAAAAATCTTCTCCCTCTTTGTCGAACTTCGAAAGCCCTCGTAAAGGCAGGACGAGTGTCATACTTCCAGGAACAACCACTCGCGGTATGGCGCCTGAAGATCCTTTCACAAGCATCCCGGATCTCGCCGGCTGTATTCCGAAAGCAGCTTCTTCGCTTATTTCCTGGGTAGTTAAATCCCATACATCACAAAAAGCGCCTTCATTGACCATCTCTTCCATTGCTGCCCCACCCACTCTGTTAGGATGAAATGCTACAACATTGAATCCTTCCTCCTCAAGCATTCTTTTAGCATAGGACCCACACGGATTGGTCTGCCCAAACATTGTTAAGGCATTGTCAAATACTTTACAGGTGAGGGAGTTTACACCGACAATGTCGTATACCGAAGGCATAATGGTTATATCCCTGGCGCCTACATATTCACCGAACTTAATATCCCCACATGCCATTGCTGAGAGCAGTAACTTAGGAAATTCTACGGGCAGTTCTCTCATCCCTGCCGACGCAAGTATCGAGCCGTCATACCCGCCGATTCCCAGAACACCGTCAAATTTCTTCTTTTTTGTAGAGTTCTTTAACAAGGCTTGCCACACCTTTAACCATTACTTCTTCGGCTTCTGCCCGGCTTAAACTTTGTAATTTCTCATAATCAATTCCAGCTTTTCCGGCGACTGCATATCGTGTGATATCTCCTTTTACCCACCTCGCAACGCCTGCCAGGCCGCAATCTAAAATTAGAACCTCTTTTCCTTCTTTCTCGAGTTTTTCTTTAATGTAACGGGCCTCTTCTCCCTTGGTATCGAGGGTTGCGATGAGAAGTACTGCCTTCTTTTTTGTCACGTTAATACGCTCTGTTTGGATTATCTCGTGCTTTCACCTTTACCTGTATTTTTTTCACTTCCTCAACAAAGCCGGCCAGATGATCAACCATTCTTCTCATGAAAGCGGCGCCTAATTCCGGTGTAGCCCTATGAGGATTCCCAATTGTTGCCGTGTCGCAGTACTCATTATGATCCATTGGAATAGTGATATTTTCTGCACCTTCGAATGTTACATGGGGATATCCGTCATTTTTAAAAAATTTTGGACCAAGATATGCAGGTGCATGAGCCGTATCGGCAACAGCCAACTCCATCTTTACCAGTTCCGGTTCACAATCCATAATGAGGCTTGTTTCACATTGCCCGGAGTGCCATGCAGGCGGAACATCTTTTGGTAATGTATCGATTATATCCTTCAAGAGAATGCGCATAAACCGCTACAAATGCGCCGGTTTCATATCTAGTGCCTGACCGAAAAGCTTCTAAAATCTTGTTTGGTAAATGAATTAAATCTCATTTAATCAGATAAAGATTCATAAAAATTAAGTGTTTTTTTCATTATCAAATTTCAACAATTCTGATACAATTACATATAATATAATAAATTATAATGCAAAGCATCGAGTTATGTTAAGCTGATTTCGATGCATCTTCGGGAGGGGAGCCATGCGCAAAATAATAAAACCACAAATGAAATTCGGAGAAGTGGACATCTCGAAAATTAAGTTTGACTTAAGGTCTCGCGATGAGATTCCAAAACTTCTTATGGGGCTCCAATATATTTATTGTACTCCGGAAATACGAAATGAAGTTTTTAAAATATTAGAAGAAATTGTTCCTGAGGAAACAGATTCTGACAACGGCAGACCCGGGATGCTGTTGTGGCAAATATTAGTCCTTGGAACTTTAAGCCACATGTGATTTTTATAACACATATTCTTTCAGATATCAAATAGAACAGAAAAAAAATTAGCGGGGGAATTATGTGAGCAAAAAAGGATGAATTTAAGTGAGCGCCAACGACTGCCAGCCTGAAATGATAGAAATAAAATATACGCTGCCCACACAAAGAAAATGTCCACCCCAACGCATCCAGCGCAGTGGCCTACGCAATGCCAACGCAGTGGACATTCCACGCAATAGCCTGCGCTTGGATAAATTTCCATCCCGCTTAAAAAAGAGAATATAACCTGAAGCTGGAGCAGACTTCGAGCCGAATACCTATAGCAAGGGCTTTAAAATGATAAGCTGTCACTGCCTTTAGCTCGGCGAAGCAGCTCAGCTTTATCGTTAGACCATGATTTGCAAAGACTCAACGACATTTCAGGATTCATGTACTTCGAAATATCCCGTGTCCTTATCTCCGGATTCTCCGTCTTGATAACTGCTGCCACGACATTGGCGGGCTTGACATATTCCTTTACAAGAGTTATACTTTTGGTATGAAAACTGCCATATCCCTACCTGAATCAGTGTTTAGGGAAGCTGAACGGTTCGCACGCCGCCTGAAGAAATCTCGAAGTCAACTCTATGTCGAGGCAATAACGGAGTATCTTGCTCGCCATGCGCCTAATAGCATTACTGAGGCAATGAACAACGTCTGCGATCGCTTGAGCGAACAAGATACTGAGTTCGTAACTACTGCCGCGCGGAAGACCCTTGCACGCGAATCATGGTAGCAATCAGCCGCGGAGACATCTGGTGGGCTGACCTCTCTGAACCTTCGGGTTCTGCGCCTGGATTCCACCGGCCTGTAGTAGTCGTACAAGGCGACTCCTTGAACCGTAGCCGAATCGCTACCGTTATCTGCGTCCCTTTAACGAGTAATATGCAATGGGCTGATGCACCAGGAAATGTGTCACTCTCATCCGATTTGACAGGCTTGCCAAAAGATTCCGTCGCAAACGTTTCTCAGATAGTTACAATGGACAAGAGAACTCTCACTGAACGGGTCGGAAAGCTTCCTGCAAACAAAACTGAGCTCATTCTATCAGGAATCGATATCGTTCTTAAGTAGAATTCCAGAGTCGATTATGAAGGAGGGTAAAGCTGGTATTAGAAAATATAAGCATGCCCGGTCTAACCAGGGGTTGGAGCTGGCAAGTTCGCTTCGTTCACGTCCAGCTCAACCCCTACGTTAAATTGAAAAAAAATAATAAAAATCACTTTCAGGAGGATAAAGTGCTTGCAAAAAGTTTTTAATCAGGGTATAAACAAATTTCATGAAAAGTATAATTAAAAGAATCAACTGGCTGTGGTGGTGGTCTTTTCGACAGAATCGTTGCGACTAGCCTTTTTAGGTAAAATAATAAAAGCCGTGACGGTCCTTGCTTGACCGCACGGCTTTTTTTGTTCAAAGGGAATACTGAAAAGCCATGCGTTAATGCATGGCTTTTTATTGAGGTTTTACCATGTTCAGGCCGACAAGAGAAGAGTTCAAGGAAAAAGTGAAGCAGGGAAACTTGATCCCGGTTTATGCGGAAGTTTTCGCCGATTTGGAAACACCCGTCTCAGCCTTTCTCAAACTGCGCAGGGGAAAATTCAATTTTCTGCTCGAATCTGTGGAAGGCGGAAATCAGATCGGCCGGTACAGCTTCCTGGGAAGGGACCCCGGGTTATTGTTTGAGGCGCGGGGAAACCTGGTGAAAATTCGACGCGGCGCAGAAGTGGAGAGTATTACGACCGCTAACCCGCTTGAAGAGCTGAAAAGGCTCATCCGCGAGCTCAAGCCGGTTATCGACCCCGACCTGCCTCCTTTCACAGGCGGCGCCGTTGGTTATCTGGGCTACGACGTTGTCCGGCAGTTTGAAAATCTACCCGCTGCAAATCCTGATGACCTCGGTGTGCCGGACATCTATTTCCTCTTCACGGACACCATTGTTGCCTTCGATAATGTGAATCACAAGCTGACCGTGATGCACAATGTGCGGGCGAGACCGGATGACAATCTCGATTTCCTATACGACCAGGCGACAGGGGTGATCAACCAGATACTTATTGACCTCGAAAGGCCGCTTTCCGCCGAAGCGCATAAATCGGGAAAAGCGGAAATGGGGAACAAGGTCAGTTCCAATTTCCCGAAAGCTCATTTCCTCCGGGCGGTAGAAGGATGCAGGGACTACATCAGGAACGGGGAGATCATTCAAGCGGTCCTTTCCCAGCGGTTGGAAACGAGCTTTGCCGGAGATGCCTTGAACCTGTACCGGGCGCTGCGCACCGTTAATCCTTCACCCTACATGTTCTATCTACAGTTCGATGATCTGAAACTGGTGGGAGCATCGCCGGAAGTACACGTTCGCGCCTACGACCGGGAGGTGACCATCAGGCCGATCGCAGGCACCAAGCCCCGGGGAATAACGGTAGATGAGGACATCAGTCTCGAAAAGGAACTGTTAGGTGATGAAAAAGAAAAAGCGGAACACCTGATGCTGGTCGACCTGGCCCGGAACGACATCGGCCGGGTCTGTGAATACGGATCCGTGCAGGTTTCCGAATACATGGCTGTTGAGCGATACTCCCATGTCATGCACCTGGTCAGCAACGTCGAAGGGAGACTAAAAGACGGTAAGGACGCTTTTGATTTGATTGCAGCCACTTTTCCGGCCGGCACGGTCAGCGGTGCACCCAAGGTCAGGGCCATGGAGATTATCGACGAGCTCGAACCCACCCGGCGTGGGCCTTACGCCGGCCTGGTCGGCTACTTCGGATTTAACGGCAACTTTGACTCCTGCATCACCATCCGGACGATGGTGGTAAAAAACGAAAAAATCTATGTGCAGGCCGGAGCGGGCATTGTGGCCGATTCGGTACCGGAAAACGAATATACGGAAACTTTGAACAAGGCGAAAGCCCTCTTTTCAGCCATCAACCTGGCCAGGGGAGGCAAGATATAAAGCGAGATACGCTTCTGGTGGAGAGAAAATCATGGTCTTAATGATCGATAACTTCGATTCTTTCACCTATAACCTGGTTCATCTCTTCGGTGAGCTGGGGCAGGAAGTGCGGGTGTTTCGAAACAATGCCATAACCATCGAAGAGGCGGAGAGCCTGAAGCCCGATTACCTGGTCATCTCTCCCGGGCCCGGCACCCCGGACGAAGCAGGAGTTTCGGTCGACCTTATCCGCCATTTCACCGGAAAGATCCCTGTCCTGGGAGTTTGCCTCGGCCACCAGGCCATCGGCGCAGCCTTCGGAGCTAATATATACAAGGCCAGGGAGCTCAGGCACGGGAAGACGAGCGGGATCTTTCACGACAGTAAAACGATCTTCTCAAGGATCCCACCCGGATTCCAGGCAGCCCGCTACCACAGCCTGGCGGTGGACCCGGAATCCCTGCCTCAATGCCTGGAGGTGAGCGCCTGGACTGCGGACGATGAGATCATGGGTCTTCGCCATAAAGAATACGAAGTTGAAGGCGTTCAGTTTCATCCTGAATCGGTGGCGACAGCTCACGGCAGGCGGATAATTGAAAATTTCCTTAACCGGGAAAAAGAGGGCTCCGCCGTAGACATGAAACGGATCATCGCCAGGTTGATAGATAAAAAAAACCTGGCCGGGGAGGAAATGAAAGAGATCATACGGCTGATCATGGATGGAGATGCTGCTCCTTCCCAGATCGGGGCTTTCCTTACCGCCCTGCGGATGAAGGGTGAAACGGCGATCGAGATCGGCGCCGCCGCGGCCGTGATGAGGGAAAAGGCGACGCGGGTTCCCATCCCCGAGGGGATGACCGTTGTCGATACCTGCGGAACAGGGGGCGACGGGGCCCAAACATTCAACATTTCCACGGTTTCTGCCCTGATCGCCGCCGGAGCCGGGGTAACCGTGGCCAAACACGGCAATAGATCGGTCTCGAGCAAATGCGGCAGCGCGGATGTGCTGGCCGAGCTGGGTATTAACCTGAGTATGGATGCCGGGAAGATGGCCGACTGCATCCGGAAGGTGGGAATCGGGTTCCTCTTCGCCCCGGTCCTGCACAGGGCCATGAAACATGTCATCGGACCGCGCCGGGAAATCGGCGTAAGAACCATCTTCAATATCCTCGGCCCCCTGGCCAACCCGGCCTTTGCCGATGCCCAGGTTCTGGGCGTTTACGATAAAAACCTGGTTCCCCTCATGGCCGAGGTCCTGAAGAACGTCGGGACCCGGAGAGCGCTGGTGGTGCACGGCGCAGACGGCCTGGATGAGATAACCCTGACCGGCAAAACATACGTTACCGAGCTGAAAGAGGGCAGGCTTTCGGATTGGCTCCTGGACCCGCAGGAGCTCGGCTTTTCCCTCTGCGCGCCGGAAGATATTTCAGGAGGCCAGGCGGAAGAAAACGCCCGGATCATGATGGACATTCTATCCGGCCGGGAGCGGGGACCGAGGCGCGATATCTCCCTCCTGAATGCCGCCGCCGCCATCTATGTGGGGGGAAAGGCCGAAACGCTGGCTTCGGCGGTACGCTTAGCCGGGCGGTCCATTGATTCCGGAGCGGCCCTTGAAAAACTGAAAGGACTGAAGGAGATCTCCAATGCCTGAGAGAATGCCTTCGATCCTTGAAAAAATCATCGGGAAAAAGCGTGAGTCTCTGGAGCAGGCAAAAATCCGGCGGCCACTCAAAGAATTAAAAGCCAGGATCAGAGAACTGCCGGGCACGCTGGATTTTAAAGAGGCGATCGGGAATGTGAACAAGGTCAATATTATCGCGGAAATCAAACGAAAATCCCCCAGCAAAGGGGTAATCCGCAGGCGATTCGACCTGTTCGAGATTCTCAAAGGCTATGAGGATGGCGGCGCCGAGGCCCTCTCCGTCTTGACGGAAGAGCATTTTTTCGGCGGCTCCCTGGAATATATCCGGCAAATTCGCAGGTTAACAGAAAAACCCATCCTTAGAAAGGACTTTATCTTCGAGCCCTACCAGGTCTATGAGGCCCGGGAGGCCGGGGCCGATGCACTCCTGCTCATTGCTGCCGCCCTACCCGGCAAGCTGCTTCAGGAACTGCTGGGCCTGGCCGGGGAGCTGGGCCTGGCCGCCCTGGTGGAGATTCATTCCGGGAGCGAGCTTAAGGCAGTGCTTGAAACGAGTGCGGAAATTATTGGCATCAACAACCGGAATTTGCACACCTTTGAGGTAAACCCGGATTTAACCATCGAGATGAAAAAGCAGATCCCGGAATATTACCTGCTGGTGAGTGAATCCGGGCTGACAAGCGTGAGCCATATAAGGCGTTTAGTCAATGCTGGAATATATACATTCCTGATCGGTGAGCATTTTATGCGATCTTCCGACATTGCTGCGGCAGTAAAGGAACTGAAGGAGGCAATATGACCGGGATCAAAATCTGCGGCCTGACCCGCGCCGAAGATACCCGCCTGGCCGTTTCAGCCGGCGCCGATTACCTCGGCTTTATCTTTTCCAGGAGCCCCAGGAGAATCACCCCGGAAAAGGCCGCGGAGATCGGCAGGGACCTGCCCCTGGAAGTTGTGCGGGTCGGTGTATTCGTGAATGAAAATAAAGAGTTTATCCTGGCCGCGGTCAGGGAGGCAGGACTGAGCCTGATCCAACTTCACGGCGATGAGTCTCCCGGGTTATGCCTGGAGCTGGAAAGGCGCCTTGGCGTTCCCGTGATCAAGGCGCTGCGGGCCGGAGACAGGGAGATATTCGAGACCATTTCGGCTTACGAGACCGGCTACATTCTCCTGGAGCCACATGTTCCCGGCCTCTACGGTGGGACCGGAAAAACCGCCGGCTGGCCGCTGGCCCGGGAAATCATCAGGACCTTCCCCGGGAAAAAATTTTTTCTGGCCGGTGGTTTGAGTACGGAGAATGTCGATCTCGCCTTGCACTCCGTCCGGCCGTTTGCCGTCGATGCTTCAAGCGGCCTGGAAGACAGTCCGGGAATCAAGAACCATGAAAAGGTGAAACAATTCATAAAGGCGGTAAGAGCTTATGATTCAACCGGATAAGAATGGATACTTCGGACGATTCGGGGGCAGGTACGTGCCCGAGATAATCATGCCCGCCCTGGAGGATCTTGAAAAAGAGTATGAGAGGGCCGGGAAAGATGAGGCTTTTAAGAAAAAGCTCGACTATTATCTAAAGCACTACGCAGGAAGACCTTCTCCCTTAAGCTACGCGGCCCGGCTCACCGAAGCGTGGGGCGGGGCGAAGATCTATCTTAAGCGGGAAGACCTCAACCATACAGGCGCCCATAAGATAAACAACACCATCGGACAAATTCTACTGGCCCAAAGGATGGGGAAAACCCGGATTATCGCCGAAACCGGGGCGGGCCAGCACGGCGTGGCCACGGCGACGGTGGCCGCCAGGTTCGGGCTGCCCTGCGTCATCTATATGGGGCAAGAGGACGTGGAGCGGCAGGCGCTCAATGTTTTCCGGATGAAGCTGCTCGGCGCCGAGGTAGTGCCGGTAAAAACCGGCAGCCGTACCCTCAAAGATGCGATCAATGAGGCCTTCCGCGACTGGGTCGCGAACCTGAAGACTACCCACTATATATTCGGTTCCACGGTCGGCCCGCACCCCTATCCACTGATCGTGCGTGATTTCCAGAGGGTAATAGGCAGGGAAGCGAAAGAGCAGATCTTAGCTGCCGAAGGACGGCTTCCGGACATGTGCCTGGCCTGCGTAAACGGTGGAAGCAATGCCATCGGTCTCTTTTATGAATTTCTTGAGGATAAAGTTACCCTGGTCGGAGTTGAGGCGGCAGGCGATGGAATCGATTCGGAAAGGCATGCGGCCACCCTGACCCGCGGCTCGGCCGGTGTCTTTCACGGAAGCTTCATGTTTCTGCTCCAGGACCAAAACGGCCAGGTTCATCCTACCCATTCGATTTCAGCGGGGCTCGATTACCCCGGTGTCGGCCCGGAGCACTGCTATCTGAAGGAAACAGGCCGGGTTAAATACGTTTCCGCCACGGATGAGGAAGCGGTGGAGGCATTTCTGGAGCTTTCCCAGCTCGAAGGAATCATTCCGGCCCTCGAGAGCGCCCATGCCGTGGCCCAGGCTAAGAAGGAGGCGCCAAAGATGTCCAAACACCGGATCATGATCATCAACCTCTCCGGGCGGGGAGATAAAGACTGCAGCCAGGTCGCGAAAAGGCGGGGGGTAAAGTTATGAACCGGCTGGTAAAAAAAATGGCGGATTTACAGGCACAAAAACGAAAGGCATTCATTGTTTACCTCATGGCCGGCGAGCCAGGCTGGCCTGCCTGCGCCGAAATCATTTTAGCCCTGGAGAGGGCCGGGGTGGCGGCGGTCGAGCTCGGGGTCCCCTTCTCGGACCCTATTGCGGACGGGCCGGTCATCCAGGCGGCGGCAAACCGCGCCCTGGCCGGCGGCGTCACCCTCCGATCGATTTTCAGCCAGGTGAAGAAGATCAGGGAAAAGACGGAGGTCCCGATCCTCCTGATGGGCTATTGGAACGTATTTTTGAAGTACGGCAAAGAGAAAGTCCTCCAGGATGCCTCGCTTTCGGGGATCGACGGCTTCATCATCGCCGATCTCCCACCCGAAGCCGGGTACGGCTTTTTCGCAGCGGCGAAAGAGCGCGAGCTCTGCACCATACTGCTCGCCTCAGAGCTCTCCTCTCCTGAGCGCCTCAGGGTGATTGCAGAAACAAGCACGGGTTTTATCTATTATGTGCCCCAAACGGGCGTGACCGGATTGGAGCTGGCCGTTACAGAGGCGGTAAAAACAAGGATCGAGGAGATAAAATCCATGACCCCTTTACCGGTATGTATCGGTATCGGTATAAAAACCCCGGCGGAAGCCGCCTCGATAAACGAAGTCGCCGACGGGGTAATTGTGGGCACCCGGATCGTGGACTTCATTGAAACAAACCGGAATGAGGAGCGCCTGGGCGCCCTGGTAGGCGATTTTGTAAAAGAGTTTATTGGCCCGGATCACTAATTTGGGGCTGCGGGCCGGGGCTTTGGAAAATTTCCGGCAAAACACTTTTAAGCCATTTTAAACTTTGCTTACTGCATCTCGTGCTTCTTTGGTATCCTGTTCAGAAGGCGTGAACCAATCATCTGGATAGCGGATTTCAACTGCATATGGCATGAGTATTGATAGTGCATCGCGTAACTGTTCAGCGTTAGTGTCCAGTGGAGTAAAAACTATCAGGTCCATCCCAAAAGGGTATGGTCTAAGTAGTTTATATAATTCACGGCTACGTTTGAATCTTGGTAAATTGCTTTCAGCAATAATCATAAAATCCACATCACTATTTTCGTTGGCTTCACCGCGAGCATGGGATCCGAACAAGATAACGCGCTCAGCATTAACTGCGGTTGCTATGAATGTTGCAGCTTTATTTAAATCGTGTTCATCAATCATACTTTAAAAATATCACGTATATTGGTTATTTTCAATCACGATTTTTCTGGCTAACAAGTGAGTGTACTGCAAATTGGAGTATATCTCCCACAAAAGCTTCGATTTAACAGTATATCCTACCATATCAAAATATTATCCGGCAGAAATGCAGTATACTTTGCTGATTTCCTTTTAACTTGCAAGTATATTAGGTCAAATGCTACATAAAAGCCAGACACTTTGGAAGATTCTTTGTTGCACTTCGTTTTCTACGTCATTATAGTGTATGGAATCGAAGTGATCTGTTTTCGACATCAACTCGCTCAACTGTGAAAGCATTGTTTCATCAACAGTTTCAGGATCCTTTAAGGCTTCCAACATTTCTTTGACTCTTATCCTTCTTCCCGACCAAGGCGATTCAGCCGAGTTTCCATTATCCTTAAAACATATTTCTGTTCAAAAGGACCACTTCCGATAAGTACCAGTTTTTTTACAGAATGAGAAAATCGTGCTGCAACAAGGCAGCTTAACCACGCACCCCACTAATATCCAATCAGAATTGCAGGAGGGTTGCCGTGATAGTGCAATACGTCCTGGAGTTCCTGAATCTGACCTTCAACCGAAGTTGCTGTTTGCAGTGGTTCCAGAACCCTACATGTGGATGACAATTCACGTGCGACTGGCGCCATTTCTCCTGCAACGCCCGGACCGCCGTGAACAACGGCTATTCTAAAGGGAGGATTTCCATGTTTTCTCAAATTGGTTAACATGTTCTTTATTTTATTGTATTGCACCTGGCTACAGTTGTTTAAAGTTCACAGCAAGCTCGAAATTAGTCCAACTTGTCAAAGGTAAAAGCTGCGCTATCCATTCGCAGTCTTTCATGTCCGTCTTTCTTCCAGGAAGTAGAGTTTTTACAATCCTCTTCTCTTCATTGCAAATTCCACAAAATATTTTCTCATTGGCTTGTCGCTTAATTAGGGTTCTACTTAGGTCTTCTTCAAAGCCAAGAGCATGTGCGGCTCCAGTAGAAAAGGAGGTACGCTTCCCGGAATATTAGAGAATGGTATAGCCTATCACTGCGCAAACGTATAGGTTCTTTCCGAAATAAGCAAAGTATATTTCAAAGTATGATGAGTTAAAGCAAATGAGCTGGGACTTCATGATTTCGGGAGGTGCTATTAACCTTTTGACGAGGTGCGTTAGCATACTGGGGGCTCTTCAGTCCGCTAGAGGAG
>CAZERV010000014.1:39651-40707 GCA_964514815.1 uncultured Spirochaetaceae bacterium | reverse complement strand
CTATAAAATGAATGGGGTGAGAATATTTAATCTATAGAAAGGAGTTAGCCTATGAAAACCAAATATATAATGCCAATTCTGGTGGCCGTGCTGGCCTTGTCTCCCCTGGCCTGTCCCAATCCGGAGAGCAGCGGCGATGGAGGAGTGCCCGCAAAAACCGGGGTGTTAACTTATTTGGATCGCTACAGTAATGCCACTAATATTGATGGCGCTTGTTCTGTTGCGGTTTCCCCCAGACGGCAATCATGTCTATGTCACTGCATGGACTGCAGATGCGGTGGCCTGGTTCAGACGAGATTAACCCAGGCTTCCCCTATCGTCGGAATACAACTTTAAATGGTAGTAGTACTTGGAGAACTTTATGAAAATAATTTAAAATGAGTTTTATCATGAATATCCAGAGGTGTTTCTTAAGCTTATCTGCCATGCTCATGGTATTGAGTCCATTCGGATGTCTTAACCCTGGTGGCGATTCATCGGATGATAGTATCGCTGCGGGACAGAAATTACAAAAACCACCGATTCTGTTTCCTTTGACCTGCGCTATGTGCCGGCAGGCGCTTTTTTCATGGGTGACATTGTACAGACAACGACCCCGATGGTTACTTAAACCAAAGGCTTCTGGATAGCAGAAACTGAGGTTACCTATGAGCTGTGGTAGAGGTCTATACCTGGGCCATCGCTAATAGCTATGCATTTGCCGCCGACCCCCGGGGGAGGGAAGGTAATGACGGTACCATCAGAGATCCTCCTACAGCAGACAAAACCGAACCTGTAACCACAATTAATTGGCGGGATGTCATGGTCTGGTGCAATGCCTTAAGTGAAAAACAGGCCTTGACTCCTGTCTATTACACTGACAACCTTCAACCAGCGCTACTTAAAATCGTTAATGATGCTGATACGATTCTTCCTGCCAACGGTGATATTGCCAATGACTGCGTAAAATGGGATGCTAACGGTTTTCGGCTGCCCACAGAGGCGGAATGGGAATACGTTTCCCGCTATAGGGATGGTTCTGCCTGAACTCCTGGTAATTACGCCGGAGGCGTGACG
>CAZERV010000014.1:30617-39551 GCA_964514815.1 uncultured Spirochaetaceae bacterium | reverse complement strand
AATGAAATCAGCGCTTTGGGTGCTTTTCGTGATACTCTGGATATAGAGTTTGTCTTTGTGAGAAATCGCTTGTGTTTTTGCTTTATGTGTTTTTATGGTTGTGTTTCTTTTCGTTAAATAATATAATCAGCAAAAATTAATAGATAAGGGAGGACATAGATGAAAAAGGTTTACATGATCTTTTTTGCTCTACTGGTACTTGCGGCAGGAGCTGTATTTACCGGATGCAAAAAAGAGCCCAAGGTCTTGCGGCTCATTACCTGGTCGGGTTATGCTCCGCCGGAGCTTGTCGAGAAGTTCAAGGAAGAAACGGGTATAACGGTAGAAGTGATTCTCAGCAACAACGAAGAGATGATCTCAAAGCTCAGAGCCACCAGGGGCGGCGGTTTCGATCTGGCCCAGCCTTCCCAGGATAGAATTTCTTCAGTGGTAAAACAGTATGGTATTTATCAGCCGATTGATTACTCGAAGGTAAATACCGACCAGCTGGACCCCTCATTGGTGGCAGCTGTTAAGAAGAATACCCTTGTAGACGGAAAATCCTACGCTGTGCCCCACGTATATGGCACTTCAGGCCTTGTTGTAAACAAGGAAAAAGCGCCGGGTGTGAAAGATTACAAAGACCTTCTCGATCCTAAATACACGGGAAGAGTCTCCTACAGGATGAAAAGACCCACTCTCCTGGCCATGGGATATTCATTGGGGTATGATCCTTTTGCTCTTTATGATGATAAGGAAGCTTATCAGAAGTTTCTCGATGAAATAGCAGAAAAGCTTATTGCCGCAAAACCGGTCGTCAGAAATTACTGGGATAATGGAGACCAGCTCCTTGAATCATTGAGATCGGGAGAAATCTGGGCGGCTATGGCCTGGGAGCAGGCAGGCTGGAAACTCTATGAAGAGAATAAGAATATCGACTACATTGCTCCGACAAGCGGTGCTATGGCCTGGGTCGATACATTTGCAATTCCCTCAAAATCGGAAAATGTTGGAGGCGCATACAAGTGGATAAATTTCATACTGCGGCCTGAGCATGCAGCGGTTTTTACCAATGCAGAAAAATATGGCACTGCTTCTAAAGATGCTGTTAAGTTCCTTGAACCTAATATAGCCGCCAACTTCAAGAGGGGTCTTCCTCCTGAAGCCCTGGCAAACACGAACTGGTATCCCACCGTTCCCCCGGGGCTGGAAGAAATGGAAGGAAAAGTAATGGATAAAATCAAGGCTGCAAAATAAGCCTTCAAAAAACCGGCAGTATTGCTACTGCCGGTTTTTCTTCTTATAATAATTATCCGGGTGGCGCTTAGATGCAGATTGCTTTATCTGTTAAAAATATTTCCAAGAGATTTGCCGACTTTACAGCAGTTGATAATGTCTCCTTTGATGTAGAAGACGGAAAATTCTTTTCAATACTGGGACCATCAGGCTGCGGTAAAACAACATTGTTAAGAATGATCGCCGGATTTTATAAACCCAACCGGGGAATAGTCGAAATCCGCGGGAAAAACATGGCCGGAGTCGAGCCGAATAAGAGGCCGGTAAACCTGGTGTTTCAGCATCTCGCTTTATTTCCCATGATGAATGTTTTTGAAAATATTGCCTTCGGTCTCAGGAGAAAGGGGAAGGGTAAGGATGTTGAGAAAAAGGTAGAATCAATGCTGGCAAGGGTCGGTCTTCAGGATTTTGGCAAGAAAAAAATAGATCAGCTTTCCGGCGGCCAGAAACAGCGGGTCGCTATTGCCAGATGCCTGGTGCTGGATCCGACCGTACTGCTTCTGGATGAACCTCTCGGCGCCCTTGACTTTAAGCTCAGGGAACATATGAAGGTAGAGCTCAAAAAGCTTCAGACGCAAGTAGGGACTACTTTTATATATATCACCCATGATCAGTCGGAAGCCATGGTGATGAGTGATAATTTGGCTGTCATGAATGCCGGACATTTTGAACAGCTCGATACTCCACAGAACCTCTATAATAACCCCTCCTCTGCCTTTGTTGCCCAGTTTGTCGGAGACAACAATAAGTTTATTGTTAAACTCAGAAAAGATGAGAGCGGGAATTTCTTCGCCATGACCGATGATGGAAATGTATTTGCATTAGACAAATCGTATGATTTTCGGGGAGATAACTCATTTCAAATGTATGTAAGACCGGAGGCAATGATCATCAATCCCGGGGAAACCGGGGAGCAGCTCAATGTTTTAAATGTTGAAGTCAAGGCATTACTTTTTGATGGCGGAAATAGCAGAATCCTGGTTGTACCGGAGAACTCCGGCAGGGAACTGATTGTTTCATTGCCGCAGAACAGGCAGTATGACCGAATCAAGGCAAAGGACCGTCTTAAAATCGGCTGGCACCCGGCTGCAGCCGTATGTTTCAAAGGGACAGATGGTAAAATATATGAAGAGCTCTGATAAGTTCAGGATTAGATGGAGTTTCATAATATTCTTTGTTCCGGTTATTCTCTGGTTGTTTTTATTAATTGTTTTACCCCATCTTGAACTTCTTAGAATGTCTTTTATCGGTACCGACTATTACGGAAAATCAGGTGCTACCCTCGAAAACTACGGAGCTTTCTTTGCCGAACCTATTTACTGGCTTACCTTTGTCAGGACAGCATCATATTCCATCATAGTAACGGTTATTGTCCTGGTTATTGCCTTGCCGGTTGCCTTTTATATAACAAAAATTGCCAGGCTGAAGATCCAGAGATTCTTGATGGTTCTCCTATTAGTCCCATTCTGGGTCAGTGAGCTCATCAGGGTTTACGGATGGATCATACTTTTACGTGAAAGTGGAGTCATAAATCATTTTCTTACCAGACTGGGTATATTAAAAACTTCCGTAGAGATGCTTTATAACGATATAACCATGGTTATGGGCCTGGTTTATACAACAATGCTCTTTATGGTTGTACCGATCATCGGGGTTATGGAAAGTCTTGATGATTCTCTTATTGAGGCGGCTCATGACCTTGGCGCCAAAAAATTGACAATATGGCGCAAAATTATCATACCCTGGTGCATGCCGGGAATCATGTCAGGAAGCGTCATTGTATTCATGCTGGTTCTTGGAAGTTATCTGACTCCGAAGCTCATGGGTGGGAAGAATTCGCTCTGGTTCACGGAACAGATTTATAACCAGATGATTATATACTTTAATTGGAACCAGGGTGCTGCATTCGGTTTTCTGCTGCTGCTCTTGTCATCACTGATTATATTGACGGCATTAAAACTGACAAAACAGGAATTCTCAAAACTGGTAAAATGATACGTACATTACCAAGTTCAAAAACATATTTAACGGGGTTCAGGATTTTCATAATTCTCTATTTCCTGTTTCTGTTTGCACCTCTTTTAGTAACTATGGTTCTTGCCTTTAACGACTCCATGTTTCCATCTTTACCCTGGAAGGGATTCACTCTGGAATGGTTTTTCGGCAAGGGACCGGATAAAATCGGTATATTTCATGATGCTATTAACTTAAGGAGTATTTCTGTTTCCTTCAAAGTGGCAATTTCTGTTACCATTCTTTCTACTGTTATAGGGACCCTGGCAGCATTTCTTTTTGAGCAGGAGGATTTCAGGTTTAAAAACCTTCTCTATTTCCTTATGCTGGCCCCTCTGGTAATACCGGGCGTTATTCTCGGTATATCCATACTGTTGTTCACCAATACCGTAGGTTTGTTCTTTGAAGAAACTTTCGGTCTTGATTTTAAAATATTAAGACCGGGGATTTGGCTTGTAATCTTCGGACAGTTTTCATTTATAACAACCATTGTGACCCTGGTAATTGCGGCAAGACTGAGAAAATTCGACAGAACACTCGAAGAAGCTGCCTATAACCTTGGGGCAAACAGGTTTGAAGTTATCTGGTTTATAACACTGAAGTATCTCCGTCCTTCAATTATTGGCGGTGCTGCGGTAGCATTCTTAATGTCGTTTGAGAATTTCAATACAACATTGTTTCTGGTCGGCGCTCAATCAACCCTGCCTATCAATCTTTATCTGCAGGTAAGGGACGGGTCTACCCCGGTAATAAATGCAATATCTTTTCTTTTAATTGTTTCAACATCAATTATAGCAGTCTCTAATTTATATTTTGGCAATAAGAATAAAAATACCTAAAAGACTTAAAGCGTAGCTACTGACGGATTTCTCCCAACGCTCGGGCAGTTCGGCAATACCTCTATCTATACTACCCAGAAAAGGCTGAATCGTGCGCTCCTGATCGGGGTTCTGACCTCAACATTCATCTTGACCCTGGATTGCCTGATCTTTATAATCCCATTATCTTTTGGAAGGAAGCGAGAGCTTTATGAAGGTCAGGGTGCGGTATGCGCCGTCTCCGACAGGATACCAACATATAGGCGGGGTGAGGACGGCACTGTTCAATTATCTCTTTGCCCGGGCCAGGGCCGGCCGGTTCATCCTGAGAATCGAAGACACAGACAGGGAACGCTATATGGAAGAGGCCCTGGAGGATATCTATAAGACCTTTGACTGGCTCGGTTTTCACTGGGACGAGGGCCCTGATATCGACGGCCCCTCCTCTCCCTATTTCCAGTCCGAAAGGGTCGATCTGTACCAAAAGCACGCTGCAGAGCTGATAGACTCCGGCCGCGCCTATTACTGTTTTTGTTCTCCTGAACGCTTGGAGCGCCTCAAGGAGAAGCAGCAGAAGGATAAGGAGGCTGTCGGTTATGACCGGCACTGCCGGGACCTGGACGAAGAGGGAAGAGCCCGCTACAGGGAGCAGGGCATTAAACCGGTCATCCGCTTCAAGGTACCCCTGGAGGGGAGCACCTGTTTCCGGGATGAGCTTCTGGGGTATATCGAAAGAGCCAACACGGATATCAACCCGGATCCCGTTCTGTTGAAATCCGACGGGTTTCCCACCTATCACCTGGCCAACGTGGTCGACGATCACCTGATGGGCATAACCCATATTCTCAGGGCCCAGGAATGGCTGCCTTCAGGCTCCCTCCACGTGCTTCTCTACCGGGCCTTTGGCTGGGAGCCGCCGTGCTTCTGCCATCTGCCCATGGTCCTGGGCGCAGACGGGCAAAAATTATCCAAGAGGCACGGGGCTACCAGGGCAGTGGAGCTCAAGGAAAAGGGATATCTGCCGGAAGCGATTATCAACTATATCGCCCTCCTGGGCTGGTCTTTCGATGATTCGAGGGAGTTTTTTACCCTTAAAGAGCTGGAAGAGGTCTTTTCTCTCGATCGGCTGAATAAGGCGCCGGCGGCATTTGATTACAAGAAGCTCGACTGGTTCAACGGCGTCTATATCCGCAAGCTGTCTCCAGAAGATTTAAAGGAGAAGCTGGTTCCATTTCTGCAGCGGGAAGGAATGATCTCCGATCCCCCAGGCCCGGAAGAAGAGCGGGTCCTGACCGGGGTGATACCGCTGGCGCAGGAGCGGCTGAATGTCTTATCCGATGCTCCCCGACTGGTCAGGTTTTTATTTCAGGATATTGAAAATTATGATCCCGGAGAGATTATTCCGAAGAGGATCGACCGGAAAAAAACCATAGAGGCTCTATCCGGATTAAACGGTCTCCTTCAGGATTTCATGGCTAAGACGGATGAAGAGAACGAGCAGAGCTTCCGGGACCTGGCCGCGAGGTTGGGTATCAAGCTGGGAGATTGTCTCATGCCGCTCCGGGTGGCCGTCACCGGGACCCGGGTTTCGCTTCCGCTCTTAGGATCTCTCCGGCTTTTAGGAATGGAAAAGGTCAGGAAGAGAATAGACCGGGTCCTTGAGATATTGAGGCAAAAAAACGATTGAAGTCCAGGGAGTCTGATTA
Organism: uncultured Spirochaetaceae bacterium; assembly: GCA_964514815.1. Lineage (GTDB taxonomy): Bacteria > Spirochaetota > Spirochaetia > SZUA-6 > DRHE01 > CAZERV01. The sequence continues at coordinate 33,739 of CAZERV010000014.1, read as the reverse complement.
ATGGCGGAAAAATTAAAGGCAGCCGATTTATCAATGGAGAAGCTCGTATCCCTGTGCAAGCGAAGGGGATTTATCTACCAGTCGAGTGAGATCTACGGCGGATTAAGCTCTGCCTGGGATTACGGCCCCCTGGGAGTGGAGCTGAAAAACCGCATCCAGCAGTTCTGGTGGCGGGAGATGACCCAGCTCCACGATAACATCGTCGGGATCGATACGGCGATCATGATGCATCCCCGGGTCTGGGAGGCTTCAGGCCACGTTGAGAATTTCAACGACCCGCTGGTGGACTGCAAGAAGTGCAAGCAGAGGTTCAGGTTAGACCAGTTCCCGGAGGAGTCCCCGGCCGCCAGGACCTGCCCGGAGTGCGGGGGCGAGCTGACCGAGCCCAGGCAGTTCAACTTGATGTTCAAGACTCATATCGGCGCGGTCGAGAACAACGGATCCATTGTTTTCCTCCGTCCGGAAACGGCCCAGGGTATATATGTTAACTTCAAGAATGTCAGCCAGACCAGCCGGGTCAAGGTCCCCTTCGGAATCGCCCAGGTCGGGAAGGCTTTCCGAAACGAGATTACCACCAAAAATTTCATCTTCCGGACCTGTGAGTTTGAGCAGATGGAGATGCAGTACTTCATTCATCCATCCGAGGATGAAAAATGGTTCGCCTACTGGAAGGAGGAGCGTTTCGAATACTACCGGAAGCTGGGCATCAGGAAGAGCAAGCTGCGTTTTCACCGGCACGGGCCGGATGAGCTGGCCCATTACGCCAAGGTGGCCTTTGACCTCGAGTACGAGTTCCCCTTCGGCTGGAAGGAGCTGGAAGGAATCCATAACCGGACCGATTACGATCTTAGGCGCCACATGGAGTTTTCCGGAAAAGACCTGAGGTACCTGGATGATCGCAGCGGAGAGCGCTACATACCCTATGTAATCGAGACCTCGGCCGGCCTGACCAGGACCGTCTTAACGGTCTTAAGCGACGCCTATGTGGAAGAAGAGGTGGAAGGTGAGACCAGGGTGGTGCTAAAGATGCATCCGAGCATTGCTCCTGTTACCGTCGGCGTATTCCCCCTGGTAAAGAAGGACGGCCTTTCCGAGCTGGCCCGGGAAATCGAGCTGGCCCTGCGGGAAGACTTTAGCACTTTTTACGACCAGGGCGGCGCCATCGGCCGGCGCTACCGCAGGCAGGATGAGATCGGCACTCCTTTTTGCGTAACCATCGATTATCAGACCAAAGACGATCGGACCGTAACCCTGCGCTTCAGGGATTCCATGGAACAGGTCAGGGTTAAAATCGGCGAGATAGCTGCCAGGATAAAGAATGCTGCCGGGGAGTATAGAAGGGAAGATTGAGGAGGGAAAGAGTTATGAAAGGCGGGTTCGATACTCTGAAAAGCAGGGGTTTCGTCAAGCAGTGCTCCAATGAGGCGGCGCTTAAAGGTTTCCTCGATTCCGAACCGGTCACCTTCTACATAGGATTCGATCCGACCGCCTCCAGCCTGCATGTCGGACACCTGGTCCAGCTCTTCGCCATGGCCCATCTCCAGCGGGCCGGCCACCGGGCCATAGCCCTGCTCGGGGCCGGGACCGCCAGAATAGGAGACCCTTCCGGGAAGACGGAAATGAGGAAGATTCTCCCTGTCGAGACGATAAACGCCAATGCCGAGAAATTCAAGAAGCAGATGTCCCGGTTCCTCGACTTTTCGGCTGAAAAGGGGCTGCTATTGAACAATGCCGAATGGCTGGCCGACCTCAATTATATCGAATTCTTAAGGGAGATCGGGCGGCATTTTTCCGTGAACCGGATGCTCAGTTTCGAGACTTATAAGGCGAGGCTGGACACCGGGCTCTCTTTTATCGAGTTCAATTACCAGGTTCTCCAGTCTTACGATTATCTCACTCTTTTCAGAGACCACGGATGCCGGCTGCAGATGGGAGGGGATGACCAGTGGGGGAATATCGTCGCCGGCATGGACCTGATCCGCAGGGTCGAAGGAACGGAGTGTTTCGCCCTTACCACTCCCCTGGTTACCCGGTCCGACGGCCAGAAAATGGGAAAAACCGAGCAGGGAGCCCTTTTTCTGGACCCGGAAATGGTGAACACTTACGAGTTCTATCAATACTGGATCAACGTGCCCGATGCAGACGTGGAAAAATTGCTGCGGCTGTTTACCTTTCTGCCCCTGGGTGAGATAGAGAGACTGGGGACTTTAAGAGACCGGGAGATAAATGAGGCCAAGGAGGTGCTGGCCCATGAGCTTACCGGGATCGTGCATGGGAAAGAAGCCGCCGAGAGCGCCCGCACCGCCTCCCGGGCTGCTTTCGGGAAAGGCCCCCGGAATGGAAATGAAGCCGATCTGGCCGGGGTGAGCTCGGTGGAATTGAGCCGGCAGGAGCTGAAAAAAGGCATCAACATCCTGGACCTGTTCATCCGCGCCGGGCTCTGCTCTTCCAGGGGCGAAGCCCGCAGGCTGATCAACCAGGGCGGCGCCTACATTAATGGAGAAAATATTGACAATATCGAATACGTTCTTCAGGAAGAAAATATTGAGAAAGAAGCGGTCCTGCTGCGGGCGGGAAAGAAGAGGTACTTTCGCTTCGTTTTATCATAACTGATCCATCATGACCTGGTTTTATATACTGATACCCTGTCTGGAAGCCCTGCTCTATATTAAGGGTCCTTTTGCAGTGCCCCGGGGGAGATTCCTCCTGTCCGATTATCTCTATTTTCTTCTTCTTGCCGCCCACCTGGCCGCCGGGCTCTATCTGGTCTTTAAGCTTAAAAAAAAGCGAGAAAGACTTTTTTTCGTCATCTTCCGCCTGCCGGAGCTTTTATTCCTGGTCTGCCTGGTGTTTTTCCTCTTCTCCTATATCTATGCCCTGAATGCCAATATGCCCTATGTGCAGAGATTCATAGAAAGTGGGGGAGCCGTGCGTCTGGCCCTGGATACCGGGCTAGAAAGGCTTTCTTCCGCCGTTAAGTTCCTTCCTTTACTGATTTTAGACACTTTCGCCTATATCCGCTTACGGAGATACTTCGGCTCAGGCTCATTTCTCTCCCTCTGGGCCCTGCCCCTGGTCCTGGTCTCCGTTGTTTTCGGGGTGCTGTCCTTTCCTTCTTTCAT
>CAZERV010000014.1:0-30517 GCA_964514815.1 uncultured Spirochaetaceae bacterium | reverse complement strand
TGCCCCTGGTCCTGGTCTCCGTTGTTTTCGGGGTGCTGTCCTTTCCTTCTTTCATCAGCCTGGAAGGTTTCCCTTTTTTCGCCTTCATTGCGCTCATTCCCCTCTTTCTCGTCCTGAATTCTGTCTCCTACCGCCGGGGCATCGTCTACGGGGTGAGCTTCGGTCTTCTCCAGGGAATGCTGCTCAACTTTTGGCTGGCCACCTTTCATCTCATCGCCTTTCAACTGGTCTCCCTCTATTTATTTATCTTCTACGCGCTCTTCTTCAGCGCTGCTCTCTGGCTCTATAAACGCCTGGATCGCCTGCGTTTCCTGGTATTTCCCCTGGCCTGGGTCCTATTTGAATATATCCGCTCCTCCGGTTTTCTGGGCTACCCCTGGGGACTGTGGGGAGCTTCCCAGTACCGGTTCATCCCCCTGATCCAGGCGGCCTCCATTACCGGCGTCTGAGGTATCGGCTTTATCGTGGTCCTGGTAAACTCCTGCCTCGCCCGGGCTCTCTCGCTGCGGCGGCCGGAGGCATGGAAGCCGACGTGCCGCTGCGGCCATGGAGGGCCGAAGGCGGCGGCCGGAGGCATGGAAGCCGACGTGCCGCTGCGGCCATGGAGGGCCGAAGGCGGCGGCCGGAGACCGCGTTTGTGCCTAATATCAGGCGCTGGAGCAGGCTCGATCCCGAGAAGTACCAGCTCTCCCGCCTGGTCAAAGAGTTTCTCGAGTATCAGCGCAGCCTGGGCAACTGGCTGCTGACCGGTAATGACGATTATGAGCTGGTCAAAGGAGAGGGGGGAGCAGAGGTCCGCCTGGATTATAATGCCGCGATCTTTTTTTCGCCTTCAGGCCGGAGGGTTGAGACCTACCATAAGATGCATCTGGTGCCCTTTACCGAGTATTTTCCCTGGGAAAAGAGTCTACCCGGCCTTTACCGGCTTCTTTTGTCCTTTGATGTTTATTTATGGGAGCCTGGTGCCAGGCGGGTCGTTTTTCAGGGCCGTGGAGAACCGCAGGCCCCTTCTCAGGGCCGGCGCTTCCGGGTTGACCAGTTATGTGGATTCCGAAGGCAGGCTGCAGGTCGAAGCTCCTTACTTTGAGGAAACTTATCTGGTCGTGGATCTGCCTTTGCGGCCGGAGACCGTTTCCCTATATACCCGTTTTGGAGACTGGTTCCCCGTTCTGGCCGGTCTGGTTTTAGGGCTGACGGCTTTAGCCTCTCTCTTCCCCCGGATCAAGGCCAGGATAGAAAGGGATTCGGGCACTTGACAGGTGAAAGATAATTTGTTACGTTCTCAAAGGTTTGCAGCATATAAATTGTTACTGCGATTATAAATGGAGGTGAGATACAGTGCCTGAGCAAGGATCGGCGGCAAAGCGGCACGGACAGAGCGAAAAACGCAGGCTCAAGAATAGAAAGGTAAAGTCCCGGGTGCGAAGCTGCACTCGCAAGTTTCTGGAGTCGGTAGAAAACAAAACCCCGGAAGACGCCCAATCCCGGTTCAGAGAAGTTTCCAGTATTCTCGACCGGGCGGTAATCAAGGGAGTGTATCATAAAAATGCGGCAGCCAGGAAAAAGCATAGATTGAATAAATTACTGCACAATATGAGCTGAGGGTCAGGCAAGCTAGGGGATGCGGGAAAGGAGTCAAGGTGAGTGACAGCAAACTCACCAAAGCTGAAATAATCGAGAAAATCTACCTGGATATTAAGGTAAGCAAGAAGAATATCCATAAGATACTCGACCTTTTTGTAGACGAGTTAAAGAAAGGGCTGCTCGAAGACAGGATAGTCGAGCTGAGAGGCTTTGGGACTTTTGAAATTAAAACACGAAAGGGAAGGAAAGCCAGAAATCCGAAGACCGGTGAAAGTGTTATAGTTCACAATCACGGGGTAGCCGTATTCCGTCCCGGCAGGGAGTTGAAGCAAAAAGCCTGGCCCTTGAGGGAGTAGGCTTGGAGTTTTCCCGCACTTCAACCTCAGTAGCCGGACTGAGAAAAAAGCCCACCTATTTAGCATTAATTTTAAAAGAAATATTTCTCCTCGGTTTTTCCGCCCTCCTCTTTACCCTGTCCTTTCCAAGTTTTATATCCAGATGGGGTTGGTTTCCGCTGGCTTATGTCGCTTTGGTCCCCCTCTTTACGGTTATCAACCGGGCAAGCTGGCTGCGGACTATCCCTTACGGGGCTTTTTTTGGTTTTATCAGCTACAGCCTTTACAACTACTGGCTGGGAATGTTTCATCCGGCCGCGCCTTTTATCCTTCCACCCATCTATGCCGGGTATTTCCTTCTCCTTTTTCCCCTTTTGAAGGCGGCGGATTCTCTTTTACCCAAATACGGATACATTCTGCAAAGCTTGCTCTGGGTCTGTTATGAGTTTATAAAAGCGTCCGGCTTTCTGGCCTATTCCTACGGAATCATGGGCTACTCCCAATACCTTTTTCTTCCTTTGATCCGGATCGCCGGGCTGACCGGCGTCTGGGGGGTGTCGCTCCTGGTCGTCTTCCCCTCGGCCTTATTAGGCCAGGTCTTAAGAGACGGTTATGGGTTTTTTATCCGGCGCCTGAAAGCCAAAGCCCTGCCGATCATCATCTATGCTGTGCTTTTCATCGGGGTGATCTTTTACGGCATCCTGTCTGCCGTAAACCTGGAGGGCTCGAGGCATTGGAAGGTCGCTTTGGTTCAACAGAACAGCGATCCCTGGAAGGGCGGGTACAGGGCTTATGAAAAAGCCTTCAATATCTTAACTCGTCTGAGCAACCGGGCGCTGGAAGAGGATCCGGATATCATTATCTGGTCGGAGACCTCCTTCGTGCCGGCTATTGACTGGCATACCCGTTATCGAACGGACCGAACAGCCTATGCCCTGGTGAAACGGCTGCGGGAGTACTTAAACGCCCAAAAAAAGCCTTTCCTGATCGGCAACGATGACGGGCAGCTGGAGCGCGACGAAAAAGGAAAGGAGGTCAGGGTCGATTACAATGCTACCCTGCTTTTTCAGAATGGGGAGATTATGGATACCTACCGGAAGCTGCATCTCGTTCCCTTTACCGAATATTTCCCGTACAGGCATCTATTCCCGGGCATCTATACATGGCTGAGAAGTCAGGATACCCACTTCTGGAGAAAGGGCAGTGAATATACCGTATTTGAGGCGGGTGGGGTTAAATTCTCCACTCCGATCTGTTTTGAGGATACCTTCGGCTATTTGGGCCGGAACTTTATCAGGGAGGGAGCAGAGGTCCTGGTGAACATGACTAACGATTCCTGGTCCAATTCCGTGGTCGCTGAGATGCAGCACATGAGCATAGCCGTGTTCCGGGCGGTGGAAAATAAGCGCTCCGTTGTCAGGGCCACGAATGGAGGAATAACCTGTGTTATCGACCCGAACGGAAAGATTATCAGCCGGCTTGATCCTTTTACGGAGGATTATCTACTCGCCCGGGTGCCTGTTTATACAGGGCGAAATACGCTTTATAGCCTCTGGGGAGACTGGTTGGCGCTCCTGCTGCTTCCTTCCTCGGCCCTGATCTTTCTCATGTGTTTAGTCAGGCTTATGATCGTCAGAAAAAAGGATTGACAAGAGGGGTCAAGCTAAGGAAAATAAAATCAGAGGGTACAGCGGATGAAACTTAAGGGAAAAATATTAATCGTAGATGATGAACCGATCAATCTTGAATTTTTTGATGTCATGCTCAGTAAATTGGGCTTCGAGGTTGAAAAAGCGGTTGATGGTGAAGAAGCGCTGGTAAAAGTTGTCGAGACAGATCCCGACCTGGTAATTTTGGATAACATCATGCCCAAGTTGTCAGGCTGGGAAGTCACCAAGAGGTTGAAGCACGATAAAAAGTACAGAAAGTACCGGCATACGCCAATAATCATGTTCTCGGCCCTGGATGAAGTGAAGGATAAAATTGAAGGACTGGAGCTGGGTGTAGATGATTATATCACCAAGCCGTTCAATTTTTCCGAGGTCCTGGCCCGGATTCGGGCCGTCTTAAGGAATCGGGAATTGACTCGCCAGGTCTCCAGGCGGGAGCGGAGAATTGCCGTTGTTGAGTCTCTTAACAATTCACTTATCTTTTTTACCTACCACATCAAGAAACCGATTTCCGAGCTGATTGCCGTTTCGGAAAAACTGGACCCGGCAAACAAGAACCAGGTGGTTAAACTGATCGAACTGGTAAAAAGAGAGGGAGAGGAAATACTGGCCACCCTGAGGGGGCTTGAAGATGAAATTAATGAGCTGCAGAAGAAGGGGAATAAACTGAAGAAAGGGGACCTCTCTTTCGAAGACCTGGAAAAGAAATTGAAGAAACATCTTAGAAACTGGAAAAAACGGCAGGAGAAGGCGGACGAGGTGCCGATTTGATTTCTGAGACGAAGAAGAAAATATTGGAATATTTTGCCCAGGGAAGGAAGTACTATAAGCTCATGAAATTCGAGGAGGCCAAAGAAAGCTTCGCCAGGGCTCTCAGCCTGGATTCGGAAGACGGCCCTTCTAAGGTCTATTTTCTCCGCTGTAAGCATTATATCGAGAATCCGCCCTCGGATGATTGGGACTGTGTCTTTGTCATGGAGACCAAGTAGAGGGAAGATGGCTAAAAACAATGATCATAAAGGCGTGGAGATCAGGACCACCCTGGGTAAGGAAACGAAGTTTAAGGGCACATTGAAGTTTAAGGATTGCCTCAAAATCGACGGAAAATTCGACGGTGAGATAAAATCTTTCGGGTTTCTTTATATTGAAAATGGGGCCGTGGTCAAGGCCAATATCAAGGTCGGGTCGATCGTGATCGGGGGCATCGTGAGGGGAAATATTGAAGCGAGCGAAAACCTTGAAATGCTCTCTACCGGCCAGGTCTTCGGTAATATTCGGACCAAAAAGCTGAAAATCGCCGACGGAGTAGTCTTTGAGGGTAAGTGTGAAATGATCGAGAACCCCGAGGGCATCGATATCTTCTCGTCCAGAGTCGAAGAGTTAAAGAAAGCCGCCCAGGGTGTTTGAACAAACAGGAGCCATTATCCTATCCGTTGGTACAGAGCTTACGGAAGGAATCATTCTAAATACGCACTTCAGGTTCCTCGGAGCAGAATTGAAAAGCTTAGGGGCACGGACGAGCCGGTGCGTGCAGATTCCGGATTCCCCGGTTATCTACCGGGAGGAGCTGACCCGGGCGGTAAAGGACTGCGGGTTGGTCTTGATTACCGGGGGCCTCGGGCCTACTTCGGATGATCTGACCCGGGAAACTGCCGCCAGGGTTGCCGGAGTAAAGCTCGAATACCAGGCTTCGGTCTGGGAAGGACTAAAAAAACGCTATCCCGGCCGCAGAATATCTCCGATAAATAAAAGGCAGGCCTTTATTCCCGAAGGTTTTCGGCTGATTGAAAATCCCTATGGATCGGCTCCAGGGTTTGCCGGCCGGATAAACGGTACCCTGGTTGTGGCCCTGCCCGGTCCGCCGAAAGAGCTCGAGCCGGTTTTCAAAGAGCAGGTCGTTCCGTTATTGGCCAGGGAGCTGAATGCCCGAATCGATGATGAGTTGAAAGCCACGGTAATGATGGTTCCCGAATCATTGCTGGAAGAGGGCCTCCGGAAGCATAGATTGGGAAAGGTTGTCTGGGGAACCAGGATCGCGGAAGACCGGATTCTGGTCAACCTCAGGGGGGGTACCGCGGAGGAGCGGAGAAAAGCTTTTCAAGGCCTGGAGCTCGAATTCACGCCGGTGCTGGTTAGAAAGGATGATGTCAGGCCCAGTCTACTGCTTCTTCAGGCCCTGGAATCCCGGGACCTGCATCTGGCCGTGGCCGAATCCTGCACGGGAGGCCTCCTGGGAAAGCTGATTACCGATATTCCGGGCAGCTCAAAAGTGTTCTGGGGCGGTCTGGTGGTCTATTCCAATGAGGCGAAAGAGGAACTTTTAGGCCTGGATCCGGACTGTATATCCCGGCATGGAGCAGTCTCTGGGGAAGTAGCCTCGGCCATGGCAGAGGGAGTGCTGAAAAAGACCGGCTGCAAGGCGGTGGCCCTGGCGGTTACCGGGGTAGCCGGACCCGAAGGGGGAAGCCCGGAGAAACCGGTCGGCACAGTATGGATTTCAGCCCTGGCCTCGCCCGCAGAATCCATGTGCCGGGAGTTTAATTTCTACGGCACCCGGAACCTGATTCGGCAACGGACCGCAGTGGCCGCGTTTTTGATGGCCGAGTCTTTAGTGCTGAAAAGAAGCTTCCCACTAGGATCGAAAAAACTTGACAGATCAGGAAATTGATAATATACTTTTAAATGGTTCAGCAAGCCGACTATTAATCAAAAAAAACGAATCCATGTCCAGTAACAATAAAATCAGTAAATTATAAAAAAAAGCGTAAACGGAGAGGCAAATGGCTGTTATTCGTAGGAATAGAAATTCAAGTAAGTGTAATAGTGATGGTGAATCCGCCATTAACTCCCAAACGGAACTCTCATTCGCCGATCCTGAAAAACTTGAATTGAGCTCACAGGTTGAAATGGATAAGAAAGATGCAGATCCGGCTGAAGAAGCGGTAACCGGTGCATCTGCCGGTAAGCCTGTGATAGCGGTTCCTGAAACAGCAAACGGGGGGCAAGATTTGAACGAGATTGTAACGGAAAAGCGGCCCAAAAGGGGGCGGAAAAGGAAAATTCGGGTCGAGTTAATCAAGGATTCGAACGAAGAAGAGAGCCGGCAGCCTGAAGCCTCTTATGCCAACGGACCTGGGAAGACGGAAGATGTTTCCGATCCTGAAGTCCCGGCAGCGGAAAGCGGTTCTGCAGCGAAAACCGAGCCCGCGGTCAAAACTTGCGACGAGAAAGGCTCCGACGGTAATAGCTCCACTGAAGTCGTTATGGATGAGAATCATGCCGAAAATCAGGAGCGGTTGAAGATCAATGACCTGGCCGTCATGAGTATGCCGAAGCTGCGGGTGCTGGCCACTAAGTTAGGGGTCAGGCATGACGCTCTTATCTCCATGAAAAAACAGGAGATCATTTTTGCCATCTTAAAGGCGCATACCCAGAGAAACGGCCTGATTTATGCCCACGGCGCCCTGGAGATAATGCCGGACGGATACGGATTTCTGCGCTCTCCCAATTACAGCTATCTTCCCGGCCCGGACGACATCTATATCTCACCCTCCCAGATCCGGCTGTTTAATTTAAAGACAGGTGATACAGTTTCCGGACAGATAAGGCCTCCCAAAGAGGGGGAACGGTTCTTTGCCATGCTGAGGGTGGAAAAAGTCAATTTTGATGACCCCGAGGTGGCCCAGACCAGAGTGCCTTTTGATAATTTAACCCCTCTCTATCCGGATAAACGTCTCAATCTAGAAACCGTAGGTGAGGAAACATCAACCAGAATGATCAATCTCTTCTGCCCGATCGGAAAGGGGCAGAGGGGGCTCATCGTATCGCCCCCGCGGACAGGAAAGACCATCCTCCTTCAGAAGATCGCCAATTCCATTACGACCAATCATCCGGAAGTCTTTGTTATTGTTCTGCTCATTGACGAAAGGCCGGAGGAAGTGACCGATATGCAGCGGCATGTAAAGGGAGAGGTTGTCTCCTCTACCTTTGATGAACAGGCAACCCGTCATGTTCAGGTTGCGGAAATGGTCATCGAAAAAGCCAAACGCCTGGTCGAGCATGGGCGGGATGTAATTATTCTCTTGGATTCCATCACCCGTTTGGCCAGGGCGTATAACCAGACGGTTCCTACTTCCGGAAAAATCCTTTCCGGTGGCGTAGATTCCAATGCCCTGCACAAGCCGAAACGATTCTTCGGCGCCGCCAGAAATATAGAACAGGGAGGAAGCCTGACTATTGTAGCCACTGCTCTTATCGATACCGGCAGCCGGATGGATGAGGTCATATTTGAGGAGTTCAAAGGCACGGGAAATATGGAAATCAACCTTGACCGCAGGCTCGCCGATAGAAGACTTTTCCCGGCCATCAACATAAAGAAGTCGGGCACCAGGAAGGAAGAGCTTCTCCTAACGGAAGATGAGCTGAATAAGATGTGGGTCTTGCGAAAAGTGATAAACCCGATGGATGATGTCGAGATAATCGAGCTCCTCATTGACAGGATGAGCAAAACCAAGAATAATGAGTCTCTCTTGAAGTCGATGAATACATCGAATGTAGGCGAAGGTTGAAGGGAGAATTGTAAATATGAAAAAGGGGATTCATCCTACCTATGAACCTACCACGATCACTTGTGTCTGTGGCAATGTAATTGAAACCCGCTCGACCGAAAAGGATATTAAGATAGAAATTTGCTCAAAATGCCATCCTTTCTTTACCGGAAAGCAAAAACTGGTTGATACGGCCGGCAGGATAGAGCGCTTTAAAAAGATGTACAATATCAAGGATTAAGGATTGTCAGCATGTGCTCCCAATGGCTGCCGCGCCAGTACACCCGTTCACAGTCCGGACAAAAGCTGAAGAGGCGGTAGCGTTTATAGACAAAAGGTGGGACTTTTCCGGCGATCTTATTTTTTCGAACTATGACCAGGGGGACATTGCAGACCAGGCAGATTGAAAAAGGCTTCAGTAGGCCAGCCAGATCGAAGCGTTTGATGACCTCGATCAATTGCTCGCCGGGATGCCTTGAGCGGATATAATAGCCGTGAGTGATGATTTTCCGTTTTAGAAGACCCGTATCCCGGGTTAAAAGAATTCGTTTCTCCTGCCAGGAGATTTGGGATAAGGTGTGGTCATCGTAAGAGTTGGCATAGAGTGAATCGAAACCGAGCAGACGCAGAGATTTAGTCAACCTTCCCAGGTGGACATCTAAAACGAATTTGATTTCTCTTAACGGGACCGGCCGAACCCTGGTCAGACCGGTTATGTCGAATGATTCGAAAACCGGGTAAACGCTGATCCTGTCCTGATCCATCAATGTATAATCGAAAGAAACGGATTTTCCGTTTACCAGAATCAGGTCCACCTCCGTATGAGGAATGCCTGATGACTCAATCAGGGCTTTAACCGTATCGCCGGGGTGGAATTCTACCGTAAAGCTGCTCTTTCTTTTCTCTTTAGCCAGGAAGAAATTCAGCTCTTCATAGAACCGGATGTGAGCCAACCCTGTTTTGTGCTCATTCGCTCCTTTGCGGTCTTCGACCGCAAAGGACTCCGCACCCTGCGGGCATCTATAGAATTGTAATATTGCAAAAATCTTGTTTAAAACAAGATTTTTGAGTGGTATTGCATATTGCCATAAAATCATGTTTTTGCGAATATCAGTATACCCCAACGCGGCTAAAGCCGCAATGGACTCTGATTTAAAGGAGTCATGATGAGCTCCCGGCGGGCTGACATAGTGTTACAGGATGTCTGTTTCGAGATACAGGGCGCCCCTATACTGGAGGGAATTAATTGGGAAGTTCCCAGGGGAGAAAGATGGGTCCTGCTCGGCCCGAATGGAAGCGGAAAGACCACCCTGCTGAGCCTGATCACAGGGTACAGCTATCCGTCAAGGGGAAGGGTTGAAATTCTGGGGAATGTATTCGGCTTTACCGATCTGCGGGAGATGAGGAGAAAAATCGGTTGGGTCCACGGTGACTTGAGGCATATGATACCGGAGTTTATGACCGTGGAAGCTGTGGTGATTGCGGGTAAGCGGGGAAGCCTTGTCCTTTATGAGAATTGCAGCAGGGCGGAAAAAAAGGCAGCTTCCGGAAAGCTCGAGCTTGTCGAGGCAGATGGCTTAATTTCCAGACGGTTCGCTACCCTTTCAACAGGAGAGAGGCAGCGGGTACTGATCGCCAGGGCGCTTATAGCGGAACCGGAGATCCTGCTCCTGGATGAGCCCTGTCTCGGACTGGACCCCGGGTCCCGTGAGAGCTTTCTTAAATCTCTGGCCTCCTTTTTTGCGGACAGAGCAGATCTCACCGTGGTCACCGTTACCCACCATGTGGAAGAAATTATGGAGAATTATCACGGCGTTTGTGTCCTGGATAGGGGGAAGATCGTAACTTCCGGAAGGCTGGGAGAAACGCTGAACTCCGGCCTGGTTTCGACCATCTTCGGGGAAAATTGCCGGATCTCCTTTTCCGGCGGCAGGTACTACCTGAGCTTTCAATAAATATAGCTTTTCAGCCGGTGAGCTTTTCAATCATATAGCGTATTCTTCCGGCCAGCGAATAGAGAAGACGTTTAGTCCACAGGGGGCTGGCAGAAAAGATGTCTGAGAAATTTTCTTTGGAAAAAACTAATGCTTCCACCGGACCCTTGGAAATAACGGTGGCGGACCGAACGGATTTATCAAAGAAACTCATCTCACCGATCAGCTCACCCTTGCCCAGGGTGTTCAGGATCTTATATTTGTTTCCCATTTTCCGGGTTATATAAACAACTCCTGAGAGAATCCAGAAAATCTCCTGCTTTACCTCTCCTTCTTTGATAAGGACAGTTTTATCGGGAAACTTCTTACCGAACCTGGCGATGATCCCTTGATCGATCGCCTCCTCCGCTCCGAAAGCGATCTTCATGATCTCTTTATAGTCCTGATCACTCATAGCTCAGATCCTATCTTCTACCAGGCCTATTCTTTCCCCGAACTCGGCATTAAAGATGCGCAGCATCCGGGTAAGACCGGTTATGGTGTTCAACGCGAGCTCCCAGGCGACCCCGGCGGCCAGGTCGAAGCTCTCCAGGTCCCACCGGTATAAGATACTCTTTTCCATGCAGAAGGCATGGGTCAACCGCCGGCAGTCCAAAATCGGTTCGATCAATCCGAAAAGCGAATCAGGCAGTATATAGAGAGGAAAGGCCGAGCCGCCGGCAAGATTAAACTCGATCTTTACCAGTCCGGCGATGAGGTAATAGATCGGTTTTTCATCCGGGGGATCTCCGGGTCTGTATATTATTTCCCCAGGCTGAATATTAATCTTTTCGCCATACTGCAGGAATTGATTTTCCATTCAATAATCCCTTCGACAGATTTGAAAGCTTTTTATTGAATTCTTTTACCCTTTTCATTAGAATAGTCTCCGTTTATCCATAACAATCGGAGTCATTAATGAATGATCTAATCCAGTGCCATAGGGAAGAGTATGGCGATGAACCGGAATGCATCGCTGCTGCACCCGGCCGAGTAAACCTGATTGGCGACCACACTGATTACAATGACGGTTTTGTCTTTCCCATGGCCATTAATTTCAATATAAAGGTAGCAGTTTCCCGCCGAAAAGATCAACACTTGAAATTTTATTCTACCGATTTTCAGGATCGAAAACGGGCGAACCTGAGCAATCTTCGCTTTAAGAAAGAAGACCGCTGGGCAAATTATCCCAAAGGAGTCATAAACGTTCTCTTAAGCAGGCAGTACAAGCTGGGAGGAATTAATTTTACCGTTAAAGGGAACATTCCCCAGGGAGCAGGGCTTTCCTCTTCAGCGGCTTTTGAAGTTGCCGCCGGCTTTGCTCTCAAACAGTTGTTTGAGCTGGATATCAGGGGAGAAGAGATAGCGAGGATCGCTCAGGAGGCCGAGGACAGTTTTGTGGGGATCCACTGCATCATCACGGACCAGCTTGTCTCCTGCCTGGCCCAAAAAGGACATGCCATGCTCATCGATACCAGGGGTCTTGATTACCGGCAGGTTCCACTCAATCTCAACACGACCAGGATCCTGGTGACCAATTCAAACGTGCCCCGGGTCCTGGTTGATTCGGAATACAGCCAACGCCGGGCGGAATGTGAAAAATGTGTCGCTATCCTCAGCGTGAAGAAACCGGGAAAGGCCCTGCGGGATTATACACCTCATGACCTCAGGGACAGCATGGAGTTGATACCGGAATCGACCCGCAGAAAATGCCTCCATGTGGTTGAAGAGAACGGGCGGGTACTGGAAACGGAACAGGCTCTATCGAAAAACGATATCGTGCTTTTCGGTAAACTCATGAAACGGTCCCACGAAAGCTTGCGTGACCTGTACGAAGTTTCCTGCCCCGAGCTGGACTGGCTGGTCAAACGGGCCTGGGAAACCGACGGTGTCTACGGTTCCCGGATGACCGGACCCGGTTTCAGGGGCTGCACGGTGACCTTGATCGAGGAAAAGGCAATCCCGGTCTATAAAGCAAGGATTGAAGTATACGAGCGGATTTTCGGTTTCAAACCGGAAACATATGTTTGTGAGCCGTCGGACGGAGCCGCCATTATTTATGAAAATTCTTCTAACAAATGATGACGGGATTGACAGCCAGGGAATGCTCCGCCTGAAGCAGGGATTGGAAACGGAGCACGAAGTCTGGGTCATTGCTCCCGAGGGCAACCGCAGCGGCAGCTCTCACTCCATAACTTTAGAGCAGCCCTGCAGGATCAGGCAAATAGATAAGCGCGAGTTTAGCTGCACCGGGACCCCGGCAGACTGCGTGATGATCGGTTTTGGGGGGTTTTTGCCCGTGAGCATCGATCTGGTAATTGCCGGAATCAACCTGGGACCGAACCTGGGCACCGATATCGTGTATTCGGGAACGGCCGCCGCCGCCCGCCAGAGCGCTTTCATGGGAAAACCGGGTATCGCCTGCTCTTTGAATGCTTATTCCTCCCCTTTTTATCTCGAATACCCGGTCGAGTTTATAGTCAGGAACCTGGCCTCCCTCTGCTCTCTGTGGGGATGCGATTATTTCCTGAATATCAACTTTCCGAACCTCGATACCGACGGGCCCACGCCCATGGTAACGTTTCCGACCCGCAGGATCTATAGAGACGAGCTCGTCCGGTTTAAGGCGCCCAACGGGGACCATTACTGCTTTTATGGCGGAGGGGTTCCTGAAGCAGAAATGGAAGACGGCTCCGATTATTGGAGTATAGAGCACGGAAACATATCCTTGTCCCCGATTTACATCCATCCCACCAACCATGAGATAGAAGAGCGGTACCGGAATGTCCGTTTATGGAGCAGCAAGGCCTGAGCTTGAGCCGCTGAATTTCTTTTATTAAGTGATACCTAAGAATCGGTCGATAATTACAACTGGAGGCTGAGATGAATGTTCAAAACATTCTCTTAACACAAATACAATCCGAAGCAATAAATCCGGCCGGAAAAACCGTGATCGAATTGAACCAAATCAAGAGCATACTTTATCTAGGTATCAAAGGGCAGATTAATAACGACAGTCTCAAGGATAGCTGGCCTGAGGTTAACCTGTATCCGGCCGGCCAAATAGATACATTCGCTTGATGATAAGAGTCTTTCTATTGATTTTTACGCTCTTACTATCTGCACCTGTTGCCCTGCCGCCCCAAAAGATCGATATGGATGAGGTTAAGGCGCAGGAGAATTTTCGCTGGGGAGTAAGGGCTTTTCATAATGGGTATTATAATGACGCCGTGCTCTCCCTGGAAAAGGCCTTAAGCTATAAACCTGAAAAAGTGCAGCCGAGACTGTGGTTGGGCAACGCCCTTTATAAGGCAGGATTCGAAGAGGCGGCTTTGAACGAATGGAAATATATTATAGCTTCCGATAAGAGCAATTCCTTATTGAAGGACCATGTCCAGGCCATATCCTTTCGGAGAGGAATAGGAAGGGAGCTCAAGGGGCAGGAGAAGTTCGTGGTGGCTCAAGTATTGGATGCCACCCGCGAGGATTACTACCCCCTGCGCAGACCCACTTCGGTGCGCATTCGCCGGGATGGGACGGTTTACGTGGTAGCTTTCGGGAGCAATGAAATCGTTGTTCTGGATGTCAACAATCAGGTTCTCCGGACCATCCGGGGGGGATTCAAGGCCTTCGACCGCCCTTACGACTGCCTGGAGGTTCAAGACCAGGAAACGGGAGATTTCTTCCTTTTTATTACCGAATACGGGAGAAACCAGGTCACAAAAGCAACTCTCCAGGGAGAAAGAATTATGAGTTTCGGGGGCATTGGAAGCGGCGAGGGGAAGCTTTTGGGACCACAGTACCTGGCTGCGGATGGAAAAGGCTATCTTTACGTGACGGATTGGGGCAACACCCGGGTCAATAAGTACGATTTGGATGGCAACTTTATCCTTTCCTTCGGAGGCAAGGGGAAAGGCCGGGTGAGTCTTTCGGGGCCGACCGGAATCGCAGTCCAGGATGACCGGGTATATGTGGCGGACCGGATAGAAAAGAAAATCGAAGTCTTTGACACAAGCGGTAATTTCCTTTCCTCCTTCGGCGAGGACTTCCTCACCGCCCCGGAGGGAATGACTTTTGAGAACCCGGGTCTCCTCCTGGTGGCCGATGGGAACAGAATCCTGGAGTTCAGACTGAACAAAGAAATGTGGAATGTACGGAGCGATCTATATTCCTATTCCACCCGGATCACGAATATTTCTATGAGCCCGAATGGGGAGATGTATGCCGTGGATTTTGATCTGAATAAAATTTTCATTCTTTCAAAAATGTCGACCCTCTACACCGGTTTGAACGTGCACCAGGAAAGAATTAATTCTCTCAATTTTCCGGAAATCATCATTCAGATTTCGGTGGAAGATCGAATGGGAGAACCGATTGTGGGTCTTACGGATGAAAACTTCACGATAACCGAGGGCTTTCGGGAAGTAGGCGAGCCGTCCCTCATCCGTTCGAATATAGACCCGGTACCGCTTGAGATTGCAATACTGGTAGAGGAATCCCCGCTCATGAACCGGTACTCATCCGAGCTCGGCAAGTTGGTGGAGAGAATAGATGCCGGGCTTACCGGGGAAGGAGCCTGGCAGCTGGTAAGCGCCGGCCTGAAACCGTCCATAAAGGCGAATTTCGGAGCTTCCCGGCTGGAAGGTATCCGGGGGGCGACTGATCCTACAGAAACGGAAGGGTGGCGTTTTGACCTGGGCGCCAGGATGGCTGTTTCCGGACTGGTTCCCCGTCATTCCAGGCAGGCAATTATTTTCCTGACCCAGGGGCATCTTCCGGAAGAGGCATTCGAAGAGTATTCACTGACCGAGATCGCTCGCTATATGAAAAACAATTTTATAGGCTTTTATGTGATAAATCTAGGTACGGAGCCTTTAAGCGAAGAGCTGGAATATATCTGCGCTGAAACGGGCGGTAAAAGCTATCGTTTTTATAGCCCAGGAGGAATAAAGCGGGTCCTTTCGGATATAAAAAGTCGCATTTCACCGCTCTACACCCTCCGTTATCTGTCTGCCTCGCAGTCCGATTTCGGCGAGAAATATATAGACGTCCAAACTCAGGTCACTTTGAAACGCTGGAGTGGCAGGGATGAAAGCGGCTACTTTGCTCCTCTCTCTTATTAAGCCGCTGATCAGCCGGCGAGAATGAGCTCTTTGAATGTCTCCGAAGCGCTGGCTGCATCGGCGGCGTATCCGTCTGCTCCGATTTCTTTAGCATACTCGCTAGTAACCGGAGCCCCTCCTATCATGAATTTTACCTTGTCCTTTAATCCTTCCGCGGCAAAACCGTCGATTATGTCTTTCATTCCTGTCATGGTCGTGGTTAAAAGCGCGGACATACAGATGATCTGGGCATCCTGATGTTCTTTGTAGGCGCTCAGGTATTTATCCAATCCACAGTCCGTTTTCAGGTCCACCACTTCGATACCGGTGCCCTGGGCCATCATCTTGACCAGGTTCTTGCCGATATCGTGCAGGTCTCCCTTGACGGTTCCCAGGATGATTTTTCCGATGGGTTTCACGCCTGTTTCAACCAGGCGGGGTTTGAGGATTTCCATGCTGGTGCTCATGGCCCTGGCGGCGATTAGCACCTCGGGAATATATATTTCATTGTTTTTAAAGCGCTTCCCTACTATTTCCATGCCGGCCAAAAGCCCTTTATTCAGGATATCCTCCGGGCTGCCGCCGTCCTTTAAAAGGGTTTCAGTAAGCTCTTTGGCCTTTGGGGCGTTTCCCTGCTGAATAGACTCTGAAAGCTCTTGAAAATCTGACATACCTACCTCCTGTCTGTAGTTGCTAAGATACGATTAAAGATTATACAATGCATTATGCCTGAAAATTACGGTTGTGGCAAGGGCAGCGCGTGAGATGGTGGGAGGAGATCTGCCGCCGCTGCGGTTTATGCTGTTACGAAAAAACTAACCTTAACAGCAGCCTGATCATCCACTTCAGAAGTCCATGTCAATATCTCGACCGGAAAACTAAACTGTGCTCGGTCTACAAAAAACGCTTTTCAAAGTGCCGCGAATGCAGGAAAGTAACCATTCTCCAGGCCTTGTTTTCTCACTATCTCCCGGAATCCTGCGGTTATGTCCGGAAATTCAGAAAATGGCGAAAATCTTCCAGGCCCCTTGTTCCTGAGTGAAGTAGTATTCCTGGAAACGAGTCCAGAAAGGTATGGTATCGGAAAGGTCCAGGCGTGTTTTTACGGTTAAGAGATAGGCGGTCAGACCTTTA
This sequence comes from uncultured Spirochaetaceae bacterium, assembly GCA_964514815.1. Taxonomy (GTDB): domain Bacteria; phylum Spirochaetota; class Spirochaetia; order SZUA-6; family DRHE01; genus CAZERV01. The sequence goes on along the minus strand of CAZERV010000014.1, from coordinate 14,172 downwards.
TTTTCAGAAAACGATGGGCTTTCCTCCACGATAATACTTTTCTGCTCCAGAACATCCTCGAGTCTTAGCTTCGAAAAATCATAAGCCTCAAAGTAGCCGGCAAAGGTTGAAGCAAGCTCATCCCTGGAAAGGTTTACATTGAGCCTGAGAATCAGGACCTCATCGGCGAAGAAACCGGCCGCGTTGGAGACGTCCTTGCGGAGGAAATAGCTCAGACAGGAAAGGAAGGCTTCCTTTATCTCCTTTCCCGGGCCCGCTTCCGGCAGGGGAGGCGCGGATATTCCCCCGGCCGCCCTCATGGGCTTCCAATCGGATGGAGGCAGGCTCCTGCCGGAAGAAAAAAACAGCCAGCCTTTTTCGGTCCGGTGAATGAGGAACTGCTGGCGCATATCCCAGAAACTGATAGCCGAAGAAAAATCGATTTTGGCATCGATAGTTAAAATATAGGTCTCTCCCCAACTTTTGGGAATCGAAGCCGGCGCCCCGGTGATTTCCAGGCTGTTGATATCGTAAAATTGGGATGGGACAAGTCCTCTCAAGGAGGCTGTCGCAAAAAAATCATCCATTCCGGTCCTGATTTCATCCCGGCTGAACTCTCTATCCAGGGCGGTCAGATAGACGGAACCGTCAAAAAGCTCCAGAAAAGAGCCCGTGTCTTTGGCCAGAAATGATGAAACCAGGCGCAAGAATTTGGAGCGAATAAGCCGGATATTCGCATCAATGCGCTCCGGTGGAGCCAATATTTTCGTCTCTCCCTTCAAGATCAGGAGAGCGGCAGTGGGAACATCCCGGATCTCTATCTTTTCAGGGTCAAGGCCGGGATAGATAGCGAAAGCCGTTTCCAGGAAAGCCTTTGCTTTATCCGGTTCACCCACCTTCCCGTATTGAAGGCTCACGAGATAGTACGCTTCGGCAAGCTCTATCCGCTCGCTTTGGGCAAGGTCTTTTATCTGCCCCCAGGAAGGCTGCCCTCCGGCCAGGATTATGACGGCTATCAGGATGAGCAGACTGGTTACTTTTTTCATTTTTTCCTCCCTAACATACTATAATAATATAGTTAATTTATTTTTAAAAACAGTCAAAAACAGTTTTTTTTTCATAATTGAGGAAGCGGGCCTTTAATATTCGAAGGCGCTTTCGCCGATGAATTCCCTGAGGATTGAGTGTTCCGGGACCCAGCCCGGGGGAATGAGTATAAACTGTTCTAAAAAAGAGAGCAGCCGGCGGGCTTCATGAAAGATCAGGTGATCCGGTTTTACCGTTTTTAAAAGGTGCTCGGCATAAAATTTAAGGACAGCGCATTCATAGTCTAAAGCGGAATTGAAAGCGGAATCCGCCGAATTCTGAAAGGGAAAGATATTCCGGTTTTCACCATCCCGCACGGATTGCCACATGGAAAGGGTTTCCAGGGCCGAATGCCCGCGAAACCGGTAGTCCCTCACGATTCTTCTGATCAACCGATTATCCGTGGTTGAGATCCGGTTATGATCATCCAGATTCAATTGGGTTAAAGCGGAAACATAGATCTTATATTTATAGTTCTTCTCGATTAAAGGAGTGAGCCTGTCGTTCAGACCGTGAATCCCTTCCAGGATCAGGATCGCCCTCTGCGGTAGCTTTAAAGCGATGCCCTCGGGCTTCCTTTTTCCGGTTTGAAAGTCATAACGGGGGATCGTTATCTCCCGGCCTTCGAAGAGCTTTAATAGATGTTCGTTTAAGAGCTCGATATCGATCGCCGCCAGGGATTCAAAATCGTAATTTCCCTCTTCATCGCGCGGGGTCAATTCCCGTGCCAAAAAGTAATCGTCTAAAGAAACCGTCACGGGATTCCTGCCCAAAACCCTCAGTTGAATGGCCAGTTTTTTTGAAAAGGTGGTTTTTCCGGACGATGAGGGACCGGCAATTAGAACAAGCCTCGCGGTGTCCCGGCGTTCATTTATCTTGTCGGCGATTTCAGCGATCTTTTTGTCGTGTAGAGCTTCGGCTACTTCAATAAATTGCCTGACCTGTCCTTTTTGGATCAGATCGTTCAGGAGGCCGACACAGTTGACTTTCTGTATCTTTCCCCAATTTTTATACTCTCTGTAGATCTTAAACAGGACCGGATTATCTTTAAAGGGCGCCAGGGTTCCGGGGTTATTCCAGGGGGGATAGCGAAGCAGGAATCCGGGTGGATAGTTCATCAGCTCGAAAACAGTCAAGAGCCCGGTGTTGGGAACCAGGGGGGCATGGGCATAATCCATAAAATCTCCGCAGGTGTAAACCGGCAGCTTTGGATCGTTTCGGTTTTTAAGTAACAGCACGGAATCATTCTGATTGTTTGTTTCGAAATATTTCAACGCTTCCAGGTATGAGATGGACTTCCGCCTTATGGGAAGACCATCTCTGACAAGCTGCTTCATTCTTTCTCTCAGGGCTTCGAGATCTTTCTCGGGAGTATCGCTTAAGCCTTTAAAGTAGTAGAAGTATCCACTGCCCAGGGAATGCCCGATGATAAGACGCCTGTCCGGAAAGAGCTGTTTGGCGGCGATGGCCAGCAATGAACAGAGGGAACGCCGATACACGTTGGCCCCTTCTCGAGTATTCAGATAGACGGGAGCCAGATAGCAGTTGATTTCAACTCTGTAGGTAAGGCTGGCGATATCATTATTTACCAGGACGGCCACAAGCGGGAAGCTTTTTGATTGAAGTTCATCATCGGTTATTATTTCCTCGACCGTCGTCCCGAGTGGGAGATCCTGCTTTCTTCCGGAAGGGAAAGTGACTTTGATCCTGTTGGGCATGCCGCTACCTTGAACCCTCGAGGCTCAAATTTTGGATTTCTTCTTGCGGCAAGCTTCTTTTAACCGAGGTCTCCCCCTCTTCGGAAGTTTTAATGATCACCTGCTCGCTAACTCTGTTTCTATCCGGGTCTAATAGGATCTGCACGATCGGCAGCTTGGGGTTTTGGAGGTTGGTCTTGACCACCCGGGCCACAGTGTTGTTGGCAAGGAGGACCAGGCTGCCGATCGGGTAAAGGGAAACACAATAGATCAAGGCCCGGATAACGTTTTCGTCATAGAGAGTCTTACTGCCCTTTAAAAGCTCCAGCAGAGCGGTATGGCCGTCTCTGGCATCTCTAAACGGCCTCTTCATGATAATGGCATCGTAGGAACAGGTTGCGGCAATTATCCTGGCATAGAGAATAATCTTATCGCTCTTAAAGCCCTGGGGATAGCCTGAACCGTCCAGGCGCTCATGGTGCTCCAACGCGGCCACGGCAATCTCATTCGAAACGGAAAAGCCTTTCAATATTCTGTAGCCCAGGATCGTATGGGCATTGACCATCTTTCGCTGCTCTGGTGTTAGCTGTGTTTCGCTTAAAGGTATGTTCTCGGGTATCTTTAACATGCCGATTTCATGGAGGAGAGCGGCAGTCCCGAGCTCAATCAATTTATGGGCCGGCAGTTTTAAGAGTTCTCCTATAGTCACCGCCAGGATGGCGCCGTTTACGGAATGTTGGGGAAGATAATTTCCGGCGGGATAAGGAAATCCGATAAATCTAAGCAGGGAATCCCGGTTTGTTTTTATCTCCTGGATTAATAATTTCGCCTTTTCAGTAAGCTCTGATAAATCAAGTTTGTTTTCTTCCTTATATTTATTAAATGATTCAGTCAGGAGGTTGATCAGTGAATAGTAGAACTGTTTCGCACTTTCGATCCTCTTTTTTTCTTTAATGTCCGTGTCGAGCACCGCCGTCGGCATGCCTTCAGGGACAGAAAAAAGATAGGTAGGCGAATCTTTCTGATTTCCATCCGAATAGATGAACTGGTATCCCCATCGCCTCAAGCGGTTTATAAGCTCCGGCGTAACCTGGGTCTCCGGTGAAAGCAGTATATAGCCTTCATCCAGATAGACAGGCGCATCAAAATAGGAGTTGGCTTTTATATCAGATATGGGAATATTCTTCATAAAGGTTCTCCTCCGGTTGACCTGGATTATTAAAGTACTCTATTCTATTATAGGGGCTTCGGATGAAATTTAAAACCATTTTTGTTATATTCAACTGCGTCATTATTTTTTCTTTTCTCTTTATCTTCTTTATGCCCCTGATTCTTTTGGGCAGCGAATATTTTTCTCTTTTTGCCACTAAAAACTGGATCGCCGCCGTTCTTTTTTTGTTAACCCTAATAATAATAAATACCTACTTTATTAGCAACTGGAAGCTTTTCGGTTTGCTGGAAAATGAGGATTGGACCCGATTGATGTCTTATCTGGAAGACAGGATTTTCAGGAAAGGGGTTTTAAGAGCGAATCACATAAAAATGCTGATTAATGCCTGTCTCATTACTTCCAATACCCAAAAAATAACCAACCTGGAAACATATTTGGCCGAAAAAAAACCTGCCCTGGTGAATAGATTTGCGCTTCAATTGGGAATTCCCCATCTGTTGAAAAACGATCCTGAGAAGGCGGAGAAATATTTCGGCAGGCTGCTTGCCGAGCCTCACGTTCGAAACAGGGGATGGATTCGCTGGAATTACGCTTTCTGCTTGATGCAGCAGAAACAGTTCGACTCGGCCAAAGAAGAATTACTCAAATTACTGGACGGAGAGCGCGATCAGCTCCTGCAGTTGCTTGCCATTTATATGCTGGATTCCTTCTCTAGAATGGATCCATCTGTCCGGGAACGGGTTAACCAGGGGAGGACCGGACTTCAGGCAAAGTATTCCCCCGAGCAGTGGAAGAAAAAAGTCGACGGAAGCAGCAAGAATATGGAGGTCATTATTCTGGCCCAGATTATCAGAGACGCCGGTGAATGGCTTTTCAAGCCGGAAGCCGGATCAGAAGACCAGGGGGAAAAGATTATTCATTGATGGATACCGGAGACCGGACTTGAACCGGTACGGTCCTTACGAACCAGAGGATTTTAAGTCCTCTGTGTCTACCAATTCCACCACTCCGGCATAATTTATAAATCAATCTTAAATCTAGCACAGGAACCGAATTATGTAAATAATCCTTTGAAAAGTCATGTTGGATGATGGAGGCTTAATAAAGACATATGCCGGACTTAACAAGTCAGCAACTTGCTTGTTACTACAAAACCTATAGAGAAACACAAATCACCTTTACCAGGCAGGTAATTAGGGCAACCTGTCTCGTTCCAGATCAAGTCCAACTGAAATGCAGTTATGAAAAGTGGCCATGTATCATCTATTCAACCTCATTTGCAAATTCCAGAATTATAGTCAGGGCAAATACTTCTTTTTTTCAAACCCTCAAACGAGCCAATAACCTCGTCTCACTTCGATTGTCGTTTCGTCTACCAGATAGGGCCGATCCGCTTGTCTTTTACATTCTCTCCAGAGCGACCGCTTTTACTCCATATAATAATAAAGAAAATTCGGACCTGTATTTAATCACCCTCACATTCACTCAGAAACCCCCTGATGATTTTATTGAGATTATCGGACAGTTCCTCGAAGAGAAAGCCGGCTCGGAAAAACGAAGAGAAGAGCGCATAATAATAACACAAGAGAGTGAGCGTGGACTTGGATTGTCATCAAGTGAGAGTTGTGTATTCATAGAATCAGAATCCAGAAAATGTATAATCAGAGATCTCGCATTGTCCGGGGCAACCATCCTCTTAGCCATCTTCAGTAAGTTATTAATCAATAAAAAATCAGCATTATTGTTGGTTTTCGACGGAATGGACATCAAAATACCGGGGAAAATCATCCGACATGAGGAAGTCGTGGGTAGACAGGATATTGCTGCTTTTGCGCTGAGTTTCGATGAAAATAAAGTCCCTAAGGAATACAAGAAGCGAATCAACAACTGGCTGAGCGTGCGGGCGCGGGCTCGAGGAAAGATTACATTCGAAGATGAGAAGGTCGGCGACGGTCTCATACGTATAGGAGCAATGACTAAGGAACAAGCTGAAAATGTTTTACAACGACAGAATAAAGGCGACAATCGCCTGTTTGGCGAGATAGCTATAGAATTAGGTTATGTCAATGACGATGCGCTTATGAAGTTCCTGGTGGGAATGAGTGATTAGTGCAGTTCCTAAAGAGCCTTGCTTATAATCCGGTTCAGCCTCTTGTTAAATGAAGCGGGGTCGGAGATTTTAGCCCCTTCCACCAGCAGGGCCTGTTCGAAAAGCAGGCGGCTGATGTCTTCTAACAGCTCATTATCATCCGTGCCGCTCAATTTCCGGACAATTTCATGCCCGGGGTTGATTTCCAGGATCGGTTTGATATCCGGCAGGCCTTTCTGGCCCATGGCCTTGAAAATATGCTGCATCTGCAGGGTCGGATCGTTTTCGTCCGACACAATGCAGGAGGGAGAATCGCTCAAACGGGTGCTGGCCAGCACATCCTTGACCTCAGCGCCTAAGATTTTCTTCATTTTTTTCAAGAGAGGCTTGATCTTCTTTTCATGCTCTTTATCCTGCTCCGTTTTCAGCTCATTGGCGGAATCGCTCCTGTTTATGGCCTTCAGTTCCACATCCTTGTATTTGCCGATGGCAGGGGTGACAATTTCATCGATCTCATCATCCATGATGAGGACCTCGATCCCCTTTGCATCGTAGGCTTCAAGGAGGGGCGAAGACCTTAAAATCTGCTCGTTTTCTCCGGTGATAAAATAGATGGCCTTTTGCTCTCCGGTCATTCTTTCTTTGTAAGAAGCCAGGCCGATCAGCCCTTTCTCGGTGCTTGATTTATAACGGACCAGCTCCAGCAGGGTTTCCCGGTTGGCCGCATCCTGGAACAGTCCCTCTTTAATGGGTATACCGAACTCCTTGTAAAAGGTTTCGTATTTAACCGGTGTGTTTTTGGCCATTTTTTCCAGCTCATTCAAGATTTTTTTTACCGCGCTGGTCCGGATGCCGGTAAGAATCCTGTTCTGCTGGAGCATCTCCCGGCTTATATTCAGGGGCAGGTCTTCGGAATCGATAATTCCCCGGATAAAGCGCAGATAGCTGGGTAAGAGTTCCTTTTCATCATCGGTTATGAAGACGCGTTTCACATACAGCTTCACCCCGGGCTGATGGTCGGCAAAAAAGAGATTGAAGGGCGCCTTTTTTGGAATATAGAAGAGGGTGGTGTATTCCAGGTTTCCTTCGGCCTGGGTGTGAATCGTATGCATGGGGTCTTCCGGGTCGTGAGAAATGTTTTTATAGAACTCATTGTATTCCTCAGGCGAGATCCCGGACTTAGGGCGTTTCCAGAGGGCCGAGGCCGAGTTTATCTGCTCGACTTTCTTTTCCTTGATCTCCTTTTTTTTATTTCCCTCCCCTTCGTGGCGGGTTTGCTCATAGTGCAGGTAAATGGGGAAGGCGATGTGATTGGAGTATTTTTTGATGATCTGCTCGATCTGCCAGCGGTTGGCGAACTCTTTCCCCGTTTCATTCAGGTAGAGGGTGACGGTCGTTCCGTTCATTTTTCTCTCCGCCTCGCTGATTTCATACTCACCCTGGCCGTCACTGCTCCACTTGTAGGCTTTATCTTCCCCAGCCTTTTTACTGACTACTTCCACCCTATCCGCCGCCATGAAGGAGGAGTAGAAACCCACCCCGAACTGACCTATCAGATTGGAGTCTTTTTGGGCGTCACCGCTTAAAGATTCCACAAAGTGCCTGGTTCCGGAGGAGGCAATGGTGCCCAGGTTTTTTTCCAGATCTTCGGCATTCATGCCGATACCGGTGTCGGAAAGAGAGATAAAAGATTTTTCATTGTTGTTGAAATCGATATCAATTTTAGGAATAAAAGCGAAGCCTTTGTACTCATCATCGGTCAGAGTGAGATACTTCAACTGGTCCAGCGCATCTGAAGCATTGGATATGAGCTCTCTCAGGAAAATCTCCGGGTGGGAGTAGAGCGAGTGAATGATCAAGTGAAGCATTCTGCTCACTTCCGTTTGAAACTGGTGTTTGAATGTCTTCATGCTTGACTCCTTTTACGCTTGCCCTCGCAGTGGGCTTGCCCTCGCAGTGGGCTGAAATCTTATGTCAAAATTACTAAAAAATATTCTCCTGATCAAGCTTTTAAAAAGCTTCGATCAGACGAGGCTTCATGCTCTACTCAATCCCAGAGGAACGACATTATCCACAATTTTTTTGTCCGCTTGATTCTCGATGCCGGCCCCTCCGATAATCAAGAGGTAAGATGAAGAGATTTGTACCCATAACCAGAAAAATCAATGCCATCATTATTATCAGCCTCGTAGTGGGAATCGGCATCATTATTGTGTACTTCGCTTATAATCAAAACCTGACCCTCAGGAATACCACCTATGAGAGCCTGAATCAGCAGTCCGATATCCTGTATCAATCGATTGAGAATGCGATGCTTCCCGGGGCGGCTTTTATTGTTACGGTCATTGTGCTGGCTTTGGTTTTGACCCAGTTTCTTCAAAAGACGGTAATAAAACCGGTCAAGCATGTCGGAGACGTTTGCGCCCAGGTTACCAGGGGGAATTTTGCGGAGATGACCCTCTTTTTCAGCGATATCAGGAGCTTTACCGCCTTTTCGGAGAAAAATTCTCCCGAAGCGGTAGTAGATTCGCTCAACAAGATATTGAATTTTCAGACGGAGATTATCCATAAATGCGGCGGAGATGTGGATAAATATGTGGGGGATGAAATAGTAGCCATATTCTCAGGGGATGAGAAAGAAGCTCATGCCTGCCTGGCGGCCCTGAAAATACAGATAGAAATCCGGCAGAATAAGGACCTTTACCGCGGCCTGGCCCTGGGAATCGGGATCAACACCGGAGAGGTCATCCTGGGACAGATCGGTTCCGAAAGGCGAGCGGACTTCACGATTATAGGCGATCATGTTAATCTTGCCTCCCGCCTGTGTGATGTGGCGAAAGCCGGAATGATATATATTTCAGACAGCACCTATCAAAGAGTGGAATCTCTTGCCCAAACGAAAGGCCCCCTGAAGCTTTTGGTCAAGGGGAAAGAGGGTTTTCAGTGGGTTCATCTGCTATCCGGAATGAAAAAGAAGGAGACATGAAGAGAATCGTATGGATCATTGCTGTCCTGGCTGCTACAGGTGTCCTTAGCCTGATCTCCTGCCGGAAGAAGGAAATTGCTTCCTATACTCCCGAAGATTACAATTCCTGGAAACAGACCACCCCGGAAATATTGAATTACCCTATTCCGGGACATGAAACCCACTCCAGGAAAATATATATTAATCCCCTGGGAGAACAGGTGAGGACCGAGACCAGGGAGGGCAGGTAGCCGTCATCCATAAACTGCTGAAACCGAGCATTGGCCATCTCGGTTTAAGACGTCCGCCGGCAGCGATAATTCAAAGAATGTAATCAAGGCGATTCAATATGCCAGGGAATGTGGCGCGGAAGCTCCCGTCCCTGCCAGTCGAAGCATTCATACATATGGAAGACGACGAGCTCTTTATTGATTAAAAGCCGGTGAGGCCGGGAACGATCTTTATTACGTTCTCATAATAAATCTTTCTCAAGACCTTGTCCGGAAGATTGAGCCCGTAAATCTTCCACCTGCACCGCCCCCATCTCCCCAGGTAGTCCGGGTAATCGAAATATTCATCCTTTGTTTCCAGGAACCTGAAGTAACAGCGATAGACTTCAGGGCTGATAGGCATATCGGTCCCGAACAGGATCCGGTCCTGGTAGGAGATCATGAAATCTCTGGCTGTATAGGGCCGTCGGCCGAGCTCATCTATTCGAGCGGAGAAATCTATCGATACATTCGGGAAGGAGTCGAGAAAGCGGGCCACCGATTCCAGGTCCTCGGCGTGATTGGCTACATGGGGACAGATGAACCTGGTCTGCGGATGAGCGGCGATCATTCTGTTTCGCTGCTCGAGGAGCTCTTTTTTCGAGAAGCGGGACCCGTAAAAGCTCCAGCCCGGGAATTCCCGGAGGGTATGATAATGCTCGTTTTTCTTATCCACGGGTAGGAAGAGACCGACCGGGTCGGAAGTATGAATAAGCACGGGAATGCCCAATTCCCCGGCCCGCTTCCAGGCGGGATAGAGCCGCTCGTCATCCACCCTGAGCATTGACCCGTCTCGATCCTTGAAACGTAGGCCCAGTTCCTTGGTTACTTTCAGGCCCCGGGCCCCTTTTTGCACATCCTCTTCAAGGTGTCGGACCAGGCTTTCGACAAAAGCCGCAGCATTCGGCCTGAATAGGGCGAAGTCCCCGCAGGTCGTAGATACCCGCCAGGGTGCGTCTTCGTGCCCGCAGGCGTCTTCGTGCCCGCAGGGTAGGGTGTCTTCATCCCCGCAGGGGGCAAGGTCCTCCCAGCGGGCGAAATCCGACATGGTGAAGGCCAGGAAACGGCCCGGGTGCCTGGCTGCATAATGGTCGAGATAGATTTCCAGGTCCCGCCTCTGAATAGTATAGCCCTTTTCGTCAAAGGGCAGGATGACGTTTCCGGTCACATTGACAAAGGTCTTCACCCCTACCTCGTCCATGACCCTGACCAGGTCTTCGGCCGGGACATCGCCGAAGAGATGATTATGGGCGTCGATCACCGGGAACTTCGCCTTTTCCGGCACATGAGAGGACGAAACAAGCAGGCTTTCCGGTTTAAAACTTTTAGACAGAAGCTCTTTTTTGTTTCCCATCAGCATCAGGCGTTAATGATCCGCTCCACTTTCCGCTTAAAAGCCTCGATCTCTTCCTCCCCTTCGAGGATACCTATTTCAACCCTGGTCTCCCTGACCTCAGCGGGGGCCAGGCTCGGGAGCATCTTCTTTTCCCTCAAGACGGCCCGGTTCAGGACCTGGGTGTTACAGGGCTCAATGCCGACCACGTAGTCTCCCTCTCCCAGCATTTTCCACTCGGAGAGGTAGGGCAGGGCGGCAGTCGAATATTTAAGGTAGAGGCCCAGGCCGCCGTCCAGCTCCGAATTGATGAGGGCTGCATAGCCCAGGCCCTCCTTGTCCGCGCCCATCTTATGGAGATAATTCTGCTCCACAAATCCGGCTTGGGGCGGGCCGAATTTTTTATGCTCGGCCAGATTTTTTTCCGCATGCGCATTGTAGGGCTCCACGCTTTTCGCGGAAACCAGCAGGCGAGCCTGATCGTCCAGGAGCGGGAAGCCGGGATTTATGTGGTAAAGGATGGTAAAGGGGGAGGTGCTGTAGCCGAAGTTCTCGATCCGGTCCCGGATGACCAGGGATTTCAGGCCGGTTTTGGTAGAGATAATCCGGGTCAATCTTAATTTAGGTCCGAACAGGGAACACTCCTCCACTACGCCCTCGAGCTCCAGGCGGTATTCATCACCTTCCCAGCGGGAATTGTCCCTTACCTGCCGGGCCGGGGTAGCGGCGTATCTTCCGTGCAGGCCCAGATCCTCCTCCCCGTCCTTTCCCGGAGCGCCGATGTAGGTGAGCCCGCAGGTCGTAAGGAGGCCGCCGAAAAATATGCGCAGCCATTCGGATCCCCCGCTATCGTAAAAGGCCGGGTGGACTTCGCCGTTGGGTGTGAGGTAGGCCAGGTTTCTCCCTTTGTATGAGGCCAGGGAAATATCCAGGCCCCGGTCGGGCAGGACCGTGAAGCATAAACCGCCTCCCGTGTTGAAGTCTACGGCCCTTATCCCCCTGGCTCTTCCTTCCGTCAATTCATAGTGGCGGGTACCGCCGAGCTGGCCCGTATTACCGATCCGCCTTAATAGCTCTTTCTTAGAATATTCCCTGTTGCCTATTTTCACATTTTCCTCCTCATTTAAGGCAGCACCGGCTTGATGCCGGTCATTGCGCAGAAATCGATCAGGGCGGGATACAAATTCTCCCCGTACCCCAGGCAGGCGTACTCGTTTGTCCAGTGCCGGAGAAGCTCCTCAATGTCGCAGTGGACGGTCACAAACCCATGGGGCCAGAAGGGAATGCCGCATTCTTTGCGCCGGTCTTTTATCCTGGCCGCCGGAGGCTCGAATATCGAGCAGCGGGTAATGACCATCTCAAAGGAGCCGTTCACCCTCCCGAGTCTGGCCAAAACGCCTTCGCCCGCCTTGCAGACCAGGCTCACGGCCAGCCCGCCGGCCTCGCCTTCCGTGGGAATGCCGTGCTCGGAGAATCCCGCCGGTCCCAGTTTGGAGGCCAGGGAGGGAGGAACTGCGCCATCTCCGATGATCTTTATCTCTTTGCTCTTCTTATCGATATGCTGGAGGTCCCCATAATAGACCGGCTCTTTGCTTAGCCTGGAAAGGACAAGCACGGTCAAGGCGGTATTAAAGTCGCCGAGCGTGGACGCGCCCCAGCCGTCTTCAAGCATCATGCTCTGGGCGAAGCAGGTAGCCGAATAATCATCGCCCAAGCCTGGAAAGGACTGGATGGTATAAAAATCGAATCCCTCCTCTGTCACAATTTCCTTCAGGGCCAGATAGAGCCTGATGGAGCGCTCGTTCACGATGCTGTCCTCCGGGACCCGGCCGAAAAGGGCTTCAAGCCGGGGCGCCAGGGCTTCGATCTTGTCTTTGGAAATACTCTCCGCTCTCCTGATCAGTCCGGTCGTATCTCTGGAATCGATATCGATACCGAACATTCTCATCCACTGGGACGGATCGGCAGCCCCGCAGGTCTGGCCCATACCCCGGCCGCCGAAGGCGCCGATTGTGGACATGTTCAAGAAGTTTTTCAGATGCGCGGCCCGGCAGTAACTGGCGATCTTTTCTATTTCTTCCGGATCGTCCGCCGCGCCGTAGACAAATTTGTGGGGAATGCCGACTTCGAGCATCGCCCCGTGCATGACCAACCCGCCTACCGGGCGCCAGCCCTGGGAGCCCGGGTGAGTCCAGAGGAGTACCGCCTTACCGGTGGCGGCAAAGTCCCTGACCGCCGCGATAAGATGGGCCGCCCAGACCCAGGTGCCGGAAAAGAGAACCACACAGTCAACCTCCTCCAGGCTCTTCATCTTCTTAAAGGCGGCTCTTGCCTCCGGTTTTGTGGCCACGATGACTTCATGCTCGCTGAGCTTTATGCCTTTCTCCTTCAGGGCCTCTTTCGATTTCCTCACCACGGCCTCGTCGATAAAAGGCCGGTCCATCGGATCGGCTAGACCGTCCTTGTGGACCCCGTAAACGATGAACCCTGCTGTCGGTTGTATCATTCGATCCTCCTTGCCCGGGACTCCCGGTCCATTTTATAATCGGCCGGCCTGTTTGACCGACGTGCCAGACCAGCCTGATAATTCGGCCTGTCAGCCCGGCCTGATAGACCTGCCTGCTAATAGATTAATCCGATTGAAGCCGGGACTCAAGGAAATTTTGGGTGAAGTTTTAAGAAAGGAATATATACAATGATGCCCTAAAATCTTGTTATTTTAACAAGAGACTCCGCCGTGAAATGAAAGCTTAGAGCCGAATTCTTTTTTGATTCGGTAAGGATCCATATTGTTGGCCTCCGGCTGCAGTGATTGCAGAATGTCCAGATCACAATTAACCATTTTTGGCAGCAGGTCGTACACCGACCCGCATGTATGGTGCATAACATATACGCCGTGCATATTTCCCATTCTTATGTACTCCGCAAAGCCTTCTTCCAAATACTCACTCCACAATGATGGCGATAGCAGGGGACCATTTTGGCTTCCAAAATCGTCCCCTGTGCATAGGATATCGATCTTACCTTTGGCTGACTCCAGAATACGATTGCCGTATTCCAGGTAGAAGAATTTTATCTTCTGGAAAATTGTTTTGGCTATCTCAGGATTCATCAGCAAATCAACAAAAATCTGTTCAAAGCCTCTTAAATACATAGCCGCCTTCAACAGGGCTAAACGGTTCAGACGATCGCCCATAAATACAACGACCCGCCCATTTCCCTTAATTTTTTTACACTGTCCTTCTATCACGCTATAATCAAACCAGTCCGGAGAAGGCCAGAGCTCATACTCCACGATCTCTTCTACTGTTTTCAAGGACTGCAACGGGCTCCGGATAACTTCCTTATAGATCTCTATATACTGTCCCCCTCCATCTTCCAGTTTCAGATCAACTTGCTTCCGCGGGACTCCCCAAATATCTACGTCCATATCGACATCTGTTCCGCTCAAATCGGGTCCTACGTAAGCGGGTCCCTCAATATATCTCAGGTCCACATCATGTAAATCGAGGAATTCTTCATATGATACTTTAAAGGCCGATTCGATCTTTCTTTTCGTGCCCCTCGAAACCCAGCAGTCAAT
>CAZERV010000013.1:0-41000 GCA_964514815.1 uncultured Spirochaetaceae bacterium | reverse complement strand
GGCCAGCCGGGAGCGCAGTACGATACCCTCTCCAACTTCGAATCCATCGGGGGCCCGGAAAACAAAGAACTGGTCGCCTCCTGGAGGAGAGCCCTGGAAAAGATCAAAGAAGCCTCCGCTCTCCTGTCCGAGATAAAGGACCTGGAGATCCAGGACTAAAACTACAGCAGTATTCAATTTTTTGCCTACTGGGAGATTACGCTGTAGTGTTAATGGCCTATTGCCTCATCTAAAAAACAACACAAAATAAAATGGTTGATTTATAATGTAAATGGTCTATAATATTATAGCAAATGATCAAAAAAACATGTAAAATGATTAAAATGTATATCCTCGGACAGGAGGGATTTTATGAAGTTAAAAGTTATTTTTGTATTTTTTCTTTGCCTCGCACCTTTTGTTATTAGTCAGCAATCCGGTGAGTTGATCACTGCCGAGCGGCAAGGGAGCGTCAAGGGCACTACCTTCTCACTTCACTTAAATCCTGGACTGGATATTCCTTTGGGAACAAGCGCCGATTATTTCAACCTGGGCGGTTCTGTCACATTGATCGGAGAATACTCCATTACGGAAAGCCCTCTTCTATTTCTTGCCGGACAGTTGGGTTACAACCTGGCTCCCATCAAGGCTGAAAAGCTTGTTCACCTAATCAACGGTGGTGCCGGCGGTGGAATATACCTCGATGTTACCCCCAGACTCAGCCTGAAAGCCTTTGCCTCTGGAGGGTATTTCTTCGGAATGCTGAATGCCTCAAGCGGTTTTACCACCGGGACCAATCCCTTTCTGACGGCCGGCGCCGGAATCTACTACTTGTTGAGCCCCGGTATAAGCTTGGGCCTGAGTGCATCTTATAAGAATTACGTGGGCCTCTACAATGGCCTTAGTGCAATGCTGGGAACCTCCCTTTACCTTTCCGGGACCAAGCAGCGGGAGGCTAAAATACAGAGAGGCTTGCCTCTGCGGCCTGGGCCGCTCACAGCCAAGGTGCCGGGTCCTGGCGAAGGGATCAAGATGGACGGCATGGAATTCGACCCGGTCTTTCCGGTCTTTCACAGCTACTACGATGATCATCCCATCGGCCGTGTAGTGCTGCGCAACCAGGAGCAGATGCCCATCAGTGACATCAGCGTCAGCTTATTTATCAAGCAATTTATGGACACCTCCAAGCTCTGCATTGAAATCGAAGAGATGCAGGGTGGTGAAGAAAAAGCGATCGACCTGAACGCCCTGTTCACCGATTCCATTCTATCGGTTACCGAGGGAACCAAGGTGGCGGCTGAAATCACCTTGGAATATAAGATGAAGGGGGAGATGTACCAGGTCACCCATTCGGAGACGGTCCGTATCTACCACCGCAACGCCATGACCTGGGACGATGACCGCAAGGCCTTCGCCTTCGTCACCGCTAAGGATCCTGCGATCCTGAGCTTCGCCAAGAACGTGGTCTCTATAATCCAGGGAAAAACAGCCGGCAGTATTGATGCGAATCTGCTCAAGGCCATCGCCCTTAACGAGACCCTCTCCCTGTACGGGGTCAGCTATGTAGTTGATCCGACCACGCCCTATATCGAGTTCTCAAAAAAATCCAATATGGTGGATTTCCTGCAATTTCCCCGCCAGACTCTGGACTACAAGGCCGGGGACTGTGATGACCTGTCCATCCTCTACAGCGCTCTTCTGGAAGCGGTGGGAATCGAGACTGCCTTCATCACCGTCCCGGGCCATATTTATATGGCCTTCCGCCTCGCTATGGAGCCCCAGGAGGCCAAAAGGACCTTCATGGATCCCCAACAACTGATCTTTCGCGAGGAAAAGGTCTGGGTTCCCGTGGAGATCACCGAGAGGGAGGGGGGCTTCATGAAGGCCTGGCAGATAGGAGCCAGGGAGTGGCGGGAGTATTTCCCCGGCGGACAGGCCCGCTTTTACCCGACCCACGATGCCTGGACGCTATTCGAGCCGGTGGGATTGCCCGGGGAGGAAAAGCTTGTTGCCATTCCTGCCGAAGATCGGCTCTTGAGCGCTTATCAGCAGGAGGTGCGCCGCTTTGTCAACCAGGAGATTTATCCGTGGGTTTCCAAGCTGGAGGCAAAGATAAAGAGCAGTGGAGGAAGCCCGGAGCTTAGGAACAAGCTGGGTGTGCTGTATGCCAAGTACGGCTTGTTTGAGAAGGCGGAAGAGGAGTTCAACAAGATCCTTAGCACCGGCGAGGTGGTTCCGACCCTGGTCAATCTGGGCAACATCTACTACCTGAAAGAGGACTGGCACAAGGCTCTGGAGTATTACGAGCGGGCTTACCAGCGAGCGCCCTCTAATTCCAGGGTGCTCCTGCCGATCGCCCGGGTTCATCATATGCTGGAGAATTACGGCTTGGCCCGCCGGACCTACCAGCAGCTCAAAGAACTGGACCCCGCGCTGGCAGAGCGCTTCGCCTACCTCGATTTGCAGGGGGAGACCGGAGTCCGGGCAGCTAAGATTTCTGAGGTAGAAGGAGTGGTAGTATGGTCAGAGGAGTGAAATTTTTTACTTATATTGCGGCCGGACTCTTGCTTATCCTGAGCCTGGCTGTTACAAGCTGCGAGCTGGGCCTGTTCGACACAGTCAAAAAAGAGGTGGAGGACTACTATGCAGACCTGGCAGGCAGCCCGAAGATTGTGGTTAAAAAGGGCATCTGGGATGTCCCGGATGGTAGTGAGCTGGATATAGGCTTGGCTGTGACGGAGCTAGCAGGAGGAACTGCCAAAACGATCATTCTCACCATCGAAAATCCCGGCACCGGTGACCTGCACCTCACGGGAAATCCCAGGGTCAATCTCGACAACTTCACCGATTACGACATTCTATCGCTTCCTCCCTCGGTGATCAGTCCCGGCCAAAATGCGATCTTCACCCTGGAGTTTGCTCCACAAATAGATGGTAATAAGAAAACCCAGGTCATCATTCAGAACGACGCCTCCCCGGGCGGAAGTTATTCCTTCACCCTGAACGGTCTGGGTGTTGCAAGCCCCGGACCCAAAATCGAGGTCAGGCAGGGAGCAACGGTGCTCGCGGACAGCGATAATTTTGATGCCGGCGTCACGGCGCCGAATACAACGCTTTCCACAGTCTTTACCATCAGCAATATCGGTACGCCCGGATCTATGCTCAACATACCCTCGGTTGCCGTTACTGGTTCAGGTACCTTTACACTGCCCCTGCCCGTTACAGCAAATCTCGGGGAAGGGGTGAGTACCGACTTTACCGTTGATTTTTCGCCAACCTTAAAGACCGATATCCCTTACTCGGGAGCCATAACGATCGATCACGACTCTGTCGCTATAACATCACCGTTTCAATTCACCATCAGCGCCGGAGTCCTGTACTCCGATATCTTCATAAAGCAGGGGGCGACGGTCCTGCCGGATGGCGGCTCTTATCCTTTTGGCTCGGTCATGGCCGACGGCAACAATGAAACTGCCAGCTCCTACATTGACTTTACCATCGAGAACCAGGGGACAGCTAATCTGGTTGTGTCCAATATCCAGCTTGGCGGCACCGATCCTTCCGACTTCGACCGGTCAGGCAGCACTACTGCAACGGTCCTGCCTTCCGGTACAACCACTTTCAGCATTCGCTTCGACCCCCTTACCGTAGGAACGGGTAACAAGACGGCAACGGTTAACATTGCCAACAATGACCCGGAACCGAGTAAGAGCACGTACACCTTTGACGTTACCGGGACGGCCACGAAAGCGCCGAAGATCTACTTTTCGCAGTATGACCCGGCGGGTCTCATCTATAGGGCCAACCTGAACGGATCGAACATGGAGAAGGTTGGTGAACCTTTCGTCAGTGCCGGTCAAGTGGCCCTGGATCCGGCAAAGGAGATTATTTATGTGGCCACCGCCAAGGGGATCTTTGAAGTTACCTACGCCGGGAAAATTACCCCATTTATTGAGGCGGAAAGGGTGGCCGGTGTTGCGCTGGATCTGACCAACGGCTTGATCTACTGGACCGAAAACACGGCATACGGAAGGGTCGGCTGGGCTAAAATTACAGACCCAAAACCATAACGTATGTTGTACCCAGTATGGAGCCGGGTTTCCGGCACATTGCTCTAGATACAGTCGGCAAATTGCTGTATGTTGCCCACGAGGTTGCCGGTGTAATCCTGGTTTACGGCTATGATGGCACACCAACCGGTCCAGAAAAAATCGGCGCTCCCGGGGTCTACGGCCTGGCCCTGGACCTGGCGAATAGCCTTATCTATTACACCAGCTACAACTACGGAGTGATCTATGGGGTCAGCACTGGTGGTGGAACACCAGAAAAGCTGGTTGGGGATACGAAAGGAGTGGCGGCAATCGCCCTTGATCTGAAAGATGGAAGGGTTTACTGGTCCAACATAGGTGATGGAACGATCAAGCGGGCTCTTATTATCAAGCCGGAGTATGAAATCCTCAAAACCGAACGTATGCGTTATTTTGGAATCGCCCTGGACCTTGTACCTTAAGCGGTACGGATAGTTAGTAACAGGGGCCTTGATATTGCCTTCGATATCAAAGCCCTCTTCTATTACCAATGAGAAGCACAAAATCATTAAAATAGTAGCCTCCGGCCGTGGATTACTATCCAGCAGAGCTATAAGAGCATGAGCATTACTGCCCTTCTGTATAGCAGCAGGCTTAGTAAAAAAGATACTCCTGTTTTTCTTCTTCGGCGAATGCGTAATCTCCACCTTTCAATAAATCAAGTTGCGCCTCGATATTCCCATTTTTTAAGGAGCTCTTTGCCTTTGGCAAGGTACTCCTCACCTTTATGGATTCATTGCAGATAATATATAGGGATCGCAGCACTAGTCTGGACTCTTGTCTACAAGGCCGGAAACCATGACACTAATCCCTTTGGAGGCAGTACCCTCGGCATAAGGTATGATGAAAAGATGCTCGGTAAAGCTGTCAGCGGCTCTGCCCGCTATATTATCCAGTTGATGAATTAGTGGCTACCCTATGGAAGTTTAAGCGCCGTTGAAAATAGAAAGGAAGCAGCCGCTCAGGCAGCTTCCTTTTTATGCGTTTATTGCTTAAACACAATTTGCTCTTATAAACTGTCCATCATTCTTTTCGCCGCCCGCCCGTATTCTGATTTCATATCGATTGCGTGGGCCGCTTTCAGGTTTTTAAGGGCTTCCTGCTTATTGTCGAGTCCCTGGTAACACAGGGCGGAAAGAAAATAGACAATCTGGGTGACCTCTCCTTCTTTAGCATTATCCAGGTATCGGTCAAAGAGCTTTAAAGCTTCTTTAAAGGCCAGATTTTCGATCAGGAGCCTTCCTTTAAGAAGCACGAAATCCATAAAATAAGAAGCATCGGGCTCAGGGCTGACCTCTACCAGGTTTTTAAGGGCCAGGGCGTTGCTGCCCCTTTCTGCATAACCATAGGCGGCGTAGAAGAGATACTCCTGCCTCTCTTGCTCACCGAATGAATAATCGGCGCCTTCCAGAAATGTAGCAATTGCCGCTTCAATGTCACCTTTTTTTAGAAGCTCTTTTCCTTCTTTGAGATATTCCCCCGACTCATCGATCCATTCCAGGCTCTGCTCAGTTTGGGCAGCGCCTCTCACCCCCATAACCGCCGACTTTCCCGAGGTCGGTCCGGATGAGATTAATTTTTTGAGTTTCGAATTAATGAGATCACCTATTTTCCAGGAAGCCACCACTTTTCCGGACCTAAGCAATTCTTCCGTGCTATAGGTTCCGTCCACGTTCAGGGTTATGGTGATATTGCCTGTGGAAAGCTCGGCAAAGCCGTTATCCGAAAGCCTGAGGTAGGACTCAGTGGGAATCGTATAGCCTATTTCGACTGTGGCCCAATTTGAAGCTTCATTTACTTCAAGAATGCCTTCCAGGTACTCAACTAAGAACTCTTCTGCCGACAGAGGCAGCACGGAAGTTAAAAAAATTATCACAAAAAAAATAATTATGGATTTCATTATAATTACCTCTCTTTATATTATAATAATAGCCTATTGTGGCCAGGATTTCCAGGTCAATAAGGAAAAGACCGGAGGGAAGGGAGACTCTTAACTCAGGCCCAGGTCATCCTTCAGATCTTTAATGAAGATCTCCGGGGCCTGGGCAACAGTCAGGCTCTTTTTCTCTCGCATAAAAATCTCTCCAATAAAAAATTAACAGGCAAAAGATGTACAAATTGTACGTTTTGTACATCTTTGCTGGTAGAAATTTAAAATCCAAACTACGGCTTCTAAAGAAATAAACCTGATAAAGGCTTCTCTTGCTTCAAGCCTTTTCTTTGTACCCTTGAACTTCCTTATAGCGAAAACAGTCCACCAGGTGATCGTTGACCAGGCCGGCCGCCTGCATGAAGGCATAGCAGATAGTCGGCCCGACAAAATTGAAGCCCCGCTTTTTCAAATCCCTGCTCATGGCTTCCGATTCTTCGGTCTGGGCCGGTATTTCTTTCAGGTTTTTAAAGGAGTTTTTCCTGGGCTTTCCGCGCACAAAGCTCCAGATGTAGCGGTCGAAGCTCCCGTGCTCCTCCTGCACTTTTAAAAAAGCCCCGGCGTTCCTGACCGCAGACTCAACTTTGCCCCTGTTCCTGACGATCCCCGCATCGGCAAGCAGCTCCTCGATCTTCTTTCCGCTGTATGAGGCAACCTTGACCGGATCGAAAAAGTCGAAGGCCCGGCGGTAATTCTCCCGCTTCTTCAGGATGGTCAGCCAGCTCAAGCCGGCCTGGGCGCCGTCCAATACCAAAAACTCGAACAGCAGCCTGTCATCGTGAAGAGGCACTCCCCATTCCCGGTCATGGTAGTCTATGTAGAGGGGATCGCTGTTTGCCCATTCACACCTGTTTTTCATAACGTCATCCCAGCCAAAGCCCGGGCAATGGCTTAACCATTAAAACTGATTAAAGGCACTCTAAATTGTTCGGCCCAATTCTTTTTGGCCTTAAGATATTCATTCTTGGGGGCAGGCAGTTCGCTAAGCGAATAGTCTCTTCCTAAACGTGCATATTTCGCCATGCCGAAACGATGGTAAGGCAGCAGGCTGATCCCCTTTGCTGATCTCAATTCCCTGGCCAGGGCAAATATCTTTTTCAGATGACTATCAGAATCGTTATACCCGGGGATAAGAGGAACCTGAATAACCAATTTGGCTTCATTTGATTCCAGCTTTGCATCAAGATAGGCCAGATTGTCTAAAATCTTTTTATTGTCGATACCGGTAAGTTTAAGATGTTCGGCCGGATCGAAGTGTTTTATATCAAATATAATCAAATCCAGGTAGGGTAATAATAGATCGAAGTCGGATCTTTCTCCATAACCGCTCGTTTGAATGGCAGTGTGAATATTCTTAAGCCGGCACAGGCGGAGAATTTCCTCTGCATACTCCGCCTGTAATAACGGCTCGCCTCCGGAGAGTGTGACCCCGCCTCCCGATCTGGTGTAAAATATACTGTCCCGGGCTGCGATATCAACCACTTTCCTGGCCGATATTGTCCGGCCGATCATCACGATTGCTTCCGGATAACAGGTTTCCACACAGTTGCCACAGCCGTCACACCTGTCAAATAATATTCTGACCGGTCTGCCGGGCTGCTCCTGCTTAATAGCACCTTGCGGGCACTCCTTTAAACAATTTTCACAGGCCGTGCACTTATCTTTGAAATAAGCTATCTCGGTTCTTAACAGTTGCGATTCCGGGTTGCAGCACCAGATACAGCGCAGGTCGCAGCCCTTCAGGAAAACGGTAGTCCGGATACCCGGACCGTCATGGAGGGTATATCTTTCAACATTGAAGATTATTCCGCTTTTATCCGGCATAACAAAAACTCAGAAAGCGGTATGCAGGAGGGCAGCCCCTATGACACCGCTTTTTTCCCACAACCTGGTACTGGAAACCGCTACACTTTCCCTGGTGGGTGGGTAACAAGAAGTCAGGGTTACCCGGACAATTTCATCGATTAACAGAGAACCGCAGCGGACAACGCCCCCTCCGATAACAATCAGATCCGGATTAATCAAGCTTACCACATTCCCCAGGGCGATTCCAACATATTCGGCGGCCCGCAAAATAACCTCTCTGGCCATGGTATCCCCTTTTATGGCGGCCTCCCCAACTTGAAGAGCAGTCAAATATCCCTTTCGGAGCTGGTCTTTTAAAATAGATTTCTCACCATTATTGATCCTGCGGAGCGCTTCCCCAGCGATTGCCGGGCCCTTGGCGTACATTTGCAGGCAGCCTCTATTTCCGCAAGTGCATTTAATACCGTCTCTCTCGACAATGAAGTGACCGACTTCGCCTGCCGTATTCGAACGGCCGCGGTACAGTTTCCTATTGAAGATAAGACCGGAACCGACACCGGTGCTTATGGTAATATAAAAAAGATTTTCGATATCATCCGACTCACACGCCAAAAACTCCCCTAAGGCGGCGGTGTTCGTATCCTGATCAATATAAACCGGCAGATCCGGGAAGGCGGCCCGGATCTTCTCGCCCAATGGAATATTGCGCCAATAAATATTAGGCGCCAGGATTACCTCCCCCTTCTTTAGATCAACCGTGCCCGGGATCCCCAATCCAAGGGATTTAATATCATTTACATTCACATTTTCGTTCTCAAATAATGCTTTTATCTCCTCGATTAAACGCTCGATTATCCATTCCGCCCCCTTTTCCGTACAGGTAGGAAAACTTTTCAAGACCTTAATATCACCTTCAGCGGTTACCAGGCCCATTGCAATTTTTGTGCCGCCTAAATCAACTCCTATATTAAGAGATTTACCGATTTGCCTGCTCATAACTGCATCTTTCCTCTGCGCAAATCCCCACTTAGATTTCATGCTCCAGGCGTGAGATAATGTCCAACTGCAAGGCCGGATCCAACGAAACAAAGAGGGCGCTGTAGCCGGCTACCCTGACGATTAAGTCCCGATAATTTTCCGGATGTCGCATCGCGTCTTTCAACACCTTGGTTGAGACCGTGTTAATCTGAACATGCCACCCGGATAAATCGAAAAAGCCTCGTATCAGCGCGGACAGCTTGGCGAGACCATCCGCGGTACCCAAAGAGCTGTTTGTTATTCTGAGATTAAGGAGCTGCCCTCCAGTCATGAGCACGGTCGGTAATTTAGAAACAGACTTCATAATGGCGGTCGGACCTTTTCTGCCGGTCCCCCGGGAGGGAGACACGCCGTCGGCGGTGGGTTCCCGATCCCATCTCCCATCCGGGGTTGCCCCGACAACAAGTCCCGCCGGCACATTCGCGGAGATAGTAACCGTTGAAGGATAGTAATTGCCGCCGATCGGTCCCCGTTTGTGGCGCATATTTTTAAAGCCTGGAATGATTTTCGCATAATCATTAAGAACAGAAGCTGTCAATTCATCCACCTCATCCTCATCCTCACCGTATTTGGGCGCTCTATTTAAAAGCAGATGGCGGATTTCTTCACCTCTGTTGCCGGAAAAATTGTTCTTCAAAGCATTTTTAAGATCAGCCCCGCTCAATCTTCTTTCTTCTTCTTCATATACCAATTTTTTTAAGGCTGCCAAAGCGTTTCCTACATTCGGCAGGCCGACTAAAGCCCCGCTTGTCATATCGTATACTGCGCCGCCTTCATTAAGATGTTTGCCTCGAGTAAGACAATCATGAACGAAAGCCGAGCAGAAGGCATTCGGGACCAATTCTTCAAGGGCTTTATCGTTGATATTATCCGCCGTTACATGGATGCGGGTATAATATTCAAGCTGTTCCCGCCAGGAAGTAATCAGATCAGGAAAAGTCTTTAATGTTGCTATATCTCCCCTGCCCTTTTTAAGTTGTATCCCCGCCTTTGGATCCCGCCCGTCGTTCAGGACTAATTCCAGGATTTTTAACAGATTCACCTTGCTCTTTCCATTGGCCCGATAGCCCCATTTGCCTGGAACCTGCACCTCCAGACAGCCCATGGTGGAATAATTGAGAGCATCTGTCTCGGAGACGCCCCTGTTTACAAGAGAAGGAACGATTACCTTATCGTTAACGAAAGCCGGCATCCCAAAACCCAGCTTTACGACCTGCAGAGCCTCAGTTAAGAATTCCTCCGGCGTATTTTCATGAATGCGGATATAAAAGTTAGGTTCCGAAAGACGCACCTCAACCAGTGCCGCCAGGCAGAGGTAGCTCAGTTCATTGGTGGCCTCTTTTCCACCGGTTGTTTGTCCACCGGTTACCATGTTCTGGTACATGGGATATCCGGACTGGGTCCTGGAATGCTTTTCCGGCCGTAACTTTATTATAGAAAACAATTTCAAATAAAAATGCTCGATGAGCTCCAGGGCCTCATCAGGGGTGATTCTTCCTGCCTCCAGATCACTCCGGTAGTACGGATAAAGATACTGGTCAAAACGTCCCAGGGAAGTAGAGTGGCCGTTACTCTCGATCTGCTGGATTAAATGCAGGAACCAGACAGTGATCAGGGCCTCATAAAAGCCGGAGGCGGGTTTAGCCGGCACATTACTGCAGGCCTCGGCCATCGCGATAAGCTCCTGCTTTCGTTTATTGTTTTTTTCTTTACCGGCCGTTTCCCCGGCACATTCAGCCAGGCGCCGGGCAAAGATTAAAACTCCTTCCAAAGCGATACCGACCGCTTTTAAGAAATCTCTCTTACCCAGGTTTTCAGGCTCATACAAAGCCAGGCCGGTTTTAAAAACTTCCGCCCGGGAAATGATCCCGGCAAATCCTTCTTCCAGGGCCATTTGATGATCGACGACAATGTGCCCTTCGCCTGATGTAGCCTGTCCTATCCAGCTCGTAACGCCGATTTGAGAGGCTTTTTTCACAAAATCGGGCTGCCGGGCGGATACTTTTTCAAATAGGGTCTTGTTTTTCCAGGCAGGTAACAACTGCCGCAGCTCTTCTTTGACCTCCGGGGTAATGCTAAAACGGTCGTATTTTCGCTTTTCGAATGAATCCAATTCCAGGTAAACCCACTCCCAGGAGTATTCCGGAAATATCGGGGCCCAGCGCGGATGGGAAGCCTGGTAACCGGGTATTAAATCATTATCCCCCAAATAAAGAGTTTTATTTTCAAGATAGGAGCGGAGCGCTTTTGCCCGCAGGATGATTCGGGGCTCACTCTCATAGGTTTCATACGCTTCCGTGTAATAGCGCGCTCTTTCCGAACATATCCCCGGTGGTGAACCGATCAGACAATCCTTGATCTCTTCAACTCTTTTCTTTCTTTCCCCGGTTAACTTGAGCAGCATGAAAACCCCATCTGGATTCTACCCCTTATTGATAATTATTGAAATATTCCTTACTCCCATAGAGAAAGGCTTTCTCGCCCAGCTCCGCGAATTTTACCTGGAACTTATTCTTTAAGCTGGGATGCCTTAGACGGGAATAAGCCGAACTTATTAACCGTTCTCTGGGGAAATGATCCATATTGATCACACCTCCGCCCATGATTAAAAGATCAGGATTTAAGATCGTTATTAGGGTATGCAGCCCAAAGGCAAGGTAATCAAAAAAAGTGTCCACGATTTTTTTTCTTAACGGGTCCGACTCGTAATCGATGAATATTTCAGTAACATGATATTTCCTATCTGACCCGGCTAAACTCCTGGCTAAGAAATTCCCCGACGCATTCAGCTCCAGGCAGTTGTAGAGCCCGCAGCCGCATTGCTCTGACCTACCCCTTATACGTGTCGGTATATGCCCGTATTCAGCGGCGAGATTTGATCCACCGGTGTATAACCTCTTATTGATGATTATACCACAGCCGATCCCGGTTCCAATGTAGATACCTACTACATGGGGAAAAAGTTCGTGATCGAGGATTGAATACTCACCCAGGGTAGAGAGATTTACATCGTTAAGTATGGTAATATCTTTTTTAAGCAATTTCTTAAGGCCGGTTTTTAACTTTATATTCTGCAAAAGAGGAACATTCGGAGTGGATAAAACAGAATCATTATCATCATCGATTATCGAGGGAATCCCCAAAACAACCTTTTTGATCCTTTTCCAGTTTTTTACGATTTCAGGGATCCCGGCAATATATCGGGAAAGGTTTTCCAGTACCGGCTCTTTGACTATATCCTTCGTATACCGGCTGTTGAAGAATATAACCCGATTTTCTTTGTCCATGATGCCGGTTCGTACATGGGTGCCGCCGATATCCAAAGCCAAAACCATCGCTTATCTCTTATGCTCTGCAGATTATTCTAAAGCCTTCATTATTGTCTTCGCGTACAAAAATATTCCCGAAACCCTTTTCCAAAACAGTTTTATAATCATAGCCGGCATCTCCCGGCCATACCGATAAGAAAATGAAGAGTACATCAGCTGAAATATTAATAGTACGATGACCCCATCCCGGAGGAATGTAACTCCATACCCCGCGGTTCATTTTAATATAGGAAGTCTTGCCTTCCGGCTCTTCCATGTTGAGGATGCCTCTTCCCTTGAGGCATAGGTAGAGCTCAGCGGATTCCGAATTTTTATGATAATGGCCCTTTGTCTTAAAAAACTCACCACCCACAGTGCCCGGATAGATCCGGGTTATACAGTGCTGGAGCTGTCCCGGCAGTAGAGGCACATCTCTTCTTGAAACCTCATAAACCAGCTTATCATCACGCACCAACTCTTTGTTGAACTCCTCCTCAAAATAGAAACATCCTTTAAGATCGGAGAGAAATCTTTTATTACATTTGTCGCAGGGATCAAAATTCCCTGATTCAAAATCAACATTCGTAAAAAACGGCTGCATTACATCCATGATTTGAAATAATCCTTTATTCTTATTGAAGCCCGCTCGAGATCTTTATCAAGGTCAAACAATCCCGAAGTGCCTAATATAAATATTTCGGTTCCGTGCTCAAACAGATCTCGAGCCGTCTTCATATTTACACTGCCGTCAACTTCAATCTGAAACCCGTAATTATTCTTCTTTTTAAACTCGGATATCGCTTTTATCTTCTTCAGCATCGGCCTTATGAATTTCTGCCCTGCAAATCCAGGATCTACAGTCATAACGGTTGCCTTCTCAATTTCTTCTCCGATATATTCGAAACTCGCAAGACCGGTTAAGGGGTTTAAAACGACACCGAATTTTTTACCCGCCTGGTGTATTATATCCGCAAGACGAAAGAACTGATGATTTATGGTTTCAATATGTAGTGAAATCGTATCTACCCTTGTTTCGAGAAAAAGGGGCAATAATTCCTCCGGTCTTTCCACAGCCAGATGCAGATCAAACGGTAATTCTAAAAGATCCTGGAGACCGGTAATAATTTCAGGACCAAAAACTATATTCGGAACAAAATGCCCATCAAAAATATCTACATGATACCTGTCCATGTGTCTGTTGAGTATTTTCAACTGTTCTCCTATCTTCTTAAAATCCATGCACTGAAGCGACACAGACAACTGGTACATTCTTAACCTCCGGAACAATTATGTAGAGGAAAGGGCTTTATCAAGAAAAACCGATCCAATAATCAAACTGCCCATTACAATCTGCTGGTAATAGGTCTGCACATTCAAGATATTGAGGGAATTGTTAATTAAGCCAATAATTATCGCGCCTACCACAACCGCGAATACCTTTCCCTTTCCACCGAAAAAACTCGTTCCCCCGATTATGGCCGCCGCAATAGCATACAGCTCGAAACCAACTCCGGCCAGCGGCTCGGCCGCTCCCAGGCGCCCGATCATAACGACGCCCGCTATTCCGGAAGCTATTCCTGAAAAAACAAAAACCAAAAGTTTATGCAGTTTTACGGATATACCCGAAAGCCAGGCGGCATCCTGGTTCCCGCCGATGGCATAGAGATTGCGGCCCAGGACCGTTTTAGTCGTTATAAGAAAAAAAATGAAGGCTATTAGAAGGGCGATGATTATCGGAACCGGGACGCCCAGAATATCACCGGCCACTATCTTCTGAAATCGGGCAGGAAATCCGTAGACAGGTCTGGCATCGGAAATTACCAGGGTAATCCCTCTGAAGATAGTCAAGCCGCCTAAAGTTATGATGAAAGGATGCAGACCCGTTCTGATAACCAGGAAACCGTTAAACAGGCCCAATAAACCGCCTAATACAATACCGCCCAGCAGGATAGAAATAACTATCGGCACTCCCCCGACCATCAATTTGGCAGTCACCATGCCGGTTAGCGCGATGACTGAACCTACGGATAAATCGATTCCGGCAATCAAGATGGCGAAAAACTCTCCTACCGCGATCAAGATGGTTATGGAGGATTGAAGTATGATCTGCATTAAGTTATTGGTGGTAAGGAAATATTTCGGAGAGAGGATCCCCATTATGATAACCAGGAAAAGCAATATAAATAAAATACCGAATTTCTGCCAGAATATTCTGAATTTATTCATTGAGCCTTTCCCCCTGATGTGGCTTTTCTATATAACAGTTGCGCTGTATATCAAATTTTCCTCGCTGGCCTTCTCTATCGGGTACTCCGCGGTAATTCTCCCATCATGCATGACATAGATTCTTGAACAAATAGAGAGCAGTTCTTCGGATTCGGAAGAAATCAAAATGATTGTCTTTCCGTATTTTGCCAGTTCCAAAATAATTTGATAAATATCATTTTTAGAGCCTACATCGATGCCCTTGGTAGGTTCATCAAAGATCAAAATTTCCGCATCTGTGGCCAGCCATTTTGCCACGACAACCTTTTGCTGATTGCCACCGCTCAATTCAGAGATCAATTGGTTCAGGGAAGTGGATTTAACCTTTAACATTTCTTTATATTTTGTGGAAATTTCTCTTTCAATTTTTGGATTTGTTCTTCCTATCAGTCCATGAAGAGTCGACTTCTTTTGCAGATACGGTAAAGTCATATTCTGCCAGAC
Source organism: uncultured Spirochaetaceae bacterium (assembly GCA_964514815.1). Taxonomy (GTDB): domain Bacteria; phylum Spirochaetota; class Spirochaetia; order SZUA-6; family DRHE01; genus CAZERV01. The sequence continues at coordinate 26,142 of CAZERV010000013.1, read as the reverse complement.
TGCAAAATTAGTGAAACACCCCTCTTCCCTTCTATTCTCAGGGATTAGGCCCATCCCCTTCTTTAATGCGGAGTAGGGATTATTGATAGTGACTTTTTTTACTCCGAGATATATCTCGCCGCTTTCATATCTGTCTGCGCCGAAAATGGCTCTCATTATTTCTGTTCTTCCGGCCCCAACAAGACCGAAAAACCCCACGATCTCTTTTCGATAAATCTTAAAGCTTATATTGTTGATTCTATCATTTAATTTCAAATTCCGGACTTCGATAACAGGAGACTCATCTTTTCTGTGTTCTTTGTGGTATCTATGCACGTGTGAATACTTAAACTTGAGCTCCCTGCCGACCATGAGATTAACTATCTCATCGATGGTAATCTCACCGGCTATTTTAGTACCCATTACCCCGCCGTCCTTAAGAATCGTTATCCGGTCGGCTACCCGCTTTACCTCTTTTAATTTATGAGAAATGAATACTACCGATACACCGTGGTTTTTTAATTCCTTGATTAATGAAATCAATCTCTCAATTTCATTCGCGGAAATAGATGAAGTCGGCTCATCCATGATCAGTATCCTGGATTCAAGAGATAAGGCTTTGGCTATTTCCACCAACTGCTTCTGTGAGATCTTTAAGTTTTCTACATATTCATCACCGCCTACATCCAGACCCACCTGGTTTAAATATTTTTTCACGGTATCATGCATGTCTTTATAATCGACAAACTTAATGCCCAACCTTTTTTTATAAGGCAGGCGTCCCAGAAACAGATTCTCTGAAATTGAGAGCTCATTAATAAGGCTTAATTCTTGATAAATGATGCTGATACCGAGATTAAAGGATTCTTTGGGAGTCAGCCCTGAATATTTATTGCCCCTGATTTCTATCTCACCTGATGTCGGCTGGTACACGCCGCTCAAAATTTTCATGAGAGTCGATTTCCCGGCTCCGTTTTCACCGACAAGGGCATGCACTTCCCCATCAATTAAATCAAAGCAGACCTTGTCCAGGGCTTTCATGCCGGGAAATTCTTTGGTTATATTTTTCATCCTGAGAACGCAGCTGTCGTTCATTTCGCTGTTGCTCTTCAAATCAAATAACGGCAGCACCCCGTTTCAGGGGTGCTGCCGTATTAAGTCATTTAGCAATCAATTTAGAAGGGATCAATACGTCAAATTCATCCGCCGATAATTTCTTTCCTTTGATTATTTCGACCAGCATTCTGACGCCTGTTGTTCCCATATTAAAAGGATCCTGGGCTATGGTGGCGGCCATGTCTCCCGCTTTAACGGACTCCACCGCTTCCGGTATGCCGTCGGTTCCGACAACAATAATCTGATCTATCTTTTTCGAATTTTTTACGGCCTGCATAGCCCCTAAAGCCATAGTGTCGTTGGCACAGTAAATAGCTTTGAGATTCGGGTACCTGTTTATCATATTGGTTGCCACGTCAAGTGCTTTGATCCGGTCCCAGTCAGCCGGCTGGCTGGCTACAACCTTGAAGCCCGAGTAAGTCCCTATCTTGGATTTGAAACCGTCTCTTCTGGCATCACCGGAGGAATTCCCCGCCATACCCTCAATAATTGCAACTTCGCCGCCGGAAAACTTTGAGGCGACAAAGTCGGCGGCCTGCTCTCCAATTTTAAAATTATCGGTCCTGATAAAGGCATAAACGGAACCGCCGGCATCCTTCAAGGCTTTCAAGTCAATCCCTTCATCCACGTTTACCACTGGAATGCCTTTTTTATTCGCCTTGACTACAGTTGGCACCAGGTTTAAAGGCGTAATCGGTGAAACATAAACTCCCTGGTAATCTTTCGCCAGCACCGTTTCGAACAATTGAAGCTGCTGTTGGATATCACCTTCTGAGGAAACGGCGAATACATCGGCGATCACCCCCTGCTTCCTGGCTTCGGCTTCCACACCCTCTTTCATGGAAACCCAGTGAGGATTGGCAAGCGTTTTCAAAATCACAGCGATTTTGATTTGCTCCGGTTTTGCCTCCTCCTTCGACGCTTTCGGCTCCTGTTGCCCGCCGGCAAACATAACGCCACTGGCAATCAACATCATGAGCGCAAAAAAGACTGCCTTTTTCATACGAACCCCCTTAATAGAGTAATTTTTTAGCTGCCAGAACCTGGCAGTGTTGACCATACTTAAATACTTGATCTTGAGTCATCTTGTTGTGCCCCGCTCAATAAATTCGGTTGGCAGTAAGATATGTTCGTTTAAAGGAATTTTTGAAATCAATTTGAGGATCTTTTTCCCAGCCATATAACCCATTGTTTCAATATCTTGTTTTATAGTGGACAGGGGAGGATTGAGAAACTCACCGAGTGAAATACCGTCAAATCCAATAACTTGCACATCTTCAGGAATAGGAACACCCATATCCAATAAACCTTTGACGGCTCCAAACGCGATTGTATCGGTACCGCAGAATAAGCCGTTAAACCTAAAATCTCTATATATTTCTCTTATTTTTCTTAAAGCCGCATTTGGAGAAACAATTGTATGGTAGATTCTATAATCCTCCGGCTTTACTTCATTCTCTTTCATGGAATCGATAAATCCATACTCCCTCTGCATCATGGGATAAACTTTCCTGTAATCCCGTAAGAAAACCATTTTTTTAGCGTCTTTTTTTATCAGTATGTCTCCGGCCAGCTTTGCTCCTTGATAATTGTCGCTCTCTATTTTCACGGCATTATTCACTTTTATACTGAAATTCATTCTATCAACCATTATTACCGGTATGTCGGTTTCCAGAAGGTGCTGGTTTGATTCAAAACCAGCTGAAGCAAGAATAATGCCCCTGACCTGAGAATCGAGTAAAGATTCTATATAAAATCTCTCTCTTTTTTCATTTTCTTCCGTGTTACAAAGAAAAAGGCTAAAACCGTTTTGATGCAAACTATTCTCAATGGTCTTTGCAAGCGTAGAAAAGAATTCGTTGGAAATATCAGGTACGATTAAACCAACAAAACTGGAAGTTTTTTTTCTTAAACTTCTTGCAACCTTATTTTGCCTGTAGCCGAGTTCTTTAACTATTTTAGAAACTTTTATCCTGGTTGCAGGGCTTGCGTATCCGGAATTATTGAGTACTCTTGAGACTGTAGAGATAGATACATCAGCTTTCTTAGCCACAAACTTGATATCGATACTCATAATTCAGGTCAAATTTTAAAAGCTTTATTGTGGAAACGTTTCCACAATATTATCCTACACCACGTTAATTATAATATCAAATATTCTTTTAAAAATCAATACTTATTTTATAAATTCCCAAGGTCAGAATATTCATCTTTTTTACAAATAATTAAGTTTTTAATAAAAATATCAATTTTTTTAATGCCATAATACAAATAATTTATTATATTATTAAATATATTATTTTTCTTGACGTTTAACTTAATTTTTATTATGTTTAGAAAGCATGATACTCTGACTGAACGGTCAGTCAGAATATGAGATTTAAAAGCAGGAAGAGCTTCAATTGAACAAGAAAGAACTAATTATAAAGTCGGCATTGAAAGTTTTCGCCCAAAAAGGATACGGCCCGGTCTCCCTGGAAGAGATAGCCAGAGAAGCCGAGCTCGCCAAAGGAACAATCTACCTCTACTTCCGGGATAAGGAGGACCTTGTTCATCGAACCATCCTTTTCGTGCTGGATACTATTGAGAAGGCCGTCCGGAGGAATCTAAATGATGCCTCCTCCCCCACCGAGATCCTGGAAAAAATAGCTTTCAATTATCTGAATGTCTTTCGGAAAAATAACGACTTTTTCGGCTTCTTTTTTATACTCTCCGACCCGGATCTGGTCAGCAACCGAGAGAAGCTGTTCGCCGCCTTGTGTGAAAAAAGAAACCGGTTGGTTAGCTTTGAAACAAGCATCATCGAGGAGGCCCAAAACAAGGGGATCTTTAAAAAGGAGCCTGAGGCCCGGGAAATTGCCCACCTGTTCAACGGCATGGTATCCGGCGCCATCCATAGGCTGAAATTTAATAACCCGGGCGAAGATTTCGACATTAATAAAACGGTGGGCTCTCTAATGAAAGTGCTGCTAAATGGAATAAGGGAGGAATTATGAAGATCAGGCGGACAATTTACCTGGCAACGGTTTTTTTCATGCTTAGCTTCCTGGCAAGCTCTTTTCTTCAGGCTGAAGCTGCTGCTCCTGACGAAGGTAAGAGGCTGGAGCTTACCCTGGAAGAGGCGATCGGCCTGGGAATGGCCAACAGCAGCACGATAAAGGCCAGGGTCCTGGGAGTCTCAAAGGCGAGAGCTGACGTTCAGGCAGCCCGGTCCGGCTATTTCCCGAGCCTCTCTACAACGGCTGCCTGGACACATTACTTTGAAACATTCGAGCCTAACTATGGAGTGTATACGCGGGCAACCGACCCGGTCACCGTTTCCGTTGATTTGGGCCAGAGCATCTTCACCTTCGGAAAAATCAGGAACGGCGTTCGCCTGGCCGAAGAGGGTTTGAAATCCGCGGGGCTCTCAGTGGCGGAGGAAATGCGGAGCTTAAGCATCCAGATTCAGAGGGCCTTTTACGGCTATCTCCTGGCCGAGGAAGTGGTGAGAATCAATGATGAAACCCTGGCCGCCAAGGAAGAAGCCCTGGAAGTGGCCCGAAAAAAATACGCCGCCGGTATCAGCTCGGACTTTGAGGTGCTTCAGGCGGAAGCCGACGTGGAATCCTTCAAACCCACGGTGATCTCCGCCAGGAACCAGGTGAAAATCATCCTGCTCACGGTGAAAAATCTGCTGGGATTGGATGAGGAAGAGGATACGAAAATCATCCCGGTCGGCGCTCTCGAGCATGAGCCTCTCGACTTTCAAAAGGAAGAGCTGGTTCGGACAACCCTGGTCAATAAGTACGATCTCAAGAGCTTTGCCGGAAAACAGAGGTTGGCTGAAATTCAGAAGCAGGTCACCCAAAGCAGCCGGCTGCCCACAATCTCCGGCTTTCTCAACTACAGCCTGACGAGCGGCGTGGACTCGGCCACAGGAGCTAACAGGTACTGGGGAACCGATGCCTGGGACGGGACCCTGAGCGGGGGAATCAGCGTCCAGATTCCGGTTTCGAGCTTTATTCCCTGGAGTAAAGAGAGCGCCAACCTCAGGAAAAGCGATCTCGAGCTGGAAGAGCTGAGGCTGGGCTACGAATCCCTGGTAAGCGGGATAAAGGTGAGCATCGAGAGTATCCTGTTGAAGCTCGAAGAGGAAAAATTGAAGATCGCTTCCGGAAAAAAAGGGATGGAGCTGGCCCAGCGCCTCTATGACTCGGCGCGAGAGCAGTACGCCCGGGGAGTCATCTCCAGTATTGATTTGAAGGACGCCCAGTTGGGCCTGAACAGCTCCCAACTGGCCCATATTCAGACGATTTATAACTACAAAAAAGCTGTTAACGATTTAATGGATGCCGTTGGAGTGGACCATTTCTAAGGAGGATAGTTTGATGAAAAAGGGACTTAGAAGGATTATTATCATACTTATCGTCATTGCGGCCGCGGCCGGGCTGGGCTCGCTCGCCTATACCCGCTTTGGGCAGCAGTCAAAAGGGAAAAATACTGAGGAAAAGATGGACTTAGCCGTGCCGGTAGCGGTTACCCGGGTGAAGGCCGGTAATATCACCGAGTCATTAAGGGTCAACGGAAGCGTGCAGGCCATAAAGGAAGTCAGCATCTATTCCACGGTGCCGGGAAAGGCCAAGAAAATCCTGGTTTCCGAAGGGGACAGGGTCCAAAAAGACCAGGTCCTGGCCTACATAGAGAGAGATGAAGCGGGCCTGGATTTTGCAGACGCCGCGATCGAGTCGACCATCCGGGGTATCGTAAAAAAGATTTTAACCGAAGAAGGCGCCAGCATCACCCCGACCATGCCCTTATTCCTTATCGTGGACATGGATTCGGTGGAGGTAATCGTCAACATACCCGAAAAGCATATTCCTGAGGTAATACCAGGCCTAAAGGTGGAGGTCAGTGTCGTTGCTTATCCGGATAAGATATTCGCAGGCACCATCTATAAGTTGAGCCCGGTAGTCGACCCCGTGTCCCGGACCAGGGAGGCCAGGGTGCTGTTGCTCAACAAGGACCACATCTTGAAACCGGGCATGTTCGGGAGCGCGGAAATCATTATTCGCAGACTGAAGCAGATCCTTCTTATCCCCTACTCCGCCATCATCGACCGTAACGATGAACGGATTGTTTATATTGTCGAGGAAGGCACGGCCAGGGAAATAATGCCTGAAATTGAAATCGTTAAAGGCGAAATAGCCGCCGTTAAATCTGGTCTTAAGGAAGGCGATGAAGTGATTGTGATCGGCCAGCACAATCTAAGCGGGGGAGACAAAGTAACAATTGCGGAGGAAATCGAATGAAAATATCAGACCTTTCCGTTAACCGGCCGGTTACTACAGTCGTAGTTTACCTGGCCTTGATCGTCCTTGGCGTCTTTTCCCTGTTAAGGCTGGCCGTGGACCTGATTCCGGATATTTCCTTTCCGATCATAGCAATATTCTCTACCTATTCCGGGGTCGCTCCGGAGGAGGTAGAAGAAAACCTGACCAAGGCTATTGAAAACGCCGCCGCATCCGTGGCCAATGTCAAAAAGGTTACCTCGGTTTCCAGGGAGGGCCAGTCCATGGTCACTGTCGAGTTCAACTGGGGCACGGACATGACCGAAGCAGCTTCGGATTTAAGGGAAAAACTGGACCTGGCGCGGGAATTCTTTCCCGATGACGCCTCCCAGCCGGTGATCTTTAAATTCGACCCCTCCCAGATCCCTATCATGGTCCTGACCATAGAGGGAAGGAGGGATTTAAAGAGCCTGAGATACTTCTCCGAAAAGGAGATCAAGACCCATCTGGAGCAGATAGACGGGGTGGCGAATGTACAGATTTGGGGCGGTCTTTCCCGGCAGATTCATGTCGACCTGGACAGGACCGCCCTGGCCTCCTACGGGATAGCCGTAGACCAGGCTGTCAATATCCTGCGGGCCGAGAATCTGAATGTTACCGGCGGCAGGGTCTCAGAAGGCGCTTTGAACTACTCTCTCCGCACCACCGGCAAGTTCCAGAATCTGAGCGAAATAAAGAGGCTGGTTATTGTCACCAAAAAAGAGATACCCGTCTACCTGGAGGATATTGCCGATGTTTATGACGGGTACGTTGATGAAGAGGTCGAGCTCAGGGTCGGAGACGCCCCGGCCGTAATTGCCATCATTCAGAAACAATCCGGGACCAATACCGTCCGGATAGCTAATAAAGTAAAGAAAAAGATAGAAAGCCTCTCCCTCTCCCTTCCCAAGGATATTGAACTGGTGGAGCTCTATTCTCCTTCCGACTTTATTCAAGAAGCTATCCAGAACGTGGGCCTGGTGGCGGTCATCGGCGGACTGCTGGCCATCCTGGTGCTGCTCCTTTTCTTGAGACATTTCTCTATTACCATGGTCATTTCCGTGTCCATTCCTCTTTCGATAGTAATCACCTTCATCTTCATGTACTTGTTCGACCTGACCCTCAATATGATGTCTTTAGGGGGACTGGCCCTGGGCGTAGGCATGCTGGTCGACAACTCCATAGTGGTCCTGGAAAACATTTTTCGCTACCGGGAAAACGGGGCCAAGCCCCTGGAAGCCTCCAAGCTCGGCGCCCAGGAAATGGCTACCGCCATCTCCGCTTCCACCCTGACCACCATCGCCGTATTCCTGCCGCTTGTCCTATTTATCAAGGGCATGGCCAGCGAGCTCTTCAAGGACCTGGCCTTTACGATTACCTTTTCCCTGCTCTCCTCTCTCCTGGTAGCCCTGACCATCATCCCCATGCTTTCCAGCAAAGTAAAGAAGGTGAAGATAAGGGAAAAAACCGATTCCATCCTCAGCGTGGAGAATGAGCTGCGCTCGAGGGGCCGGGTGCTGCGCTACCTGGACGGCAAGTACAGCGGACTTTTAAATTGGGCTTTAGGGCACAAGGCCGTCGTTCTAATCCTGATTGCGCTCATTTTTATAGCCAGCCTGTTCTTGATTCCCGTAATCGGATTGGAATTCATGCCGGAGACAGACCAGGGGATGATCATGATCAATGTGAATACACCGGTAGGCTCCAACCTGGACCAGACCCGCCGGGTTGTCAATAAAATCGCAGGTATTATTAAAGAAAAGATACCGGAAAGAAAAAACGATTTTATTCAGATAGGAAGGCGGGGCGACGAAGCAGGCACTGAAGCGGAGAACATCGGCTCCATCTGGCTGTTCCTTAAAAGTTTAAACCAGCGAGCCCGCGGCATCGATGAGGTGATCGCCGAGATCCGAAAAGCGAGCAGTGATATCCCCGGGGCCAATATCCGCTTCTCCAAGGCCCAGGGTGGAATGAGAGGCTCATCCGGCCTGAGCATATCTTTGAAAGGATACGATCTCAAACGCGGCAAGGACATGGCGGAAAAGATCAAAAAAATAATGGAAGATATCGATATCGTAACCGATGTCAGAATATCCAGGCAGGAGGGCCTTCCGGAATACCGGATTCTGGTAGACCGGGAGCGGGCCGCCCAATACGGCCTAAGTGTCTCCCAGGTGGGAAACTCGATCAAGCGGGCCTTCGCCGGCGAATCGGTGGCCAATGCAATCATGGGCGGTGAAGAGGTGGGCATCTTTGTCAGGCTGCAGGAAAAAGACAGGCTTACCCACCAGGACCTGGATCTGCTCTCCATTGCCACTCCCATGGGAATCCAGGTCCCCCTGGCCAACCTGGTCACGCTTAAGAAAGATTTCGGCCCGGTGGCGATAGAAAGGGAAGGCCAGCAGAGGATCATCTACATCAACGCCGGGGTCCAGGGGGACATGAAGAAAGCAGTAAGCCTTATCCAGGCCGGGATTCAAAAAATTACCATGCCCAGGGGCTTTACGATTCTTTACGGCGGCGGCTGGCAGAACCTTCAGGAAACGATAAGGGACCTGCTCCTGGTAGTGGCCTTGTCTCTCATCCTGGTCTACCTCATCATGGCCGCCCAGTTCGAGTCTTTCTTCGATCCTTTTCTTATCATGTTTACCCTGCCCATGACCTTTATCGGGGTCATCTGGATGCACCTGATTACCGGCACCACCTTCAATGTCGTTTCCGGTATCGGGGTGGTCATGCTGGCCGGAATCGTGGTCAACAACGGAATCATCCTGGTCGATTATACGAACCTCCTGCGCAAGAGGGGCTATGCCCTCATCGACGCGGTCAGACTGGCCGGCCGCACCCGCCTGCGTCCCATTCTGATGACCATGCTCACCACGACTTTAGGACTCGTTCCCATGGCGATAGCGATCGGCTCCGGAAGCGAGATGCGGACCCCCATGGCCAAAACGGTCATCGGCGGTCTATTGGTTTCCACCTTGTTTACCCTGGTGCTGATTCCGGTCCTCTATGCCGCCTTTGAAACAGGCAAGGAAAAAAGAAAAATTAAAAGGATGAAAGCAGCTTTATGAATAAGATAATGGTTTATATCATTCACGACCGGGCGATCGATGAAGAGGTGATGGACATTTTCAAGAACCTGGGCCTCAACAATTATACCAAGTGGCGCGATATCGTAGGCTCCGGGGAGAACGGACCCCATATGGGCGACCATATCTGGCCGACGCTAAACAATGTCACCATGACCGTGATCGAGGAAAATATGAAAGAGAGGATTCTTGAAAGAGTCAAAGCCCTGCAGGCCGATTTTCCCTTCGTGGGCCTCAGGGCCATGGTTGTCCCGGTCCTGGAGATGATTTGACCGGCTTGCAATTCCGGCTCTGCTGTTTTATGCTATTCATTCAGGAGTGAGCAGGAATGGCAGAGGTTGTAAAGTACCAGGATATCAAAACGGCAGACCGGTGCGCCTTCGACGGCGTTTCCCTGGGGGAGGTGATGCTGCGCCTGGACCCCAGGGACGTTCCCACCGCCAGGGCCCGGGACAACCTGCGCGTTTTTCAGGGCGGCGGCGAGACCAATGTGGCCTGCGGCCTGGCCTACACCTTCGGCCTGCGCACGGCCGTCCTGACCGCCCTGGTGGATGACCCGGTGGGGGAGAACATCCGCAACCAGATGCGGGAAGCCGGGGTTAATACCGGTAAGATAATCTGGTGGAACACAGAAAACGACGGCGGCAGATATTCGACAGACCGGAAAGGCAGCCGGCACAATGGAATCAATTTCACTTATTCGGGCAGCGGGGTATTACCTTCCGACACCACCTATTACCGGGCCCACAGCCCGGCTACCCGCCTGGCTCCCGGGGATTACGATTTCGACACCCTGTTCGACAAAGAAGGTGTGCGGGTCTTCAACACCGGCGGTATCTTCACGCTTATAGGCCCTGAAACAGCCGGCCTGGCCATCGAGGCGGCGAAAAAAGCCGCAGTTTACGGCACCTTCGTTTCCGCCGATCTGAACTACCGCGCCAAGGTTGAGCCAAATAAAAGCAGGGCCCAGGAAATCAACCGGAAACTGGCGCCGCACTTGAGCTTTCTGGTCGGAAACGACTCGGACCTGGCCGATGCCCTGGGCTATGAAACCAAAACCGCCAGGAACGCGCCTTTTAAGGAATGGCTTCCGGCCTATAAAGAAACGATCCGAAAGGTGGCCGGGGATTTTCCGAATCTTAGCCTGGTGGGCACCCAGTGGCGTGGCGCCCATAATGCGGACCTGATAAGCTGGGGAGCCGTTCTCTTCGACACCGGGAAAGATACCTGGTATGTCGCCCCTTTAAGGGAAAACATTCCGATCCGCGACCGCACCGGGGGCGGAGACTCATTTGCCTCCGGGGTCCTGGCCGCCCTTCTGAAAGGAAAGGACCTGGAGACCGCGGTCAACTGGGGTGCAGCCCACGGCATGCTCGTGCAGGAGACCCCGGGGGATATCACCATGGTGAGCCAGGCCCGGATCGAGGCGGAAGCAAAGAGAGCCCTCTCCGAAGGCGGGGTAAAGGCCTCCCGTTAGTGGCGGATAGGGGCGCCTACCTGCTGGTCATTCAAGTTCCCAGGGCTCTTGAAATCGTTCCGGGCGCCCTGGGAAAGCTCAAGCTAAAACCCGGCTTTTACGTCTACATCGGCTCAGCGATGAGAAACCTGGAAGCCCGGATCAGAAGGCATCACAGGAAAGACAAGAAGCTTCACTGGCATATAGATTATCTTCTCAGCGCAGTTACCGCCGACCGGCTCAAAAGCTTTCCCATTCGCAGCGCAAAACGCATTGAATGCGCCCTGGTTGCCGACATTGCCCGCCTGGCCGCGGGCAATGTTACGGGCTTCGGCTCCTCTGACTGTGCCTGCCCTTCCCACCTCTATTACTTTTCCTCCGATCCTGTAGGCTCGGAAAGCTTCCTCGACCTGCTGGCCCCGGAGACATAATCGTGATAAAATAAAAAAAATGAATATCTTATTCAAATATTCAGGATTCAGCATTCATTTTATCGGCCTTTATCCTGATGAACCCGGTCATTTCTGCCTTACGGGAGCGAATTTTGCCTTTTAAAGGCCTGTTTAATTGACAAAAAAAGCAACTGAATACACTCTGGAGTGGAAAGGAGCCAGTCACGCATGACCGGAAATCATTATAGACTGACCTGTGTCTATTGCCAAAAAGAGTTCAAAGACACGAATAAGGGATTCTTGCTAACCTGCGATGAAGACCATTCTCCTGCCCTGCTGAGAGCTTCTTATTCCGAAAAAAAGCTCATCCCGCACGACCATCACCCGGGTATTTTTCATTATAAAAGCTGGCTGCCGGTAAGGAGAATACTGCCGCAAGCGAATGCGCCCATTGTTTACCGGAGCGACAAACTGGCCGGGCGTCTCAGGCTCGAAAACCTCCTCATCGTTTTCAACGGTTACTGGCCGGAAAAAGGAGCGGGACTTTCAACCTGCAGCTTTAAAGAGCTCGAAGCACTGCCTGTCTGCGCGAGGATCCCTGACGGAGAAGACCGCACCCTGGTCGTTTCCTCGGCAGGCAACACGGGAAGGGCCTTCCTGCAGGTAGGCTCTGAAAACGCCGTTCCCGTCCTGGTGGTAGTTCCCGAATCCGCCCTGCCTAATATGTGGCTGACCGTCGAGAAACATCCGGCCGTGACCCTGGCGGTTCTGAAAGGAAGGTCCGATTATTTTGATGCAATTCAATTGGGTAATATGATCTCTCAATTGGATGAGTATTATCCGGAAGGCGGGGCAAAGAATGTCGCCCGCCGGGATGGGCTGGGAACGGTTCTCCTTACCGCCGTTGAAGAGATCGGTGAAATTCCCGCTCATTATATCCAGGCGGTAGGAAGCGGGACCGGGGGAATTGCCGTCTGGGAGATGAACGCCCGGCTGATTGAAGACGGGCGTTTCGGAAATCAAAATATGAAGCTTCATTTCGTCCAGAATGAGCCTTTCACAGTTATAACAGACTCCTGGCAACACTCTTCGCCGCAATTGATCGATTTGCCGGAAGAAGAGGCCCGGGATCGAATAGCAAGAATGCACGCCCCGATATTGAGCAACAGGACCCCTCCCTATTCCATAAGGGGAGGCGTTTTCGACGCGCTGACCGATTCGGACGGCTATATGTATTCCGTCACCAACCGGGAAGCGAAAGAAGCCGGTCATATTTTTGAGCAGCTTGAAGGCTGTGATCTTGATCCGGCCGCCGAGGTGGCCCTGGCCGGGCTTTTCCGGGCGGTAAAAATGAAGAGAATCGAGGAAAAGGAGCTTGTTCTTTTGAATGTGACCGGAGGCGGCCGTAATAGACTGGCCAAAGAGAAGAAAATGAGATTCATCGAGCCTGATGTCGTATTTACGCCGGATGCCCTTACTCCCGGAGCCGTCAACGCCAGGCTTTCTCGGAAGATCAAGGAGCTGCAACTATGACCGATCTATTTGACAAATGCTATGGCGAAGGAGGATATTTCGGCGGCCTCAGAGCCCGGCATGATATGTATTTTACCCAGCCTGTTCTGCACGGCCTCCCCGGACCCAGGATGAAGTTCCAGGGCAAAGAAGTGATCATGTGGGCGATCAATAATTATATCGGCCTGGCCGGCAATGAAGAGGTAAAAGAGGCGGTGCGAAAGTCCCTGGAAGAATGGGGCACCTTTACGCCCATGGGCTCAAGAATGCTGACCGGCAATACGGATAAACACATCGCCCTGGAAAAAAAGCTGGCCGCTTTCCTGCAAAAGCCCGCCTCCGTACTCTTCAATTACGGCTATTTAGGAGTATTGGGTTCTATTTCGGCCCTGGTGGATAATGACGACCTGATAATCATGGATAAGCTCTCCCATGCTTCAATTGTAGACGGCACTGTGCTCGCATCGGCGGGCAGGCGTTTCAGGCCGTTCAAGCACAATGACCTGGATAACCTCGAGTTTCACCTTAAAGCGGCAAACAGGGACCGGAAGGGCGGTATTCTGATAGTCACCGAAGGAGTCTACGGCATGCGGGGAGACCTCGCCGACCTTAAGGGCATCTGTGAGTTAAAAGAAAAGTACGGGGCCCGGCTGTTGATCGACGACGCTCATGGATTCGGCGTCATGGGAGAGCATGGGCGCGGCACCGGCGAGCATTACGGTGTACAGGACCGGGTTGACCTCTATTTCGGCACTTTTGCCAAGGCCTTCGCAGCCATCGGGGGTGTAACCGCCGGGGAAAAGGAGCCGATAGAGTATATCAGGTATAATGCCAGGACAAATTTGTTTGCTAAAAGCCTTCCCATGATATTTGTGGACGCCATCTCCGCTTCCTTAGATCTGATCATTAAAAAGCCTGCGCTTCGGCAGCGGACCTGGAGCATAGCAAAACGGCTTCAAAACGGCCTGGTGGAGCTGGGATACGATATCGGCGACACTCAATCTCCCATCACCCCGGTCTATGTACCGGCCGGCAGTCCGGAGACCGCCATGCGGATGATCAGGATGCTCAGAGAAGAATACGGAATATTCGTCTCGGGGGTAATGTACCCGGTCGTTCCCAGGGGAATCGTGCTTTTTCGGATGATTCCCACCGCATCTCACACGGAAGAGGATGCGGATATCACTCTGGAAGCCTTCAAGAATCTCAGGGATAATATGAAGCTGGATCTATCCCGGAAACCCTCCAGGATGAACAGATAATCTTTAAATTCTTAAGCGGCCTGGTGTGGATTCACGTTCACCTTATTGAGGGCAAGATACTGCCATACCTCCCGCTCATTCCAGATCAGGATGGGATTAAGCTTTACGAGGCCTTCATCCAGCTCTTCCACTTCCCGGAAATCGATCCTGGTCCGTCCCTCGGTACAGCGCAGTCCGGTCACCCAGCATCTCACCTCCATCTCTTCGATAGCCTGCCGGGTAATGCCTGTTTTTTAAAATTGCTTGCCGGAGAGCAGCTTGTATAGTATCATCTAAACTCGAGTATAGAGATGGAAAGTGATAAAAGAGAAACCCTGCTTGAGGTCGGAAATCACTTCTTTTCCCGCTACGGATATAAAGATGTTAATATTCAGGAAATTTCCAGGGCCGCGGGTATCAGCACCGGAAGCTTTTACAACTACTTTCCAAGCAAAGAGTCCTTTTACGGCGAAATTCTCGATCGAATAGAGGAACAGGGAATACAGGAAGCGGATCGCATGGTTTCCCGCCTCGACTCACCGGTAAATAAATTAAAGGCCCTCTACCGTTTCACCATCCTGGGCATTAAAAAGAATCAAATTATTCGCGGTATTCTGACCCGGAACGAGAAATATATCTATCCGGGCTCAGAGTCACGGCAAAAGCGGCAGAGCAGTCTGAGAACCCATATTGAAAGCATGATCGCCGATATCATCAAGGACGGCTCCAGAAGAAGGATTTTTCGCACCGGGATTTTCAATGATCCCCGGCTAATGGTTACGGCTATCTATAATACTATTCTTACCAATTTCGAGATTAACGAGATCGAGGACCTCATCCATGATATCCTCCTTCTCCTGGAAAGAGGATTGAAGAGGCGGCCCCGTTTGATAAAGCCTGAAGAGCGCAAAGACCGGCGCAACAAAAGGAACCTATTTCTTGACGATCGTTTTTAGCTCTCAGGCGGCACCCCTATCCCCTAATCCCTGACCCGGTTCAAAGAAAGGGCTTTCAAAAGCCAATCGGGCAGAGGCTTTTCCGGGTCCCGCCTGGTAAGGTCCAGGTACCAGCCCAGTTTTTTTACTATCGGTATCCGGTGGGTTTCGACAAATTCGATCAGGGTCCCATCCGGATCTTCAATATAGCTGAAGCGGCCGGAAGCATCGCCCATATCAAAGGACTCTGAGCTATCAACGGTAAAGGGAAAGCCTTTTTCTTCACATTCGGCCTTTAGAAGCTCCATTCCGCATACATCGAAGCAGAGATGAATAAAGCCCAAATCGCCCCAGAACCGCTTTTCAAATATTTTCCTCGGTTTTCTGGAGCATGCCTGGATCAACTCGATCCGGCTCGGACCGAGCCAGCGGCTGAAGCCGCCCTTTCTCGCCCGGCTGTGCGCAAGAAGCACTCTTCTTACCGTCTCACATCCTCCCGGTAAGGACATCAGGTCTTCGAAAACACCCCAGTCATCATAGAGAATCTCATCATAGCCCAAAATATCCTTATACAGGGTGCAGGCCTTATCGAAATCCGAAACGCCGATCAGGCAGCCGCAGACCCCACCCGTCAGGTGCTTTCCCCTGGCAAACCATTCTTCTCCTTCGATTATCTCGAAAATAAGGCCTAAGGGGTCTTTCATAAAAAAATTGTGTTTTCCGGTGAGACCTTTTGTCGGCCGGCTTAGAACGTTATGTCCCCTGTCTTTAAACTCTGAGAATACTTCGTATATATCATACACTTTTATCTTGACGGCAAAAATACCCAGGTCGCCCAAAAGAACCGTGAATTTCGGCGCTTCAGTTTTGCGGCTCGTAAACTGCCAGATTTCCAGGGCGCTTCCGCCCTGAAGGTTTCCGGCCAGGAGCGCATGCCTGGCCTGCGGCTTTCCACCCGTGTATCGGAACATCAAGCCGGCAACCCCGGAATCCTCGAAAATGGGGATGTCCATCCCGAAGGTCTGCCTGTACCACCTGAAGGCGCCGGTAAAATCAGGCACTCCGACTCCAATCTGCTGTATTCCGCTGATAATTTTATTATTCATCCTTATAGTCTTCGAGAATCATCCTCACCTGGGCTATAGCTTCTTCCAGGGAGGGGAAAAGCTCGACCACCCTTTTCCGGTTATTTTTCTGCGCCTCTTTTTCTATCTGCAGGGCGATCTCGTCGATCTTCGTTGCCCCAAGATTCCCGGCGACCCCCTTGAAAGAATGGATCAGTTTTTCCATCCGCCCCATGTCGTTATCGGTAATAGCCTGGCGAAAGTCCTTGATTCTGGAGGGGATTTCCCGGACAAACATATTAAAAAGCTCCTGCACCAGCTCGACATCACCGTCCAGGCGGTCCAGGGTACCGGGAAGATCGAGGACCGCCTCCACGTCTTCCGATTTCAGGTCTTTTTTAAACGATTTCTTCATGTTACCGGAGGACCATTAAGCCGGGACCGAAAACTTTGTGATAGCCGGTCTGACCAGGGCTTCGAAGTCCAGGTAAGAAAGCTGGATCAGCTCGGAATGGGAGCCGGCATTAAAGGCTATCTCTTTATCGGCTTTGAGGGTCTCATCGGCATAAACCCGCATATCGTACAGATTTCCGAACGGCGGCATTGCGCCGGCTTCGCAGTCAGTAAACTTTCCCACAAAATCCTGTTCGGTGGCCAGCTCGACTTGCCCGCCTCCGCTCCCTTCTTTCAGCCGGTCCAGGTCCACTCTATATTTTGCCGGCAGAACGGCCATCGCCAACTCACCGTCGACCTTTACCATTACCGTCTTAGCCATGTTCCTCCCCTTTACATGCGCCGAGGCCGCTATCTCCTGGGCCGTGTAGGCGGTGGAATGACGAATGCTCACATATTTAATATTGTTCTTATCCAAAAAATCCTTTAACTTTTTTACCGGCATGAACCTTTCCTCCTTAATGTAATGATAAAGGATACCCGGTATAAAATCAAAGAAAAAGTAAAATTAAGTGAGCCTTGACTTCCGCCCGGATCGTGCTTACTTTCTAATTCAGATGGGAAACGTCTCCATACTCTGGGATATTGAGAATGTTACACCGAACACGGACTCAATGTTTATAGACGGACTTTCGGAATATGCCGAATCCTTCGGTCGGGTCGTAGCAGCCCGGGCCTACTGTGATTGGAGTAAACCGGCCTTCAAAAAGCTGGGCCCCTCCCTTTCCCGCTCCCATTTCTACCTGGTCCACGTTCCCAGGGAAAGAAATCAGAAGAACAGCGCCGACATGAATTTAATTTCTGACACCCTGGAGCTGCTCCGGATGTACGATCACATCGATACTTTCTTGCTGGTCACCGGGGACAGCGATTTCAGGGCCCTGGTGCTGGCTCTAAGGAGGGCGGGCAAAAGGATTCGTATAGTCTGCGACATGAAAAAGGCTTCCCAGGACCTCCTGGCCATAGCGGACAGCTTCGTCGATTACCGCGAGCTCACTCCCGGGGGAGATGAGGATGCTTCCACTCCGGGAGACAGGTCCGATCAGGAAGCCCCGCCGTCTTCTCCCGGTCAGCCAATACCCGCATCTGCCGCTGCCCCTGCTCCCAGGGAACACTGGTTTGAGATATTGGCGGAAACCACCGGGATCATGCTTAAAGAAGGCAAGAGTTCCAACATGGGGACCGTTAAGATCCGGCTGCGCATGTTAAACCCCAACTTTGATGAAAAATCTCTGGGCTTTAAGCGCTGGAGCGATTTCGTTGCGGAAGCGGTCAGGGCGGGCTACGTAAAAATAGAAGGAAAGGACAGGCAGGCTCTCATCTATCCGGTGGAGAGAAATGTAATCCGCAAAGGACAGCAACAGCGCGCTTTTGAAACCCTGCTGGATATTCTCAAAGACCTCGACAACGGAGCCTCCTCTGGCTTCCATGATTTTGCCACGGTCAATGCCAGGCTGAACAAACAGATGATCGATTTCAAGGAGCTGCGCTTCAGGAAATTTAAGGTCTTTATTCAGGCGGCGGAAACCAGGGGCCTGGTCGAATCAAAGGCTGAAGGCCTGCGGCACTTTGTGCGGATAAGCCTGGGAAAATCTTAAATCATTCTTCGAAAAACTCGGATTCCAGCATGGCGCAGAGTAAATGGTAGACTGGAAGATGGTTTTCCTGCACTCTCTCGGTGCTGCTCTCAGCCACCCTGATGGTGAGGTTGGATAAATCTTTCAGGAGGCCTCCTTCTTTGCCCGTCAGGCCGATCGTTTCAAGACCGAATGCTTTCGCTGTTTTTATAGCCATAACCACATTCTCTGCGTTTCCGGAAGTGCTGATGCCTATCAGGACATCGCCTTTTTTCCCGTATCCGTACACCTGCTGGGCGAACATCATCCCGGCTCCGACATCGTTAATGACCGCCGAGCAGAGAGAGGTCTGTCCGGCCAGGGAGATGGCGGGCAGGGCGCCCTGGAGATTGTCCGCCAGGCTTTCCCAATTTTCCGGAAAGGCGGCCTTTATCTTTTCGATATCTTCAGCGGGGATCCCACGCCTGAGCCGGAAACCTTTCATTAATTCACCGACTATATGCTCGCAGTCCGCGGCGCTTCCTCCATTGCCGCAGACCAGCACCTTAGACCCCTGCGAATAGCACCGCTTTAAAATGGAAAATGCGGCTTCAAGCTCAGACCGGCAGCTTTCCAATCCCGGCAGTCTCTGCATTGTCTGTTCGATGATCGATCGCGTTCGCTCTTTCATAAGGCCCCCTCTATTCGTTCAAGGCCGCGGCTAAGGCGGCGTAATCGCCAATCTCATCTCCCAGAGCCGCCGGCACGATCCGGCTAAGATCTTTTAAGCTTCTATTATTACTTCGTATGATGTCCCTTACGCCCTCGCTCTTCGTGCCCCCGATATCGATTCCGATAATATATTTCAAAAGGCTTAACCTTTCAGCGACCCGGTCAAAAGCCCTCTTAAGAAAAACTTACCGAAAAGGATGTAGATCAAGAGCGGGGGAACCGCCACGAGCAGGGCGCCCGCCATCTGGATGTTCCACTGGACTATATAGCTTCCGGCCAGATTGTTGAGGGCCACCGTTACCGGCTGGACCGCCGGATTAGGGGTGACGATCAGCCCGAACAGGAAATCGTTCCAGATCGAAGTGAATTGCCAGATTACTACCACGGCAAACCCGGGCAAGGAGAGGGGGAAGAGGATGCGGCTGTAGATCCCCAAAAAATTGGCGCCGTCGATCTTACCCGCCTCCACCAGCTCCTTCGGGATTCCCTGGTAGTAATTCAAGAATATGAGCGAAGTAATGGGAACGCCGTAGATTACGTGGGTGAAAATGAGCCCGGGCAAAGATCCGTACAGCCCGATTCGCCTTAAGACCAGCACCAGGGGAATCAAGATACTCTGGTAGGGGATAAACATGCCGAAGAGGATCAGGGGAAAAATTACATTGGCGCCTCTGAATTTCCATTTGCTGAACACGTACCCGTTCATGGAACCTAGAAATGAGGAAAGAATGGTGGCCGGGACCACCAGGTAGAGGCTGTTTAAGAAATTATTCTTGAGTCCCCTGTAACCCTCCTGTTTACTCCCGCTCCAGGCGAGCCTGAAGCTGTCTAGATTGATACGCCCCGGAAGGCTCCACATGTTCTTGAGGCTTACCTCGGAAAAATCTTTCAAGCCGGTAGAGAGAAGCACATAGACAGGCATAACGTAGATGATCGCCATGATTATGAGGAACACGTATAAGAGCGGTTTAAACTTCATGCTTCATCTCCCCGCCGGGCATTTGAGATCAGGTAGGGTATGATCAATACCCCGACCATGATGAGTATGATGACTGCGATGGCAGATCCCTGGGCGAATTTATTGCCTCGAAACGTCGTATCGTACATGAAATAGGCGGGAACGTCGGTTGAAAACCCGATTCCCGACCCGGTCATGGACATGATCAGGTCGAAGATCTTTAAAGATATGTGTCCTAAAATGATTATCGCTCCCACTGTAATCGGCCTTAAGAGCGGAAGGATGACGTACCTGTAGATCTGGAAGCCCGTAGCCCCGTCCACCAGGGCCGCTTCTCTTAACTCGATGGGAATATTCCGGAGGCCGGCCAGATACATGGCCATGGTATAACCGGAGAGCTGCCAGACTGCGGCTATGACCACGGCCTTAATTCCGATTTTGGGATCAGTGTACCAGCCGGACTTCAAGAAACTTAAGCCCAGCTTATCGAAGAGCTGATTGATGCCGACACTGCCGAGCTCCAGGCTGCCGGGGTTTAAGATCCATCTCCAGACCATACCGGTTACGATAAAAGCTATGGCCATCGGAAACAAAAAGATACTTCTGAATATACCCTCCCCTCTTAACTTCTGGTCTAAAGTAATGGCCAGGCCGAGCCCGATCACCAGGCAGGACAATATAAAAAGCACGGTAAAGACCAGGGTATTCTGTAGATCTATCTGAAAGCGCTCTATTTGAAAGAGGCGGATATAGTTCTTGAAACCCACGAATTGCAGGTCCGGAAGCACATTATTCCATTTTGTAAAAGATATATATCCGGTCCAGCCGATAAAAAGATAGACAAAGACCAGTATACCGATAATCGAAGGAAGCACGAATAATATGGAATATAATCTATCCTGATTACTTACTTTCATACCGACCCTTAAAAAATTAAGGGGTGCCTGACACACCCCTTAATAGTATTCCAGCCTTTTTATTGACTGACACCCGCATCTTCGGCTGCCGCAGCCAGGGCGACCTGAGCTTTTGCGACATCTTTTCTGGCCACGAAGAGGGCCAGTACGTCCTTATACTCGGTGGCCCAGCCTTCGCTGGCCGCCGCGCCGTGAATGACGCTGGGCACGATCTTGTGGTTGTTCCAGTCGTCCATGGTGGACTGCAGGTAAGGATTGAATATGGATTTATCCGCATCCGCCCTGGCCGGTATCGAGCCTTTCAGCTTGTTGAACGCTTCCTGCCCCTTCCTGGATCCCAGCACCCTCAGGAAGGCAATGACCTGGTCCCTGTTCTTGGAGCCCTTCGGCAGACCGAAGCTGTCCGAGAGGGCGTCGAAGATCCCGTCATTCCCAGGAGGCAGGGCCCAGCCGTAATCGTTGTAATTCTTGGACATGAACCAGCCGTTGGTCCAGTCACCCATGATGAGCATCGCCCCCTTGCCCTGGATGAGATACTGGCCCGCTTCATCCCAGGTCAGGGCCGAATGATCGGTATTAAGGTAATCCAGCATCTTTTTGAAAAGCTCCAGGGCTTCGGTAACCTTGGGATCGGACCATTTGGTCCTCCCGGTCCAGAGCCCCGAGTAGCCTTCCGCTCCCAGGGTGCCGATCAGGAAGGCTTCGAATACATGCCCGGCTTCCCAGCCTTCTTTGGTGCCCATCACCATCGGAACGATCCCCTCGGCTTTCAGGTCTTCGCTGAGCTTAAAGAACTCATCGAATGTCCTGGGAGGCTTAAGCCCGTATTTTTGAAAAATGGGCTTGCTGTACCAGAGCACATTGGCCCGGTGAATGTTTACGGGCACGGACCAGTAATCATTCTTGTAGGAGACTATGTCCAGGATGCCCTTGGGCATGGATTTGTCCCAGCCCTCTTCCTTGTAGATGAAGGTGAGCGGTTCCATGTAATTCGACTTGACCCAGGTATCGATGAGCTCATGCCCGGCATGGACCTGGAAGGAATCGGGCGGGTCTCCGCCTAAGACCCTGGTCTTTAAAACCGCCTTGGCATTGGTCCCGGCGCCGCCGGCCACGGTGGCATTGATCACTTCCACCTCCGGATACATGCCGTTAAACTGATTGATTAAGGCATTCAAGCCCTCTGCTTCCCCTCCTGCCGTCCATCAGGAGAAGACCTCCACCTTTCCGGTCAAGGTTGCCGGAGCGGCTTCCATCCCGGCTTCAGTGGGTTTCGTTTCCTGCCGGCCGCCGCTCCACAGCAGAGACAGCGTCAACACGCAGAGACCCAGGACAAGAATCATGATTCTTTTGGTCATTTTTGACCCCCTTTTTAAAATTATCTTTGAGTCTTCCAAACTCGCGACCTGAATCTTATTATAGATGAACGGTAAAGTCAAATAAAGTCAAACAATATTGCGATTCCTTGACCCCCGGATAGCGGAAGAATATAATTATTACCGCATCAAAGGGATAAAAATGCAAAAAGCCGAGATTCTGGCCTGTAAGAAAGAAATAGAAGAATATCTGACCGGCAAGCTCCTGCCCTTCTGGTTGGAGCGCTGTAAGGACACAGAAAACGGCGGTTTCATAACCCATTTTGACCGAACCGGCCGGGACACGGGGGAAGATGAAAAGTCCCTTATCGCCCAGTCCCGCACGGTCTACACCATGTCGTCGGCCCACCGGGCCGGTTACGGAGGGGGCCGGTGCGCCGAATATGCCAGGCACGGGGTCGATTTCTTGATCAAGAAAATGTGAGGACCCCAAGCAGGGAGGTTTCTACTGGCTCCTGGACCGTTCTGGTAGGGTGAAAATCGACCGGAAGATACTCTACGGGCTCAGCTTCGCCATTTATTCTTTGAGTGAATATACCCTGGCTACCGGCGATCCGGCCGGCCTTGAATATGCCGAAAAAACCTTCGATCTTATCCAGAAATACTGCACCGACACCAGGTACGGCGGCTACTTTGAAATGTTCGACCGGAGTTGGAACCTGGCCGGTCCCGGGCCCCAGGGCGGAGACCGCAAGACCCTGGATGTCCACATGCATCTCATGGAGGCTTATACCACGCTCTATGAATGCAGCCGGAAGAGCGTGCATCGCCGCAAGCTGCTGGAGGATATTGATCTGTTGACCGGGAGGATGCTTCATCCCCGATTCGGGACCGGCATTCCGCAGTTCACTCCGGACTGGCAGGTTGCCCCGCAGATCAAGTTCGACATCATCTGGGGCTGGGACCGCTTCACTGAAGATGGGCGGAAGCCGAATGTTAAAGACAACACCTCCTACGGGCATAATGTGGAGCTCGCCTGGCTGCTGCTCCACGCGCTGGATATCCTTGGCCTGAATCCGGAAAAATATAACGATAATCTGAAGAAGTCGTTGGACCATGCCGTGGAAAACGGCATCGATCGGGAATACGGAGGCGTGTATGTTGAGGGGCCGAACCGGGGGAGCGCCACAGACCGGGAAAAAGAGTTCTGGCAGCAGGCGGAGGTGATGATCGGTATGCTGGCCGGGTTCCTTCATTTCGGGTCTGAAAAGTACTGGCCGGCCTACCTCAATGTTCACCGCTTTGTTTTCGACAAGGTCATTAACCATGAAGTTGGGGAATGGTGGCCCCCTGCTGACCCGGAAGGGCAAACCGGTCGGGTCCCACATGAGCCACTCCTGGAAGGTGAATTATCACAGCGTCCGGGCCATGGTTCAGTGCATCAAGCGCCTGGAAAAAATTAATTTTTTTCTTTTATTTCTATGATTTATATAATATACTACGACTCAACATTATTATAATCGGAGGAGAACATGAGTCCAGCAAAAAACGAAGTCCTGGTGGTTACTTCAAAGGTCAAAAATTACATCAAATCCAGAGGCGGAATGAACACTTCTTCTACAGTGGGGGAGGCGCTCTCAAATAGGATAAGAGCAATATGCGATCAGGCGATTGAAAGCGCAAAAAAAGCGCGCAGAAAAACCGTAATGGATAAAGATATTTAATATCCGGGTGGTTAAACCCCTGATAGCTCTTTACAGAGAGCCAGAAGGAAATCGCGGTTATTCGCAGTAGTGTAGCGCATTCTTCCTCCCATCCGGCTAAAAGTCTTGCAGAAACGGAGATAGTAGGCGGGATTATTCGGAGGAGGCTCGCCACAGGTTTCCCAATTCCAATCCACCGTGGCCAGGTCTACCACGAAGAGGGAATGATTATCGATATGTCTCCCCTTCCGGAGAGCCAGGTTTTGGGCCATGGAAAATGATTTTTCAAAAATCATGGGGGACATGACGGCAGAGCCGATGGAAAGATAAACTCCCCCTTCCAGGTTGCTCACACTGTGGGCGAAGGCCAGGAAGTCCCTCTCCGCTGTTCGGCCGATAGATGCTCCCCGGCTCATCGGATGGGGGTATATGATATCATGGCCGAACATGGGATGGCCGGTATAGGGGATATTCAATCTGAAGCCTGCGGCCTGCACTCCATACTCTCTATGGGGATGCCTGACTTCTAAGAATCCGGGCACGAGGTTAAAAAGATCTATAACCTCAAGCAGGTCCGCGGCTCTGGCCGATTTTTCCGGGTCTCTCTCTGCATTTTCCCCGATCAGGGCGATTAGTTCTTTTTTATCCGGGACTCTCAAGCCCTCATTCTGGACCAGCGCGCCCACGGACTCCCCATAGCCCAATCCCTCAAACGAGCCGATATTTATGGAAAGGTTTAAAAAGTAGCCGGTCTCCTCCCAGAGGCCGAACTCCCCCCTTTTTACATTTTCCCGCACGTCCTCGCTGGTTGCGCCCTGGAAGGAGAGCTCCCAGTCGTGAATTATGCCCGCTCCATTGGTGGCCAGGTGAGTCACCCACCCCTCTTCAAGAAGCCGGATGAGAACCGGGGCCAGCCCGTTTTTAATGGTATGCGCGCCGAAGGCGAGGATTACGGAAGCCCCGTTTCTCCGGGCGGTCTTTATTTTTTCTGAAGCTTCTCCGACCGCTTCGGATGCTTCCGGGGTCAGATTTTCCGGTTCCGCCGTTACCGGCACCAGGTCACGCTCTATGAATACCCTGTTTTTTCTTAGCCCTAGCGGCTTGATATTAAGCTTTTGTCGATCGAACTGTGGATAGGGCAATTCAACCTCCCGTGTTAATAATCTCCAATAGATATTCCCATTGGGAAAAGTCCGGAATTATAATATCAGCCCCTGCTTCAACCAGCCTGGTTCTTTTAACTTCATTCAAACCGTAGCGCCTTATCTCATCGCTGGCTACTCCCACCGCAAAGGCACCCCTCTTATGGGTCTCTCGAATCTCAACCGGTCCGTCTCCGAAGGTTACGATCTCCCTGGCGTTGCTCTTCCCGATCTTCTCGAGGATTGTCTTTAAAACCATTTTTTTAGGCTCTTTCTTGACATCACCGACGGACCCGTAGATGCCGCCGCGAAATAAATCCGCATATCCTAAAGCTTTTGCTTCTTCTTCGACCTCCTCCTGGTCCGTGCCGCTGGCCAGGTAGATAAGAATGCCTCTCTCCCGGAGAGCTACAAGAAATGAAAGGGCATTTTTTATGGTCAAATCCCTGATATCCAGTTCCCCTCGGCCAAACTTTTCAAGGCGTTTTTTCACGCTTTCCTGAAGCTCCCTTTTAAAGTTTTCCTTATATCCGTATTCATCCGTTATCCTGTCTTTCGGGACCAGGCCGAAATTCCGAACCATCTCCACCAGGCCCTTCATCTGGACCAGGGTTTGGACTCCTGTAGTTTTATCGATATAATCGCGGACAGTCCGGATCACTCTATTATACAATTTTTCGTCGGCCCCTTTCAGCTCATCTCCTAATATGGAGCGGACCATCATCGGCTCCATCACCTCTTCCCAGCCCTGCCTCAGGGTGGAGACGGTCCCGTCATGGTCGAAGATAGCCTGGCTGATCCTTAGTTTTTCGGATAAGGGGGTGATGATTTCTATTTCCGTTTCGTTCAGGTAGCGCGCCTTCCGGGGCCGGGCCGCGAGCTCCGGACGGTAGCGGAAATCAGGATCGGAGCCTATCTCCAGTATCTCCTCAGGCGCCGCCGTTCCGGTTTGAAAGATCTTTTGCACGGTGACCCCGGCCGTAAAATTGCCAAGCTCGGCAGCCCCGATAGGGTCTTCTCCGGCAGCGAGGGCCGCGGAAATACCGGCCAGCATGCTGTCACCGGCCCCGACAGGGTCGGTCCGGGAAATTATCTGCAGGCCGGGAATCTCGCGGCAGCCGCGCTCATCGTAGACGAGGCAGCCGTGCTCTCCCCTGGTGAGAAAGAGCGGTTTCCGCCAGCGGGCATAGAGTTTTTCAGCGATCTCTTCCGGCCCTTCGAGGCCGGAGAACCTCGCTCCTTCCCGATCATTGATCTTCCTGATCGCCC
>CAZERV010000012.1:0-41951 GCA_964514815.1 uncultured Spirochaetaceae bacterium | reverse complement strand
ATCCGGATCAACCTGAAATAAGTTGTTTCTATTCTTCCGGCCTCAGGGCCCGGGTATTCTAAGAAACCGCGGTATCGCTTTTCGGCCTCTCCGGTCTCATTCAGAAAGAAGTAACACTCGGCGGTGAAAAAAAGAGCCTCCCTGGCAGCAGTTCCGGAATCCGGGAAATCGATCAGGATCTTCGTGAACGCACCGAGAGCCCTGCGATAATCTTCCAATTCAAGATACACTTCGCCCAGCCTGAGGAGGGAATGAAGATGAAGCTGCTGTGCCTTCTCTTCCTTCAAGAGCCGCTCATAGCCGGCGGCCGCATCCTCTCTGTGCCCCAGTTTTTCCAGGACCATTCCTTTTAAGAATTGCGCCTGGTAGAGAAAATATTTCTCATCCGGATAGGCTCGAATCTGGGCGGAAAGAGCATCCAAAGCCCTGCCGTATTGTCTCGAGTAGTAATAGGCGCTTCCTCGCCAGTAATCAATGCCGGCATTGTGGGGAGAGTTGGGATATTTACGCCGAAAGTTGTTTAATGCGCCGAGAGTGCTCCCATACTTTTTCAGATAGAAGTAAGATACCGCCTGAAGATACTCGGCATTGTCAGCCAGGGGGTCATCCGGAAACTGCTTCGCTACCAGGGCGAAGTTATTCGCGGCAATTAGAAAAAGTTTCTCTTGAAAAGCTTTCTCGCCTGCCTGAAAGAGCCTCTCCGCTCCTTGCGAAAAGGCATTAAGAGCTAAACAGAGAAAAAGCAGGGAGGCGGCTCTCCCTGTTTTCTTCATCTGAGCGCTAATTCCTTTGCCTTGACAATCTCTTTCTTATTCTGCCTTTTAGGCCTGAATACTATCTTGCCGTCCTTGAAACCGACTACGATGGAGCTTCCGGACTTGAACCGTCCCTTTAAAATCTCCATCGAGAGAGGGTCTTCCACCTCTTTCTGGAGAATCCTGCGAAGAGGCCGGGCGCCGAACTTTTCATCATAGCTCGTTTCCACGAGATATCCCCGGGCTTTCTTTTTGACTTCAATGGCTATATTCTGCTCCTGCAGGCGCTCCTCTACTTCCCTGATCATCAGGTCCAATATCTGGTCTAAACTCTCTTTATTCAGGCTGTGAAAAACGACAATTTCATCGACCCGGTTGATAAACTCAGGATTAAACATCCGCTTCATTTCAGCCAGGGCCGAGCTCTTGATTTCACTGTATTGCATCATCCCCTCTTCCGCATGGAAACCCAGCGCGCTGTCATTGCTGATTTCCCGGGCTCCGGCATTGGAGGTCATGATCAGCACGGTATTGCGAAAGGAAACCGTGTGGCCGAGATTATCCTGAAGCTGACCTTCCTCCAATACTTGTAGAAGAAGGTTGAATACATCAGGATGCGCTTTTTCGATCTCGTCGAGAAGCACAACGCTGTAAGGCCTTCTCCTGATTTTTTCAGTTAAAAGTCCGCCCTCCTCGTAACCCACGTAGCCCGGGGGGGCTCCTATCAGGCGGGATACATTATGCTTTTCCATAAAGTCGGACATATCGATCCGCACCAGGGCTTCTTCGTTTCCGAAAAGAAACTCGGCCAGGGTCTTTGCCAGCAAGGTTTTTCCCACCCCGGTTGGCCCAAGAAAAATGAAAGAGCCGAGTGGTCGTTTGGGCGAGCTCAAGCCCGTGCGGGAGCGTCTGATAGAGGAGGCCACTACCGACATCGCCAGGTCCTGAGCAATCACCCGTTTATGAAGCTCCTCTTCCAGGTTAAGGAGTTTTTCCGATTCACTCCTGACGATCCGGGCCAGGGGTATCCCGGTAATCTCCGAGATAATCTCCTGAATATCGTCGATGTCGACCAGGTTCTCCTCTCTCTTTATATTACTCTGCCAGTCCCTCTTGAAATCTTCAATTTTAATTTTTATATGCTTCGCACTGTCCCGGACAGCGGCAGCCTGCTCGTAGTTTTGTATATTGACCAGATGCGATTTTTCGATATTAAGAGTTTCGATCTCTTTTTCGAGCTCCGTCAGCTCCTTGGGCCGGACGCTGTTGTTGATTTTTTTTCTGGAGCCCGCTTCATCCAGGAGGTCAATCGCCTTGTCCGGCAAAAAACGCTCGGTTATGTAGCGGTGAGATAGATTCGCCGCCGCCGCCAGCGCTTCGTAGGTGTAAGTGACATGGTGAAACCGGCCGTAATGCTCTTTGATCCCCTTAAGTATCTCAATGGTCTCAGCAACCGTAGGCTCCTCCACAAAGATGGATTGGAACCTCCTCTCCAGGGCGGCGTCCTTTTCGATGTATTTCTTGTACTCATTCAAGGTGGTGGCGCCTATACACTGAAGCTCTCCCCTGGAAAGGGCCGGCTTTAGCATATTAGAAGCGTCGATCGCGCCTTCCGCGCCCCCTGCTCCGATAAGGGTATGAAGCTCGTCGATAAAGAGAATAACATTGTGGGCATTAAGGATTTCTTTCATTACCCGCTTGAGGCGTTCTTCGAACTCACCCCGGTATTTGGTGCCGGCTACCAGGGCAGCCAGATCGAGGGTCAGGACCCGGCGATTAACCAGGACTTCAGGCACCGTATTGGCTACGATCATCTGGGCCAACCCTTCGACAATCGCCGTCTTCCCCACTCCGGGCTCACCGATAAGCACCGGGTTATTCTTTGTCCTGCGGGCCAGGATCTGGATTACCCGCTTAATTTCCCGGCTTCTGCCGATCACCGGGTCCAGCTTGCCTTCCCTGGCCAGGTCGGTCAAATCGCGGCTGAACTCATCCAGAGTAGGCGTGGTTTTACGGGTGATCGCCTGGGGCCTTTTCTTTTCACGCCCTATGCGGCCAATTTCTCCCAGACCGTTGATTTGAATTATCAAATCCCGCAGAGTATTTACCCCGATATTCTGACGGGCCAGATATTTGGCCGTGCTGCTTCCTTCCTCCTTGACCGCTGCCAGGAGAAGATGTTCCGTGCCTATATATTCATGGCCCATATTTCTGGCTTCTGCCGCGGATTCTTCCAGAATTCTCTTTCCCCTCTTGGAAGGAGGCACATCACCAAGAATCAATCCACCTTTCCCGAAAGTAAGACTCCGCTCTATTTCCATTTGCATTTCACCGATATCCACTTTTGTTTTCTGGAGCGCCTTGACAGCCACGCCTTCTCCGTCTTTTAAGAGTGCAATGATGATATGCTCAGGGAATAACTGCTCGGAATGGAATCGTTTCGCTTCCTCTTGAGCAAGGACTGTAAGCACTTTTTGAGCTCTTTGTGTCAAACCCTTAAACATTGCTACCCTCCAGGACCCTACGAATTAGTTTTGCTCTAGTATAATCTACTAATTTATTATCTGTTTCGTCAGCAGTTGTATCAAGCATTTTTTGAATATGCGACTTCTGAGAAAGAATCAGGAGAGAAGTAACAGTCTCAAAGGGCAAATCTTTGATGAGATTCACTCCCAGGCCGAACCTGATTGCGGAAAGAAGCTCGATCGCTTCCCGGGAGGAGATCATCCGGCAATATTTGAGCACGCCTAAGGCTCGAAATACCCTGTCTTCCAACTCGGCTCTCCTCTGCTTCAACAATTCGACCCTGGCTCTCCTTTCATAATTCATTAATTGTAAAACAACTTCTTCCAGGTTTGCAATAATCTCTTTCTCAGATACACCGATGCAGACCTGATTTGATACCTGGTACATATTACCCAGGGAGTTGTCGTCGTCACTCCAATATCCTTTGACCTGTAAGCCCAATTGACTGGCTGCTTTTAAAACCCAGCTAATTTTTCCGTCCATGACTAATGCAGGCAGATGAAGCATTGCCGATGCCCTCAATGCGGTCCCGGTGTTGCAGAGAGAAGTACACAGATACCCCCATTCCAGAGAGGCCGCATAATGGATGATCTCTTCAAGCAGCGAGTCCACCTGGTCGACTTTCCGGTAGATCTCCGGAAGACAGAGACCGCTTTGAATGCAGGCCAGCCGCAGATGATCCTCCTCATTGATCATTCCGTTGATCCGCTCTTCTTCGTATACGGCCACCACCTTGTTAGGAGAAACTGAAAACTCCTGGGACACGATATTTTTTTCCAGCAGTATCTTTCGTTCGATCGGGCTTATCCGGTCCAGGTAAACGATCTGAAAGCTCCCGCCTATCTTCTCAAAAGCCTGAACGACTTCATCCCGCACCCGGACTTCCTGCTCGCTGGAAAGGAAGGGCGGAAATGAGTAGTCCATAACATTTCTGGCCAGGCGTACCCGGCTGGAGAGAACCACGTCGTTTTCCGGACCGGGCATATTATACCATCCTGTTGAATCCAACCTCACTCCTCTCCCGGTGTTTGTTCAAGCTCTTTGATTCGGTCCCTTAAGAGAGCCGCTCTTTCGTAATTTTCTCTCTTAAGCGCCTCTTTCAGCCCATTTTTTAATTTAATCACATCTACCAGAAAAGTTTTATATGTTAAGAGGCGTTTGGGATATTTTCCCTTATGCCGGCTCTTTCCCACCGTCTTGCTAAAAAAAGATCGGATCTCCCCGGCGAAGGCCGCATAGCACTCCAGACAACCCATCTGCTCCCGCCTGGTAATCATTTTCCAGGATGATCCGCAGTTGGGACAGAGTTTCTTGCGAGAGCCTTTCATCTGGCGGATATCGATGAGCCCGTTTATGAGATTGGATATGGAAAGCTCAATTTTATCCTCACTGCCGGCAATCCCCCGCTCTAAAGCGCAGGATTCGCATAAATGAAGATCGATCCTTTCTTTACCCATGATCTGTTGTATATGAATCACCGCTTCTTTTTGCCTGCAAATTTCACATTTCATTTTTAACCGCTCTGATCTTATAATAAGAAAATTCTCTGAATAATCAAGCAGAATCTGCTCTTAAAGCTCAATACTTGCGGAGAACTTCTACAGGCTTGATCCGTCCGGCGCTGCGAGCCGGAAGATAGGCGGCCAGCGCAGAGAGAAGGAGAGTCAACGCGGAAACCCCAAAGAGATCCTGCATTCTGAGCCGAATGGGGATCTCTTCCAGGTAAAAGGCCGTATTGAATATCTTAATCGGCTCCGATGTCGATCTCCAGGAAAACGGGTAAATTATCGCCCTAAGATCATCGGCAGCGAGATTGACCAGGTATTCAAGACCACCTATAATCTCGTTGATATTCACCGCAATCATCAAGCCCAGGAATAGGCCCAGGATAGTGCCGGTAAAGCCGGTTATCAATCCGGTGACAAGATAGGCCAGGCTGATATCGTTCGGATGAGCCCCCATCCCCTTGAGAATGCCGATCTCCTGCGTTTTTTCCAGTACAACCATTATGAGAGCCGAAGATATGTTAAAAGCCGCCACGATAACTATCAGAGCCATAATGAAAATCAGCAAAGCTTTTGTGGTTTGAAAAGACTTATAATTAGCCTTTTCCAACTGGTACCAGGAAAAAACGGATGCTGAGGGAGGAAGATATTCCTCCAGCAGCATTATCTGTTTATCGAGTCTGTCAAAGGGATTATTAAGCTTGACTCCGATAAATTGGCTCGAATTCCTGGCGTTTAAGATTCTCAAGCCGGTCTTCAGGGGAATGTAGACCCAGAGCCTGTCCAGTTCCTGGTACCCGGAGCTGAAAATCCCGGTAACTTGAAATGAAGTCACCTTGGGAACGCTTCTCCTGCCGGCCAGGGTCAATAACTTGACCCTGCTCCCGACCGCAGCTCCCAACTTTGAAGCGACCTCTTTACCTAAAAGAATGGAATCGGGCACTTCGAGATTAAAACTCCCGGATGAGAGAGAAAAATATTTCCGGAAACTTTCATCCTCCCGGTAAAGAGTGGGAGGGACTGCCCGGATGGTGACCCCTGTTCGCGCATTTTCGGAATTAAGCAGTCCGATTCCCTGTTTCTCCACGAGAGTCAGTCGGACCGGGTCTGCCTCCCGAAGGCGTTTGCTGACCCTTTGATAAGTCATAATATCATCAATAGGAAGTGTGATCTGAAGATGATAGGTCCCGAGTTCTAAATAGCGGCGGGTAATCCCTTCGATCATACCATCCGCAACTTCTAAAACTACTATCAAAGGGATCAGGCTGAGGCCGATGCCAAGGACAGAGACCCGCATATGGGGGGAAAGCTTTCGATTCCTGGCAAAGAAATTCCTTAAGCCCAGGTAAAAAGGAAATCTCAACCTCATAATCGCTTCAGGGTCCCGTGTTCCAGGTGATAATGACAGTCTCCCGAGCTTCCCATATGCGGATCATGGGTAACCAGGACCATCGTCTTGCCGTACTCGGAGACCAGCTCGAACAAAATATCTTTTACTACCATTGAGTTTCTTTCATCAAGATTACCGGTCGGCTCGTCGGCCAGAATTAAAACCGGATCGTTCATCAAGGCCCGGGCCACGGCAACCCGCTGCCGCTCTCCCCCGGAAAGCTGGACCGGATAATGATCCGTCCTTTTATTAAGTCCGACTTTCGCTAAAAGCTTTTCAGCCCGGCAGTGAGCCCGGGGCAGTCCGCTGCCCAGAATATAGGCCGGCATTAAAATATTTTCCAAAGCGGTAAAATCCTTAAGGAGATAGTGAAACTGAAAAATAAAACCTAGCTGACGGCTTCGAAATTCGGTGAGACCGAACTCATCCTTGCCGGTAATATCCAGGTCTTTAAAGAGAATTTTCCCGGCCGTAGCCGAATCCAGCCCTCCTATCAGGTTCAGGAGGGTCGATTTCCCGGAGCCGCTTTCACCGCTTATGACAACCGTAGTTCCCTCATCAACGGAGAAGCTGACTTCCCTGAGTACGGTAAGCTCTTCGGTCCCGGTCTTGAACGTTTTCTTTATAGCAATGATATCCAGGATCGTCATCTTTCACTCATACCTCAACACCTCTACCGGCCTGACATCCGCCACCTTTAAAGAAGCGATAAAAGCGGCCGAAACGGAAGAAAACAGGGCAAAAATATTTATCAGCACGGCTTCGTGAAGAAGAACCCGGCTCGGAACTTCGCTGATATAAAAATAAGCGGAAGAGAAGAGAGAGAAGCGTTCTACCCCGGAACCGAGCAGGGGATAAATCAGGCGCCCGATCAACAGGAGGAGCAGATTGGTAATAAATTCGGCCGCACCAAAGACCTGGTTAATATTCACTGAAATCGCCAGGCCCAGCAGCATCCCCAAAAGCCCGCCTGAAAGGCCTATCAAGAGACCGTCCAGGATAAAGATATTTTGAATAAGACCGTTAGAAGCACCGAGGGCTTTGAGGACGCCTATTTCCTCATACCGCTCGCGTACCGTTCTCTTGAGAGTGTGATAGATATTGAATGCCACCACTATGAAGATCAGCCCGATTAAAAGCATCATCATAGTCTTTTCCATGGAAAGGGCGTCAAAAAAGGCCCGGTTGAACTCGCGCCAGGAGGTGATCCGGTAATCACTTTCGCCCAGCTTGCTTGAAAGCAGCCTGACAACTTTCCGGTCCTTGAACCTGTCTCGAATCTTGATCCCATAACGAAGTTCCCCTATCGATTCCCGCTCGAAGTAAGCCTGCGCCGAGGCCAGGGAAATAAAGCCCAGGCCCAGGTCGAATTCATAGTAGCCGCTCTTGAAAAGTCCGGCAATGTGAAAGACCAGCCGGCCCGGCTGGGAGGCGCTTAGAGATGCGCCGGCCAGAGTCGAAAGAGCCACCGTATCTCCGACCCCGAGACCCAGGTGGCGGGCCAGTTCCACACCGAGGACGATGGAACCAGGATCATCCAGATTAAAAGCGCCGGCCGTTATTTTTAGATGGCTCATGAAGGAAGGATCCATCTGTGCCACCTCCGGGGGCAGGGCCCTGATCAAGCACCCCCGCTGCCCGGAAAAGGCTCCTTCCGCGATGGCCTGATATTCGGCGAAAGGCACGATCGAGCGGACGGCGCTCAAATCAGCCAAAGAATTGAGAGTTTCGGAGTCAAGCGGTCTCTTATCTTTGACCTCAATCTGGATATGGTAGGAGCTTATCTCAAGTATGCTCTCGATAAAGCCTAACTGAAAACCGTTCATAACGGCCAGGACGGCCGTCAGGGTCATCACCCCGACGGCAACCCCTGAAACGGAAAGGATAGTAGTCGCCGCACCCCTGCTCTTTCTTCGGGAGTGAAAATATCTCAGGGCTACGAAAATAACAAAACGTATGTTCATTCTTCTTTATTATACTCTCTCACCCTGATTACCGAGCCCTCGATGAGGAATTCTTCCTTGGACTTTTCATCATTCCGATAAGTAACCCGCATAAACATCTCCTTATTCCTGAAGAGCTCCTCGATCCTTATCTCCTCCTCCGGCTGATAGAGGGTCCTTTTTCCCAATATTCCCCTCAGAAAATATTCCTCCTGAACTTTCCTGCCTTCTTGATCATAGTCGAACAGCCATTTCTCGATTCCCTTATCGCTCTTTCGCACGGTTTTAATGTGCTGTCCCTCTTCGTTTCGAATATACAGGGTCTCTTCATTCCCGGTTCCCTCACCCTCCAAAACCTCCCGCAATAATCTTCCATCTTCATCAAAATATTTCCGTATCTTTTCCCCATTGTTATAATTTATCACTTCTGCCGAAACGGGCCGGCCCTCTGAGTATTGAATCTGCTCTCTTTCTAACAACCTGTCATCCTGCCAGACCTCTTCGCTGATAAGCTTACCAGATTCATCCAGGCGGTAAATAAACTCTTTCTCTCCGTTCGTATGATGTTCTTCATAGAGCCTGCCATAGTGTATCGTTAAAGACAGCCTCTGCTTCTCCCCGCTTAACCGGGTCCTCTTTACCTCCTGCAGCACTCCTTTGGACGAGAGAATATAATCATCCCGGAAAAGGAGGTTTCCGTCTCCGGCAAAGCTTTCGGTGTAACCCAACCTGCCATTTGTATAGTGGAAAACGGTTTTGCTGACCAGCGAATCTTCTTCATACTGCCGCTCCTCTTCAATACGCCCCGAGCCGTCAAACCGCCGCATCGATTTAAGCCGGCCTTTCTCATAGTCCCTTTCCTCATTCGGACCGATCTCCCATCGCTTCACTTCTTCTTCTTCGAAAAAAAGGGTCCTGATCTCTTCCCGAGCTCTTCCTTCCACCTCGAGCACATAAGGATACTCATCTTTCCTGAACCAGCCTATTTCTTCCAAAGCCATTCCGATCTCATTAGAGACAAAATAACGAACCCCGGCTGCGGCGCCGGTCGGCGCCTGCACAGATTCCGGCGCTTCTTCGGTCCACAGGCAAACGCCGGAGAAAAATACGGCCATTAGACCGGGAAAGATGAAAATATACCTCATGACTTATTCTCACACTCCGCCGATGAGATTTTTTAAGTAGGTTTCACCGTCAAAAAAAGCCAGGTCAGCTAATTTTTCTCCTGTTCCCAGGAAAGAGAAGGGAATACCCAGGTTTTTACAGATCGAAAGGACGATTCCCCCCCTGGCGGTAGAATCATACTTGGCCATAATGATTGAATCCACCCCGATCGATTCCTGGAACACCTCCGCCTGTCTCAGGGCATTCTGGCCGGTGGTGGCGTCAATGATCAGGATCTTTTTATAGTTCCCATTGCTGATTTTATTCCGAATTATCTTGTCGATCTTAGCGAGCTCCCTGACCAGGTTGGCCTTATTATGCAACCGGCCGGCCGTATCGGCCAGGATAAGCTCCGCACCGCCCGCCCGGGCGCTGGTAATGGAGTCGAAGATCACCGCGCCCGGATCGGCCCCGGGCGCCTGTCTGATCACCGGCAGATCAAGGTGCTTTCCCCATAAAACCAGCTGATCTATAGCGGCGGCCCTGAAGGTGTCTCCGGCACTGAGGATGATGCGTTCGATCCCCCGATTCTGCCGGTAATAATCCGCCAGTTTGGCGATAGTAGTCGTTTTCCCTACCCCATTTACTCCCAGCACCAGGTAGAGGTTGAGCTTACCCTTTTCAGGCTCAAGCCCTTCGATCTGCAGATAAGAGCGCAGAAGTTCCTTTAAAGCATCGAAAAGCGCGGAACGGTCTCTCAAGCCTCTTCTTCGAATTCCTTCTCTCAGGACATCTACCGCTTCCATGGCCGCGATCGGGCCGATATCTCCTTCAATCAGGATTTCCTCGAGCTCCTCAAAAAAATCTTCATCCCTGCTTCCCGGGCTGAAAAGCTCTCTTAGACGAATCCCCAGGCTTTTTTTCCTGTCCATTCCAAATCCTCTCTCAGTCGGCTTTGCGATCGGCGGAACCGATATAATCAACCAGGCTTATCACCGTATGGATAAGCAAGGAAATGTTAATCACCAGGGCGCCCTGGTAGGCATAATAGAACCAACTCCCGAGGCTGGTAAGACGCTGTACTTCATCGGTAGGGCCGGTAAGTCGAGCCTGCTGGACACCAAACGCATAATCACTTGCGAATCCATAAAAAAAGATGGGCAGGGGAAGGGTGATCGCCCACAGGCCGAAAGAAGCATAGAATTTATCCCGTTTTTTTTTCTGGATCTCTTCCCGATCAAGGCCCTCCCTGGCCAGGGAAAAATAAAGATCCCCGGTAGATGCAGCATCGAGATAGACGGACACATTTTCAAAACCGTCCAGGCGTAGCAGAAGCCGCACCGGACTCTGAGGCTTCTCCACCCTCAGGGGAGTATAGCCCAACCAGTTGGCACCCTTGTAGACCATTGCCCCGGGAGGGTCTGATTCCAGTAAAACGGTCTCTGTCTCGGCCTTCGTAAGCGCCATCTCCAGCTCAAAGGTAATGTAAGGCTCAAGCTCGATCGTCCTGACCTCTGTCCGGAAACCGGGAGAGGCGATCCTGATTTCCTTTTTCCCGGCCAGCAAAAACTTTTCCGTCACTTCCCCGCTGCCGATATATTTACCGTCCAGATAGACCAGGCTCTCTGCCGGCTGCGGCTTAATATGCAGGGAAGCCCAATCCCGCCCCCAAATGACTCGAGCCAGCCCTTCATAGAGACCTTCAAGGGCATTTGAAAGATCTTCTTTGTGAACCGCATCATGGTAGGAAAAAACCTCCCGTTCCATGGTCGAATCGACAGCTCTTACTTCGAGATAAAGATAGCCCTGTATTTCCTCGAGGCGGCCCCAAATGAGCAGATTAACTTCTTCCTGCCTGGCCAGCCTGAGCGGTGAAAAGACAGGGGCATCGAGCAGTTGATCGGTCTGAAGGCCGGATTTAACGACCACGGGCTTAATTTCTGGAAAGTCGATCTCAGCGGGCTTAAATAATTTCAATGCATTTATATGCTCTATCTTCTCCCTGATCCGTTCCTCATAACTTTTAAGCTTACTCTCCATTATCTGGCTCTTCAGGTCATCAAAAATGAGCTCATCCTTCTCTTTTCGCAAGCTGCCGAGCTCCAGGACCAGACGGTGGGTTTCTTTCCGGATGACGGCCTTTTGATACTCATTCTTTTCCTCGACAGCGAAAAAATGGCTGGGAATGGATTCCAGGTTCTCCTTTAAAAGCATTGGGACGCTGTGAGTCAGGTACCTGTCTTCCTCGGCCAGATTTGAGCCCTGGAATGCCGAAATTCCCACAATCCAGTCCTCCCGATCATCCACCGGCTTCGGAAAGGCGCCGGAGTCCTGGCAGCCGGCCGGGTTGTGAGAAGTAATAAAATAGAGGGCGAAACAGAAAAATATGTTCTTGATCATTCGATATTCAAGGTTTTTTTAATCGAGGAAATGACTCTTTCCGAGCGGAAGGGTTTGACGATGAAATCTCTCGCTCCCATCTGAATGGCCTGGACTATAAGACGCTGCTGGCCCAGGGCCGAACACATAATCACGTTTGCATTCGGATCAATCTCCAGAATCTTCTTCAAGGCCGTAAGGCCATCCATTTTGGGCATCGTGATATCTAGAAGCACCACATCCGGTCTTTTATCCTGGAACATTTGCAGCGCCTCCTCTCCATTCGAGGCCTCTCCAACCACCCTGAAACCGGCCTTTTCCACCAGGTCCCGCAGGAGCAGCTTAATGAAGGCGAGGTCGTCCACGATCAAAATGTCTATGCCCATCTTTTCAGCCAACTCCGGCTCTTAAAAATTTTTCGATAAAGAGATCCAGCCGGCCGTCCATTACCGCCTGAATATTGCCGGATTCATGTCCGGTCCGGTGATCCTTGACCAGAGTATAAGGCTGAAAGATGTAGGAACGAATTTGACTGCCCCAGGCAATTTCCTTTTTTTCCTTTTCCAGCTTCTCCTTCTCCTTCTCTTTCTCCCTCTGATAATGCTCGTAGAGCCTGGAGCGAAGGACTTTCAATGCCGTGGCTTTATTCTTATGCTGGCTACGTTCGTTCTGGCATTGTACTACGATCCCGGTGGGGATATGGGTAATTCGGACGGCCGAATCCGTCTTATTAACGTGCTGCCCCCCGGCGCCGGCCGCCCGGTAGGTATCGATTCGAAGCTCCTCCGGCTTGACTTCCACCGAAATGGTTTCGTCTATAACGGGAGAACAGTATACGGAAGCAAATGAAGTATGCCTCCTTCCGGAGGAATCGAAGGGGGAAATCCGCACCAGCCGGTGGACACCGGATTCAGCCTTGAGGTATCCATAGCCGTATTCACCCTCTACCTCTAAAGTAACAGATTTAATTCCTCCCTCCGCCTCGAGCAGGTCGATGATTTCCGTTTTGAATCCGTGCTGTTCCGCCCAGCGGCTATACATCCGGAGCAGCATGCTGACCCAGTCGCACGCCTCGGTTCCGCCGGCGCCGGAATGGATGGTCAGAAATGCGGAAGAGGAGTCCAACTCCCCGCCCAGAAGCTCGTGCAGGTTGAGCTCCCCGTAAGTTTTTTCCAGCTCTTTCAGATTCTTCTCTATCTCCTCCTCGAGGGACTGATCATTTTCTTCAACAGCCAGTTTGTATAGCTCAAGAGTTTCCGTAAAATTATGTCGCAAGTCCTGCCAGGGCTCATAACGGTTCTTGTATTTCTTAAACAGAGCGAGAGTCGCTTCCGCCTCTTCACGGTTCTGCCAGAAATTAGGATCGCCGGTTTTCTCTTCCAGCTTGTGAATTTCATTTTTGATTCTTTCCGGGTCAAAGATGCCCCCAGGATTTCTCGATGCCTTCTCCCAGGATATCGATGCGGTTTTCAAGTTCGTTAAGCATTACTCATCTCCTTGTGGCTTTCACAGGCGTATCGTCAATTTTCGCCATTTTTTCTCTTTCAAAGAGGATATAACCAGGGTATCATTGAAGGGATATTGATAAAACCTTAACGCGTCATAGGAGTCGATCAACTTATCAAGCTCCCTCTTCAAACGCATCAGGAGATTCTCCCCGATAGCGGCAGATTCATAAACACTCTCCAATATTTTGTTAAAACCGTATTGAATCAGCAGATTATGAACCTGCTGCTTTTGATCTTCATTTCCCAGGTCACAGGCAACTGCCACAAACATTTCAGCTTAGTTTAGATATTATGCGATTTTATGTCAAATGATCATTTCTTTAAGCCGATGATAGTATATGTGGAGTATTTTTATGAAGAGATTATTCCCGCTTTGTCTCCTGGTGGTTGCTGCCTTTCTGCTCTGGGGTGAGAAAGAGCGATCCGAAGTTTTTGCTCCCTTTGTATCCGGCTTAAAGGCCACCCCGGGGGAATCAAGCATTACTCTTACCTGGAAGGGCACCCGGGATGTTCTGGGCTCGAGACTCATCTACCGGCATACGGATGAGATCAGCGAAAGAAATATTAAGGAGGCCGAATTCATAGCCAGGCTGACTCCGGAAACGGAAAGCTACCTGGATTTTCCCCCGGATCGGAAAAACTATTACTATGCAGTCCTGCTGGAAGACGAAGGCGGGAAAGTATATACCCTTTTCATTGCTTTCCGAAATAAAACAACCCTGGGCGTCGGCATTGTGAGCCCGGCGCCGGAAGAAAACATGGCGGCCCGCATTACCGATATTGATACCAGGATTGTGGAAGATTCTATCCTGATCAGCTTCCTGGTC
This sequence comes from uncultured Spirochaetaceae bacterium, assembly GCA_964514815.1. Classification (GTDB taxonomy): domain Bacteria; phylum Spirochaetota; class Spirochaetia; order SZUA-6; family DRHE01; genus CAZERV01. Next base: position 28,014 of record CAZERV010000012.1, on the reverse strand, counting down.
TCGAAGCCTAACCGGGAGCTTCTGCTGTTCAGACATACGACGCCTATCCGGCAGTCGGACGATCTCCTGGCAGCAGCTTCTCCGGTGGTTCTGGATAAAAATGTGACCGGTTACCTGGATAATCCGATTCCGGGGATAGATTATTACTACGCCGTGATTGATGCCGGTCTTTTTAAGATAGGCAAACCGGAATTAAGCGAAGGAGAAAACTCTACCGTTAATCCGGTACAGCTTCCGATAGACCTCGGCCGGATCGGACTAAAGCCGGATGCCTCTCCGCTCAAGCCGCTTCTGCTGCCCTATCTTCTCATTACTAAAGGAGTAGAGTTAGGTGATGAGCTGTCGCCCTCTTCTCCGTTTCTGCTCCCCGCCAGGGTCGAGAGCCTGAAACCTGCCACCGTAAAAGCAATAAGCCAAATCCTGGCGGAGGTTAAGCAGTCCTCCAGGCTCCAAAAGGATATTGAAATATTAACGGTGGACCAGGCGGCGAATGCGAGGGGCGAGGCCTATGCCCTGCAGACGATACTGAACGACCAGCTTCTAAAGAGGAAATTTAGAGAAGCGGAAAAACAGTTAATAAATTTTTTAAGCATTCGCCGCTCCGAAGATACCGAAGCCCGCGCCCGTTTTTATCTCGGGCAGATCTTTTATTTTCAAGGTCTCTACCGGGAAGCCTTCATGGAATTCTTATTGGCCCAGGATGCCTATTACCAGAAGATCCAGCCCTGGCTGAATGCCTGCTATCGGAAGCTTCAGGAACAGGGGAAGTAAATTCCGATACGCAGCAAAGCTCCTCTACTAAGAAAGGTTTTCTCCCGATCGAAGGGTACAGTGGCTAAGGTGCCCGATTCCACCATCACAATGCCCTTTGGTACGGAATGGCGCTTCGCATAAAAGGGCCTATTCCCCAATGGGACCTATACCCTGAAGCAGGTACATTTTTAGACAGATAGGGAATACGGCCGTCCTAACCGGACGGAAACCGTCTAGCGAAAGAAAATCACACCTTCCGCAGGGCCAGCGAGATCCGGGTTTCCCACTGCTCCCCGGGCTCAAGGCTTATCTTCCAGCTAAGCACGAAACAGGACGACTGATAGATTTTTTCAATGCCGAAAGGCGAAAGAGTAATTGTTTCCACCGGCAGGCTCCAGAGCAAAAAGTCGATGTTTGTGATCAGGGTAATCTCTACTTCGTTCAAAACATCTTTGACAAGCAGAGAGTCAAGACCGGAGCTTTCGACCTTTTCACTGCCCAATTCGAACCGGTGGTTCCCTTTAGCGCCGAAAATGCGAACACTCTCCATTCCTTTGGAAGCCAGCGCGAGATTCACTTCCAGTCCGTACCATAGATCGAGAGGTTTTTCCGATCGATTGGTCAAGGTAAAGTATACATCTAAAGAAGACCTTTTAAACAGGTAGCGTTTTTGAATCTGAAAGGGATAAAGCCTGTTCCTTAGGCGGAGAGAGCCGTTTTTTTCCAGGATCAGCTCATTATGTTCCCGTTTCAATTCCGCCAGCTCGAAGAACCGATCTATAAAATCGCCCAATTCCGTATAGGCCATGTTGTCAAAAGAGTCGATAGTGGTGTTCGGAGTAAAGAAATGGTCCAGGAAGCTTTTGCGGCAGTACCAATCGCAGCCTTCCGATTTCTTTTGGTGATAGCTTTCCGGCCATCTGGACATGGTGTCGAGATAATTCCAGGTGGCGGGAAGAAAATCAAGCTCTATGACCGAACCTCCGCGCTTATGAATAAAGGCATTCAAATCCTTGCCCTGGTAGAGAAACTCTTCCTGGCCGTCCATATCAAAATCCGTGCGAATAATCGAGGGAATGAGTGTTATAGAATCGCGGGTAATTTTTTCCGCCTCCAGAAAGGCCCGGTAAACCGATTTTCTTAAGTGATTCGCATAGATACCGCAAAACTGTCCGTGCCAGTAAACGGCATTAGACTGCCCCTTCCAAAGCTCATTTTTCGCCGACTTTTTTTTATACTTATCGCTCCGCATCTGATTAACCAGGAGATGGGTGTAGATCATCCGGGAATAGAGAAGATTGATCTCCGGGTACTTGGTCAGAAACTGCCGGAAGTCGCCTCCCCTGAAAAAAAGCTCCTTGTCCGGCTCGCTCTTGATCTTACTGTCTAATTCCAGAAAACGTTTTTGGCGACTGGAAGTAAGCACCCACTTCATCATGTCCCGGTAAGAAAGGCTGGGGAAGTAGATCCTTCCCCTGGGAGAGATCTGTTTTAAAGACCTGCGGGGAGTAATCGGATTGATCCAGCTCCGGTTTTCAACGATTATATTAAAAAAAGCCTCCAACCATTTTTTTTCGTAACAGCAGGCGTAAGTCTCGTCCCATTCACCCAGTCTTTCACCTTCAACCAGCAAGGCCACCACCCGCTCTCCGGACTCATCGGCCAGACCGCTTAAAACTTCAATGATCTCCTCAGGCCGTCGGTACGGCACCATGTCCCTGAGAGCGAGGGACATGGGAATGACCATAATCGTCTTGCCCTGCTCCTCGGTAAGGTAAGGGTAGTAGAGATCTTTTTCTTCCAGTCCGGCAATTCTAAAAAAGCGGTCGTCAAGAAAAGTATAATCCATCCCGCTGTTCTTTAAGATCCTGGCCAGGCTCGGTTCCCATATTCTTTCCGCAATCCAACTGCCCCTGGGCCTGGTTCCAAAATTAGCCCGGAGATAGGTGGTAAGCTTTTCAATCTGTCCCAGCTTGTCCGAATCCGGGATCAGGGTAAGAATCGGCTCATAATAACCACCGCCCAGGAGCTCAACCTGTTTTCTGGCCACCATTTCCCGCAGCAGCATATGAAACTCAGGATGCCGGTCTTCCATCCAACTCAAGAGCGAGCCTGAATAGTGAAGCACCACCGGAATATCGGGAAAGTTGTTTAGTAAGCTTAAGAACGGTTTATAAGCCTTCTGGTAGGCCCGTTCGAATATGAAATCGAAGTTACCTTCGGGCTGGTAATTATAGGTTCCTAAAATGAGTTGAATGCTCTTCATATTTTTTTAGGGTGAAGGTCATTCGTGATGATACATTTGGTGGGACAGGCTTCCGCCCCGGCCTCCCTTTCTCCGTTGATGCCGTAATCAATCCGGCATAGAAACTCTTCGACCTTGTAACCTCCTTCAGGCGACTTCTTCTCGCAAAGCTTGCAGGCAGTACAGCCGACGCTGCAGTATTTTCTGACCCGGCCTCCCTTGTCAAGGGAATTGCAGGCCACGACATAATCCGCCTCATAAGGCACCCAGCGCATTACCCTGGTGGGACAGACCTCGATACATTTCCCGCAGCTAATGCACTTTTCCTTGTTCACCCAGACCAGGTCTTCCGCATCGTAATCTATGGCATCGGCCGGGCAGACCCGGATACAACTGCCCAGGGCCAGGCAGCCGAACTTGCAGACTTTATCCCCTCCGTAAAGGGCATGAAGGGCATTGCAGTCTTTGATCCCGGTGTAGGCAAACTCATATTTTGAGCTGTTTTTCCCGCCCCGGCAGTGCACCTGGGTAACCTTTTTTTCTGCCATAACGGTGACTTCCACACCCATGATCCCGGCGACTCTATGGGCCGCCTCCGGTCCGCCCGGGCTGCAGAGGGTTAAGGAAACATCATCTCCTACTATGGCGGCGGCATAGGCGGCGCAGCCGGCATAACCACAGACGCCGCAGTTTAGCCCGGGCAGTGCAGATTCGACCGTGGTAATCTTTTCATCTTTCCGGACGGCAAAGAGCCTGGAGGCAAAGGCCAGGCCCACACCCAGGAGCAGTCCCAGACCGGCAACAGAAATAAACGCGTAGATAATACCAGCCCAGACCACCGGATGCCTCCTAACCGAGCAGGTTTTTCAACAGAGCTTTATCAAAGGCCATAAATGCCAGGGCCATCAATCCGGCTGTGACAAAAGCAATCGGGATTCCCCGGAATGGTTTCGGCACCCATTCCATATCGAGTTTTTCCCTTATCGAAGACATGACCAGGATGGCCAGAAGAAACCCTACCCCGGCGGCAAATCCGGCCACAAAGCTCTCCGCAGCACTGTAATTGCTGCGCACGGCGATCAGGGCGATTCCCAAAACCGCGCAGTTAGTAGTAATCAGGGGCAGATAGATTCCCAGGGCTTTATATAGCGGCGGAGATATTTTCTGAATCACCATCTCTACAAACTGGACCAGGGCGGCAATGATCAGGATAAAGGTAATGGTCTGTAAAAAACCGATCCCCAGGGGAATCAGAATGAGATTATGAATCACCCAGGTGGACAGCGATGCCAGGGACATGACAAAAATAACGGCAAAGCCCATGCCGACGGCGGAATCCATGTTCCGGGAAACCCCGATAAACGGGCAGAGGCCGAGGAACTGGGTCAGAATGAAGTTATTGATAAAGACAAAGGTGATGATGATACCGACATAGCTCATGACTGTTCCTCCTTCTTCATTTCCATCCAGTTGAAAAGCGCCTTAAGATAGCCCATTACCAATAGCGCGCCAGTGGCCAGGGCGATCACCCGGGCCGGATTCGCAGAAAGCCAGGGAATGCGGATGACCCCGTCGAAACCGCCGATGGGGAAAAGGGTTATCGTTCCGGCTCCGAAAACCTCCCGGATCAGGGAGATTAACAGCAGGCCCAGGGTAAAACCGATACCCATGCCGAGGGCATCTAGAATGGAGGCGGTGAGCGAATTCTTATTGGCAAACGCTTCTGCCCGCCCCAGGATTATGCAATTCACCACGATCAACTGGACAAATACCCCCAGGTTTTTGGACAGGGTGGGCGCATAACCCTGCATGACCAGGTCTACGATCGTGACAAATGAGGCGATGATTACAACGTAGGAGGGGATGCGAATTCTTGCGGGGATAAAATCTTTGAGGAGCGAGACAAAGATATTCGAGCCGAGGAGCACAAAGATGACCCCGGCGCCCATTCCCAGGGCATTGACTACCTGGGTGGATACGGCCAGGGCGGGGCACAGTCCCAACACGATGATAAAGATCGGGTTTTCCTTTAAAATCCCTTTTGTAAACTCACGGAGCATTTTTAGCCTCCCCTTTTCGAATAAACGAAGCACCCTCCCGGAGGGCTTTCGCTATGCCCAGAAAGGTTATGGTGGCTCCGGTAACGGCATCGGCGTCTTTTCTTTCCAGCCTATCTTTCCGAACCGGCACGGGCCGGCTGACTCCCCCGGTGCCTATGAATTTATTCATATAAGAAGGACCCTCTGCCTTCTTCCCCAAACCGGGAGTTTCCAGGTTATCCATCAGCTTAACCGCCTTTATGGTGCCGTCAGGATCGAACCTGGCCAGGATCTTCATGATATCTCCATAACCGACTCCGATTAACTCCAGTATATAGCCGGCAGTTTCATTTTCTTTTAAAACCGGATAAGAGGTTTTTATTACTGCATTTCCGGTCACTTCCGAAGCCTCACCGGCTTCGGCATCAGGGGTTAGAGCAGCGAGAGCCTTCTTAAGCTCCAGAATCTTTCTCTCTTTAATCACCGGCGCCGTAATGGTGTCGACGCCGCCGAGCAGGAGGGCGGCAACCGCACAGATAAGAAAGAGCTTGCCACCGGAAGATAGGATATTCTTCATTCTTTTCCTCCCTTCACAAAACCGAACTTCACCGGCCTGGTGAACCGGTTAATAAGAGGAACAAACATATTCATTAAGATGATGGCCAGGGAAACTCCCTCCGGGAATGAGCCGTAAAAGCGAATCAGGAAGGTCAGAAATCCGGCGCCGATGCCGAAGATTATCATACCCTTCCCGGTCAATGGGGAGGTGACCAGATCGGTAGCCATATAGAAGGCGCCGAGGATCAAGCCGCCGGAGAAGAGATGGAAAAAAATATCTCCCCTGAAAAGCCCGCCTCCGTATCTGCCTCCCCCTAAGATCCAGACCAGGATAGAGAAGCCGGCCAGGTAAGAGACCGGAATCTCCCAGGTAATAATTTTCCTTGCGAACAGGTAGACGCTGCCCAGGAGGAGAAGCAGGGCGGAAACCTCTCCTATAGAACCGGGAATATTCCCCAGGAAGAGGTCGAGATAACGGCTCGGAAGCTCCAGTCCCAGCGGCGATAAAAGGTGAGTATTGAGCCAGCCTGTAATCGAAGCGCCCATCCCGCTGGCCGGATAGCCGCTGGTGGAAAGAAATTCGACCGGCCCGCTTACTTTTCCGCTGAAATCGAGCAGCCCTGATTTGATAAAATCCAGGGGGGAAGCACCGGTCAAAGCATCCGCTTGAGCCCAGGTTCTCGGCCGGAGCCAGGTAGTCATGGGGGAGGTCCAGGAAAACATGACGAATACCCTACCGGCCAGGGCCGGGTTCATCCAGTTCCCGCCGAGCCCGCCGAAGGTCATTTTTACCACCGCAATAGCGAAGACGGAGCCGAGGACAGGAATATAGAGCGGCACGGAAGGGGGCATGTTGTAACCGACGAGCAACCCGGTCACTAATGCGCTGCCGTCATTCAAGGTGAAGCGGCCCTGAAGCCTGGTAATAACGAACTCCGTCAGCATACTGGCGGCGATCGAAGCGAGAACTACATAGAGAGAGTAGATGCCGAAGATGAAAACTGACCAGGCTCCGGCCGGAAGGAGGCAGAGGGTTACGGAAATCATCAGCTTCGCAGTTGAGCTTCCTTCATGGAGATGCGGTGAAGTGGTGACAAGCATTGTTTTCTCGTTTTCCATTTTCAGGCCTTCTTCTTTCTGCTCATTAGCTTTCCGAGCTTCATCCCCTGCACTAAAGGAATACGGGCCGGGCAAACATAGTTGCAGCAGCCACATTCCTTACAGTCCAGCAAGCCCTCAGCCAGGGCCTCAGCGTATTCACCGTGTTCGATCCATTTATACAGGGTAGTCGCGCTCAATCCGAATGGACAGGCCCGGATGCATCTGCCGCACTCCAGGCAGGCAGTTTCAGCGGCGCCCCTGAATTCTTTCCCGGAAAGAGCGATTACTCCGGAGACTCCCTTGGTAACCGGGGTATCCATGCCCATCAGCGCGAACCCCATCATGGGACCGCCGCAGACCAGCTTGACGGGGGTTTCTGTGAACCCGCCGCACTCCTCAATCAAATCACCGACCCTGGTACCCAGCCGCACCTTGAGATTAGCAGGGCTTTTAACGATGGATCCCGAAACGGTCACCACTCGCTCGTACAAGGGTTTATTCAAGACCACGGCTTCGTAGATAGCGTGTATGGTGCCGACGTTTGATACCACCGCGCCGATATCCAGGGGCAGCCCTCCGGAGGGAACCTCCCTGTCTATGAGAGATTTGAGAAGCTGCTTTTCATCTCCCTGCGGATATTTCACTTTAAGCGGGACCACCTCGATATCCAACTCCCTCTCCCCGATCGCCTGCTCCAAAACGGCGATGGCGTCCTGCTTGTTTTCTTCAACCCCGATCAATACGTGCTCAGGCGTTATGATTTTGCAAATGATTTCAATTCCGGTCAGGACTTCATTCGTTTTCTCCAGCATCAGGCGGTGATCCGCGGTCAGGAAAGGCTCACATTCGACTCCATTAGCGACAAAATACTCGACAGCACTCCCTTCCCGGATTATGTATTTCAAAGGGGTGGGAAAAGTGGCTCCTCCGAGCCCGACGATTCCCTGTTGCCGGATATGATCGAGCAAATCGGAACCGCCGGTGTTCTTCCAGTTCTTGAGCTCCCTGGATTTTCCCGACCGATCGAACTCTCCCTTAAATTCCACAACTACCGCTTTGCTCTTCACCCCGGTAGGCAGATAAATCTCCCTGATCTCCTTAACGGTCCCGGGCACGGGCGAATGAATGTTGGCGGAGAAAGCTCCCGAAGCCTTGCCGATCAACATCCCTTCCCTGACCTCATCCCCCTCCTGAACGACGCACTCAGCCGGACCTCCCATATGCTGGTGCATGGGGATGATAGATTCTGCCGGGACCGGCGCATTCTTTATAGGAATACAGTTGGTCAGGCTTTTATAGTCATACGGATGAACCCCCCCCACAGGAAATGTCCTGGTATTTCTCATGCAGCGTACTGTTTCCTCATGATAGTATGATTTCTAGTACCATACAAAATCGAAGCTGTCAAATTAAAAAACAAGATAAGAAACATTTTCCAAAGAGGCATGGTCTTTAAAAAAAAACTTGCTTCATTTTGAACCGCTACCCGGAGCGGTTCTTTTTGATCAACCAGCATCCGCTGGATACTGGCGGCCGGAATCCGCTCGATAGTTTCCTTAAGCCAGGAAGATTGATACCTCTTGACCGTTCTTAAGGTTTTCACAATCTCATTACCTACCCTTGAGTTTCGATAGCTTGAAATATAGATCCGCTCCCCCGGATAGGGAAGGGTGTAAGAACGGCCGAAGGCTAAAGCTTCCTGAAATGCCCGGTGAGTAACGAAATCGGCCAGATCAGGCAGGCGTTCCGGGTCGCGGTTCAGAGAGAGCCGCCTTAAAGAACCCCAGGAAATCCGGTCATTACCCCGGTACATTCCCCTATCCCCCCCTCCCCGGTAATGAGTCTTACCGGGCAGAGGGCAGGAAAGCCCCCTAATGCTTTTTTCAAGATAGAAAACCGGGAAGGAAAGCAGCACTATGGCAGCCAGGATGAAACCGGCCGCCCTCCTGCCGGATATGAGGCTGCGGGGGGTCAGGACCGGTAAAGGCTCGAATATAAGATGTAGTTTTCTCTCTCTCTTCCAAAACAGTCCGAGCCGGATAAGCGGCATCAAACAGAGGTCGGCTGCCAGGGCCGTCAGATTTTTATAGAGCATGATTCCCGGCGACCCGGGTATGGGAATCAGAAAGATGACCGTGATAAAAATCGCAACCAGGGCAATAAAACGAAGAAATAACTCTCTCAATGAAGAATCGGCCCAGTAAAACAGGACCCTGTTTCTTATAAACGGGTAAGCCTTTTCAAAAAAGAAGATCCAGAACGGATAAATAAGAAAAAAAGCGATCAAGTCGGGAAAACCACCAAAAAGCACATTAATAAACCAGGGAAGAAGTCCCAGTAATGCCAGAGGCTTGAAACCCGGTTCAATTCTCTGCCCGATCAAAATTACTGCATAACCGGCGAAAAACAGGCTCAATAATATTTTCGCCGTAAAATCTAATTCCAGGAGCTCGTATTGGATTCCCCGGGCTGAAAGAAGGGCGGGGAGCCTCAAGCCGATAAAAAATACATTTGCATCGGAGCGGATATAGAGAATTTCCCGGACAGCGCTTTTCAAGCTGCCGCGAAAAAAACCTGGGACTCCTCGCATATAAGGATCGAGCCTGGGATCGGCCGTATCCAAACGCTCATCGAGGCGGGCAACTTCGATGCTGTCGAAGCTGTTAAAGGTATTAAAAGAAACTCTTGCGGTATATTCGGAGACTACCTCATCCACACCGGGCAGAGAGCGAACGCTCTCGACAAGATCCCTGCTCAATGAGGTCGCAAGGAGGGTGTAATAGCCTCGCCAGGCACGGCGGGAAAAATAGTCCGGAGAAAAAAAGAACGGAGAAAGGCTTAAAGATAGTATGGTGCAAAACAGTGTTAAACTGCCGATTAGATACAGGCTCAGGCGGGTCTTTCGGGTCATCAAACTGCGTATGAGTGTCGGCGCTTGCGCCTTCTTTGTCAAGTCCGCCGCAGAATCGAAAAATGACGGCCCTTACCCACCGAGGCGCCGGTGAAGGCATCCAGATTAATTTACCGGGAACCATCACCCGGTCTTCAGGCAGATTTTTACCAGCATCAGCATCACCGGCACCTCGATCAAGACCCCTACCACTGTGGCCAGCGCCGCACCGGAGGAAAGGCCGAAGAGCATGGTGGCCGTGGCGATGGCCACCTCGAAGTGGTTGGAAGCAAGTAGCTTCTCCAGAGGGGCACCTGGAGCATCTTCAGGCCGCCGGCCATAATGACCGTGCCCGCCCCATGCCGGGTCCCTACCGGCAGGTCCAGACCGAAGGGCATCTTCACCAGGTCCACCGCCTCGGGACCGATGATAGTGTAAAATACCGTGCCGAGGAAAAAAGAGGCAATCGCATACATGGTGAAGGGCTTGACGGCCCAGTTCAGGAACAGGGTCAAAATGACGGGCTTGCCCCTCTTCCCGGCCTGGATAACTTCCCGGGTACATCATGAAGAACAGGCAGATGGCAATCGGGACGGAGACCACCGGGGCCTCACCGACATAAATTGCCAGACCGTCCAGGAAGCCGGCGAAGTTGGGCGCCAGTTTACCGAGAATGATACCGGCCACAACGCACAGGCCCACCCAAAGGCTTAGATACTTCTCAAAAAAGCTCATTCCTTTTAGCTTACTGCTTAAGTCTTTACGGATCTGTTCATCCACTCAAGAACGGTCCTGACCATGGAGGATTGACATTTTTCTCCAGGCGGTCAGGCCGAAAAGGAGGTGCAGGAGCGAACGGCCAAAATGCTGAGATTCAGGTTTGGAGAATGCTTTTTAACCGCCACACCCCGACTCCGCTTTAAGAGTTTCTTTTATATTTCCGTCCGGAGTATTTCTGCGATCAGCGTATGATTGAGAACCTTACCGGCGCTTGAAAAAAGCCTGGTCTTGACAGCTCTCATTATATTTGGGAAAATAGCCAAATAATAAAGCTGAAAGAATGAGGAGTGAGGGCAGGGCAAATATCTTAAAAGCGCTGGCCCATCCAAGCAGGATTTTTATTGTGGAAAAGCTTTCGGAAAAGCCGTACTGCGTTTGTTAGTTGACCGCCATGATCGGCACCGATACTTCAACCGTATCCAAGCACCTCTCAATATTGAAAAAAGCGGGGATCATTAACGACGAAAAACAGGGTACCATGGTGTATTATTCTTTAGAAGCGCCCTGCCTTTTACGGCTTTTCGGCTGTATAGAATCGTTAATAGAACAAAACCTGCATAAACAGCTTGCCTATCTCCAATCCAAAGTACCCCATGAGCCAGCCTGAAAGCCGCCTTCATTGACATCCCCAGTCCATATCAATACACTAATAATACAGTCAGGAGGTATGAGCAAAATCCAATGTAACAGACCGGGGCTTTCATATGCCCTTCTCTGAAAGCTTCCGGACAGGAATAGATGATGAGGGCAGAAGACTCGACCGGGTGATTCGAAAAGCCTTTCCAGCCTTAAGCCTGTCCTGGATTTACGGCGCCATACGAAAAGGAAAAATAAGGTTGAACAGGAAAAGAGCCAGACCCTCGTTTAAAATCGAATTAGGGGATGTAATCAGTATAAAGAGCGCCTTCCCCCTGCCTCCCCTTCACTCCCCTTCCAGGGCGGCGCCCGGCAATTCGACTGCTTCTGGACCACTTGAGGCAATGGTCCTCTACCGGAACCGGTATATTGTGGCCATAAACAAACCCAGGGGCTTGCTGACCCACGGTAAGGAATCCCTCGATCGAATGGTAAAGTCCGAGCCCCGGATACCCGGAGAAGCTTCTCTATCATTCAAGCCGGGACCGGTGCATCGGTTGGACCGGAATACTTCCGGACTAATCATATTCTCTTCATCAATCCTGGGCGCCAGGAGATTATCCGCAGTGCTACAGGAAAGTAAGGCGCTGAAGCTATATCTGGCTCTCCTGGACGGCGAAGACTTGAAAGAGGAGACCTGGAGCGATTATCTTTCCCGTGACCGGGAAAAGAGGCTTTCCGGAAAAGCCCGGGCCGAAACAGGAGGCTATGCTGAAACGTTGCTCATTCCCCTGCAAAGCGCCGATGGATTTACCCTGGCTCTCTTCCGGCTGTTCACCGGCAGGACCCATCAAATTCGCGTTCAGTCGTCCATCCACGAGCATCCTCTGACCGGTGACAGAAAATACGGAGGAAGTTCCAGGCTGGACCATTACCTTCTCCACTCCGCCTGCTTCAGCTACCGGGAGATGGAAGCCGAGTTGGGCATTTCTTCTCTGATTGCTCCGCTCCCGGAGGAGAGCCGGTCGATAATAGATTCCCGACTGGGAGAAGGCGCCGCGCGGGAAGCCATGAAGGCAGTGCACAGGTACAGCAGCGAGGGGCTTTAAGAGAAGATTATGGCCAGGATAAAGAGTATGCTTCATCATCTGATCTGGCTTTTTAAAGGAGTGAGAGTATTCACCCTGGTAGGTAAAAGCGGAACCGGCAAAAGTTTCAGAGCCCAACTCATCGCTGAAAAATATGGGATAGAGCTGATCATTGATGACGGATTATTGATCAAAGACCAAAAAATATTGGCCGGCCAATCGGCAAAAAAAGAGAAAGGGATACTGGCGGCTATAAGAACTGCCCTGTTCACAGATCCGGCCCACCTCGAAAACGTCCAGCACGCTCTTAACAAGGAAGAGTTCAAGCGGATTCTGATTATCGGGACCTCGGAAAAACTGGTCAGAAAGATAGCCTCAAAATTGAGACTGCCCCAACCGTCTAAGATCGTACAAATAGAAGAGATCGCTACCCGGGAGGAAATCCGGGCAGCCACCAGGTCCAGAAATTCTCACGGAAAACACATTATCCCAGTGCCGGCTGTCGAAGTGAAAAGAAATTATCCCCATATCTTCTTTGATTCTGTTAAGATTTTTTTCCGGCGTAGATTCCGTCCCTATAAAAAGGGAAACATATTCGAAAAAACAGTCGTCCGTCCGGAATACGGCAAAAGGGGAAAAGTCACCATCTCTGAAGCGGCTCTCTCCCAGATGGTGCTGCACTGTATTCAGGAGTTTGATGAGTCACTGAAAGCGGAAAAAATCGTGGTCTCTGGAGATGCCATTGAGTACAGTCTGGAGATAATCCTGGATGTGCCCTACGGCAACCAGATCGCCGGGGCACTCTATCAACTGCAGAAATATATTATTGAAAGCATAGAGCAGTTCACCGGGTTGAATTTAAAAGAAGTCGATCTGACCATCGGGAAAGTGACCAGAAAACATGGATAGACTGATTACAACCAATTTCCTGCTCAGCCTGATAGTCCTCTTTATCGCCGGTTTTATTCTGCAGTTCGCCCAGTCGATAATCATTACCATTCTGATCGCCGCCCTGCTGGCTTACATCATGGACCCCCTGGTCGCACTTTTAAAGCGTATAGGAGTACCTCTCTGGCTGGCCGTATTTATCACGGCCGTGCTTTTTTTGAGCATTTTCACCGGGGTCGGAATAATAATCTATCAGAGCACGCTGGATTTCGCCAGGGCGTTCCCAAAGTACCAACAGAGATTCATGAAGATGCTCCGCGATACCTTGACCAGGATTCAATTCATAACGGATAGCATAGGCACGGCCAATCTTCTGGATGAGCTGAAAAGCATTCCGGTGGGCTCCATCATTCTCTCGGCCGTCGGCTCGATTGCCGGTTTTATAACCGATTTTTTTGTCGTTTTTTTATTCTCCATCCTCATCCTCTTCGGCAAGTACAGTTTGATCCGCAAGCTCCTGCGCAGCTTTCCGAGAGAACGGGGAAAAAGAATCGCCATGATCTTAAAACATATTGACGGCGGCCTCGGAAATTATCTCGGCGTAAAAACGTTCATGAGCTTGATCGTTGGGACGGTGAGCGGCCTCTGCCTATTTCTCTTCAGGGTGGAATTTGCAATACTGTTCGGCTTCCTCACCTTTATCCTGAATTATATCCCCTACGTCGGGTCTATCATTGCCGTGATTATACCTTCCCTGATCGCCCTTGTTCAATTCGGGGCCTTTACAAAACCCCTTTGGATAGCCTTTGTTTTAATCATTATTCAGAATGCCATCGGTTCTCTGCTGGAGCCGAAAGTAATGGGGGAAAGACTGAACCTCTCCATCCTGGTTGTTTTCTTATCCCTGCTTTTTTGGGGCTGGCTCTGGGGAGCACCGGGAGTTTTATTGGCCGTTCCTATGACGACCTCGATCAAAATCGTAATGGAGAATATTCCCTCTTATAAGTCCATAAGCTTATTACTGGAAAAGGCGCCGAAAAGAAAAACTTCAAAAAAGTAAAGTGTTTGACAGGGCCCTTGCCTCCGATTATGATTACCCCTGGAGAAAATATGCTAATAATCCTGAAAAATCTAGTTTTCTTATCCAAAAGGGTTAAACCAACAACATTGAAGTCCTTTGCGGCAGAAGGTCGCAAAGGGAAGACGATCCTGTTCGGTCTTGCCATTTTTTTGGCTGCTTTCGCGGGCTTCGGTGAGAATCAAGCTGATTTCAGATTTTCTTCTGCCCATTACATCGCTTATTCGAACGAAAGCGAATCACAGGCCCGGATGGTCTCCCAAAAGATGGAGGCAGCCTTAAAACTTTATAATGATCTTTTTCATTATGATCTCACCGAGCTGCCGGCCAGGCTGAATGTCAAAGTTTTTAAAGAAAAAAGAGAGTTCGACCGGTATCTTGAACCCCTGATTTCCGAAACCAGGGAGGATTTCGTCTTTATATCGTATTCAGACCCGGGCCGAAGTGAGCTGGTTGCCTTCAAACGCACTGAGGAAGAGTTCGATGCTTCCCTGGTCCATTACGGTTTCATCCAGTATTTCAATGCCTTTATTCCCAATGCCCCCCTCTGGCTCGAGGAAGGGATAGCCGCCTACCTGGAATATTCCCTCTACGATCCCGATGCCGATTCCTTTAAGTGGCGGGCCAACCTGGTCTGGCTGGACAATCTAAAGAAAATTTTAAAAAATTCGGATTCAAAAATTGTGGGAATACTGACCATCGATAAAGTCACGGCCTATGAAAACCTGGAAACGTTCTATCCTTCAGCCTGGGGCCTGGTTCATTTTTTAATGAATGGCCCTGATAGGCGCCTGAACCGGATTATCTGGGATTCCATAGCGGCCCTTGATAAGAGCCATTCCCTCCCGGAATCCTCCCGGGTCGTAAAGGAAAAGGCTTTTTCCTGGATAAAAGAAGAGGACTTACAAAAAAAGTTTGAAAATTATATCTACAGTCTAAAGAACTTCAATGAGTTGGTACAGGAAGGAATCGAACATTACAGTGCTAAAAAACTTTCAGAAGCTGAAGAAGGTCTCAAGAGGGCCCTGGAGCTGAGGACAGACAATCATATCCCCTACTACTACCTGGGACTGATCAGCTATGATCGAAAAGAATTTCAGAAAGCGGATGAATACTACAGGCAGGCCCTGGAATTGGGCAAAGATCCGGGACTGATCTACTATGCGTTGGGAGTCAATGCTTTTGCCAACAAACGGTACGAGCTCGCCGAGAAGTATCTCAAGCAGGCCAGGGAAATCGATTCCGATGCTTATGGAGATAAGGCGGATAACCTTTTAAATAGAATTGAGTTCCTGAAATAATCTCAATGCCGGATTTTCCCTGATCACAGCCCTAAAAGAATGGCAGCAGCGCGGTTTAGATCCTGTTTGGAAGGTTTGAGAGGATAAGAAGAGGAGCGAAGGAATTGATGAGTCGCAGAGAGAGGGTCTTCTGTGTGAATTTTTTCGTACCAGTCTACGAACATGTCTTTGAACAGGTAGGCCAGCATTTCCCCCTTCCTGATATTTAAACCGGGATTTTCCTCAATGCGTTTATCCAGTAAATTCAGGCTCCTGAAAACAGATTTGCAGCCGGTCTTCAGAAAATCATTCAGCGCCGGAAGCATCACCTCCAGCAGTCTGAGCCTGAAAATTTCAAGCATTATCGAGGCAGAGCAGCCGCTTTTAAGTATTTTATATACTTCCTCGGTAATTCTATCCGGAGAACAGCCGGACAGCTTCCTCCTGTAGCGCCTTATGATATTGGCAATTGAAAAAGGAAGGCGGAAACCCGTCAGGGCGGCATATTTTACGCCCCTGATCATTCTGACCGGATCTTCCTGGAATGAGACTGCCACCGGGCGGAGGGTGCGAATTTGCTTCGCTTTAATATCATTATAGCCGTTTACATAATCGATAACGATTTGCCTGAACGGACAGTAAAAAAGAGCATTAAGGGTGAAATCCCTCCTCCTCGCATCTTCTTCTATCGGTCCATAAATGTTATTGCTGTTTCCTATCTCCTTGGAGCGAAATGTGGAGACCTCGATAATCCTATTCTTTCCGTTTCTGTGAATGTAGAGGTGTACAAGTTTGAACCTTCTGCCGATGATTCTGGAGTTGGAAAAGACTTTACGGATCTCTTTCGGCAGGGCATTGGTGGCAATATCAAAATCTTTCGGTCTCCGGCCGGTAAGCAGATCGCGCACGGCTCCGCCGACAATAAAGGCCCGATACCCGGCCTTCTCCAGGCGGCCGATGGCCCGCCTGGCGTCCGGATCGATGCTTTTCGAACCGATTCGATGTTCTTCGGCGGTATATATAAATGCTTTTTTTACTATCTTTCCACTCTCGGTGGTTCCATAACGAACGAGCAATAATCTTTCCGGATCCGAACGAATTTTGTACCATTTTAACAGTCCGCTTCCTTAAGTCAAGTGGTCCGTAAAGGCCGAGGGTTGACATCCTTCGCCATCCGGCGGTAGATTCAGGGTCATGAGCGATTTGATCGACCCGAGAGTTCTGCGCGGGTTTCGAGATTCCTTGCCCGCCAGAGAGCTTTTTCGGGAAAGAATCCAGAATACGCTGGAACAGGTATTCAAGAGCTTCGGCTTCGTGCCCATCGATACCCCGGTGCTCGAATACGCGGAAATTCTCCTGGGAAAGGGAGGCGGAGAAACCGATAAACAGGTCTACCGTTTTCTCGATCACGGCCGGAGAGACATTGCCCTGCGGTTTGACCTGACTGTGCCTTTTGCCCGCTTCATGGCCAGCCATCTGCACGAGCTTTACCTGCCCTTCAGGCGCTATCAAATCGGCAAGGTCTGGCGGGGTGAGAATACCCAGCGCGGTCGCTACCGTGAGTTTACCCAGATTGATTTCGATATTGTCGGCGTCGATGCGGCTTCGACCGATTTTGAAATTCTCCTGGTCATGCAGAACTGTTTTACGGCTCTGGGAATCAATAAATTCAAGATCCATCTCTCGGAGCGGCAGGTATTCAATCAGTATTTGGAAAAACTCGGTCTCCGGAAGAAATCCGGGCGTATCCTCCGCACCATCGACAAGCTTAAAAGGATCGGCCGGGAAAAAGTACTGGATCTTTTGTCGGAAATCGACAGCCGGCCGGCGGCGGAAAAAATACTCTCCTTTATTGAAATGGAAGATACCAATGAGGCTACTTTAAAAAAACTGGCAGCCGCCGTAGACCCCGACAGCGAGGCAGTCAAGAGACTCTTCCGGATCGACAAATGCATCACGGAATGCGGATTAAAGGATTTTTTCCGCTTCGACCCCTCCGTTACCCGGGGTCTCGACTACTATACTGGAATCGTATTCGAGACCTTCCTGGCGGACCTTCCCGATATCGGCTCTGTCTGTTCAGGCGGCCGCTATAATGATCTGGCCTCCCTGTATACACGTGAAAAGCTTCCGGGGGTGGGCTCCTCTGTCGGCCTGGACCGCCTCGTGGCCGCCCTGGGTGAGCTCGGCCTGGCTGAAGAGTATGAAAAGGGTCCGGATCTGATTATCCTGTTTCTGGATGATCCCCTTTTGAGCCTTTACCATAAGTACGCCATCAAGTTAAGGGAGGCAGGGCTTTCGGTGGATATTTTTCCATCCGGAAAAAAGCTGGCCGCCCAATTTAACTATGCCGAAAAGCGGGCCATCTCGCTGGCCTTAATCTGCGGAGAGGAGGAGCGGGCCGAAGGAAAAGTCACCCTCAAAGATCTGAAGACCCGAAAAAGCTACGAAAGCCTCACTATTGAGAGCCTGATAGATATTGCTTTAAAACTTCTGCAGTCATGAACAGCGAAGCTTCGGACATAGCCTCCGGCAGGTCCTGATGAGTGTGCCACTCCGGATAATCGAGGTCAATTAAAATGCAGCTCGGTACTCCCATCGCCAGGAACGGATGATGATCACAGACGATATATTTTAGCCGGTTGGCTTTCCCCTTTTTGAAAGGAGCAAAGTCCAGATCCCTGCCCAGTTTGAAAATAGTTTCGGTAAATCGCAGGCTGGGCGGATGAGTCAGAGCATGCGCATCCCTATCCAGGATCATATTCTTTCCGCCCA
This sequence comes from uncultured Spirochaetaceae bacterium, assembly GCA_964514815.1. Classification (GTDB taxonomy): domain Bacteria; phylum Spirochaetota; class Spirochaetia; order SZUA-6; family DRHE01; genus CAZERV01. The sequence goes on along the minus strand of CAZERV010000012.1, from coordinate 9,963 downwards.
CCATATCGAGGACCAGGACTTCCTCCGGCAGAAATGGCATCGGATCCCGCACAAAAAGCCTGGCCCCCAGGGAAAAAGGATAGCCGTCGATGTCTCCGACATCTTCCGCATCAAAGAAAACGACCATCACGTCCCGGCTCAATGAAGAGGCCCGGAGGAACCGCAGCAGGTAAATCAGAACGGCAGTCCCGGAGCCCCCGTCATTAGCACCGGGAATGGGCACTTCGCGCTTTTCAGGTCCGCTTTGCCTGTCGGCTGTCAGACGGGTATCGAAATGGGTGCCCAAAAGCAGGACTCCCGGGCCGCTATCGACGGGTACCTGCGGCCTTCGACCTTCGGCCTTCAGCCTCCTCGCCTTAAAAAGACCGATCAGATTGGCACAGTCCGCCTTCCTTCCCCTGAGGGTTACGGAAAAGTCTTGCCGCCATACCCGGTCCGCATGAGAACGAAGCTCATCAATTAATATATTTATGAGAGAAGCATGAGCCCTCGAGCCGGGATAGCGGGACCCAAGGGAAACCTGCCGGCGGACAATATCCAGGATCTCTTTCCCTGCGTGCTGTTCAGGATATTCCAAACACAACCTTGCCGTTCTTCAAGTTGAGCACCACTCTCTTCACCCCCGGCCTGGAATAGGTCTCAAAAGCCGCGTCCTCCAGGTGCTGGTTGAAGGAGGCATCAATTCCCCTGGCTCCGGTTTCCCTCTTCAGGCTCCTCGAGACGATCATGTCCAGCACTTCTTCCTGGACTACGAGGGTGATACCGTCCAGTAAAAATTCGTTCTGATACTGTTTCAAGACGCGTTCTTTCATGATTGATTTAAGCTGTTCGGAGCTCAAGGCCTGAAAAGGAAGTACCCTGGAAAAGCGGCCGATCAATTCCGGTAAGAAGCCGTAATTGCGGAAATTCCTGACCAGATCTACGTCCTCTTCCGTATAGCTCACCGCGATTTTATCCCGGTTTCCGGAAAACGGGGTCCGGCCGAAACCAATATGCTCCGAATTGGAAGTTTCGATAAGACCCTTTAAGCCGGAAAAAGTCCCGCAGGCCGCATATACAATATCCTGAGTAGAGATAGTCGCTTTAGGCGCATAGTCCGAATGAGACAGCTCCAGGGGAAAAGGTATCTCCGCCTTCTCCAGCATCTTCAGAAGCTCCCTCTGCACCCCCAAACCGGAAACATCTTTTGTGGTGCCGGCGCCGGCAAAAACAGCGTTGTTTTGCCCGGAGGCCAGCTTGTCAAACTCATCGAGGCAGATTACTCCGCAGGCCGCCAGGACCGGATTCAGCTCGGCCGCATAGAAGAGGCGGGTTAAAATCGAAGAAACATCCTGCCCCACATAACCTGTTTCCGAAAAGCCGGTCATGTCCACAATCACGGTGGGCAGCTTCAGGATCTCCTGAAAGAGGATATCGATCAGATAAGTCTTTCCGCAGCCCGTAGGCCCGACGAAGAGCATGTTTGTCTTTGGGGGCAATAGCTCCCGGTTGATCCCTTTCAGATAAATCTTCCGTAACCTGGACAGGTGTCGGTAGGCCCAGAGGGAAGCCGCCTTTACCGCTCTCTCCTGGCCGATGTAGTCTTTTCCCCGGATCCTGGCATAAATCTGCTGCGGAGAGTTAAAAGGGATCTTTGAGATAAAATGCCGGAGCTCATTTAAGGCATTTTCGGTCCCGAATAATTGTCTTTTCGGATTGACCACCTTATCCCCCATCCTAATACATTAACACGGGAGATAGAGGCAGACAAGATGTCGATGCTCGTGTTATTATGAATTATGCGTCCTATCGATTTACCGGTTTATAAACAGAAGGAACGAATTCTCAAGGCCCTGGCCGATCAACAGGTGATCGTTGTGGAGAGCCCTACCGGGTCCGGTAAAACAACCCAGATTCCCCAGATTCTTCTTCAGGCGGGTTATGCGGGTTCGCTGATGATCGGAGTGACCCAGCCGAGGAGGATCGCCGCCGTCTCGGTGTCCGAGTTTATCGCCGGGCAGATGGGGAAAAACATCCCCGACACGATAGGCTATAAAATGCGCTTTGAGGACTGTACCGATCAGAGGACCAGGATAAAGATCATGACCGACGGTATCCTGCTCCAGGAAATAAAAGGGGACTATTCTCTTTCCAGATACGGCCTGATCATCGTAGATGAAGCCCATGAACGCAGCCTGAATATCGATTTTATCCTCGGGCTTTTAAAAAAAGTCCTGGAAGAAAGACCGGAGTTTAAGGTTATCGTCTCTTCGGCCACTATTAATGCGGAAGTCTTTTCCGAATACTTTGACGGTTGTCCGATCGTGAAAATCGACTCCATGCCCTACCCGGTTGAGGTTTTCTATGAGCCTCCCCGGCCGGAGAACAATGAAGATGCATTGATGCAGAAGATCGACGAGATCGTGATGCGGCTTCATAAAAATAACCGGCCGGGTGATGTTCTCATCTTTCTCCCCGGAGAAAACGCCATCAAGAACTGCATAAAGCAGCTTCAGGCCCTTCCGATCGGCGGGAGACTGCAGATTTTACCCCTCTATTCCAGTCTCTCTACCGGGGAGCAGGAGAAGGTCTTCCTGGATTACCCGAACAGGAGCAAGGTCGTAGTGGCTACCAATATTGCGGAAACCAGCGTCACCATCGACGGTATTACCTGCATAATCGACCCGGGGCTGGCAAAACTGAATTTCTACAATCCCAGGAATTTCACTTCCTCCCTGATAGAAGTCCCGATCTCCAGGGCCTCTTCGAACCAAAGAAAAGGAAGGGCCGGCAGGACCCGGCCCGGAGTCTGCTACCGGCTCTATACTCGCGAAGATTACGAGATGAGACCCCTCTATACCACGGAAGAGATCTACCGCACCGACCTCTCCGAAGTCGTCCTGCGGATGGCGGAGCTGGGCATCCGGGATTTCGAGAAGTTCGACTTTCTATCTCCACCGGGCCGGGAAGGAATCATCGGCGCCGTTGAAACACTGAGGCTGCTCGATGCGCTGAATGAGCGGAACGAATTGACCTCCATCGGGAAACAGATGGTCATCTTTCCCCTCCTGCCCAGGCTTTCGCGCATCATTGTGGAAGCTATCCTGCATTATCCCCAGGTTCTCGACGAAGTATTGATCGCCGCCAGTTTCCTTTCCACCCGATCCCCCTTTCTGTTCCCGCCTGGAGAGGAGCTCGAGGCCCGTAAAGCCCAACACTCTTTCAGGCATGCCCAGGGTGATTTCGTCTCCTACCTGGGGTTATTCCGCAGTTTTTCCGGGAAGAGGAATAAAGAAGCTTTTTGTGAGCAGTACTTTCTCGACCTTAAAACCATGAGTGAGATTTATAATATCAAGCTGCAACTGGAAGAGATGATCGGAGAGATGGGTGTCCCTTTAAGCTCGGGGGGGAGCATGGAAGACTACCTCTGTGCGATCGCCCGGGGACACATTCAATTCGTCTGTGCCAGGTCCGAACGGAACATTTACAAGTCCCTTACCGCGGGAAAAATTCAGATTCATCCCGGGTCGGTCATGTTCCGGGAGAACCCCCGCTACATAGTGGCCGGAGAAATCGTCAGGACCACCAGGATGTATGCCCGCTCCGTGTCGCCCCTTAAGAGAGAGTGGCTGCAAAAAATATCCCCTTTCATCCATCAAAACCTTGTGGCGGAGCCCTTGAAAGAGGCGCTAAAAGAGAAGAAACGGAATTTCACCAGCAGCATAAAGATAGGCCGGGAAATATTCAGCATTTCCCTGGAAAAGGGCCGGCGGAAAACGGTCCTCCTGCCCTGGGATCGGGTCCGACCCCTTATGGAAGAGACCGATTGGGCCCTGCTGCCGAATTATAAAAAACTGAGGGGCAAGATACTCTACGGTGATTATGAGATCTTGAGCGGCGAGCGTTTGAAAAGGATTCTATACCTGGTCCCGAAAATCAACCCGGAGGAAGGCATAGTGCAAAGGCTGCCCGGAAGCTCTTTTAATTTGAGCCGGAACGGAGACAAGCTCAAGCGGCAAATACAAAATCTCTTGAAGCTCTGCCGGCTTAAAAAAAAGAGCAGGAAGCTGGGTTTTGTGGCTCTCTTCACCGATGGGGAAGGGAATTACTGGTTCAAAGGAGTGAGCAGGTTCTCTACGGCTGCTTCCGAGAGCCTGGCCAGCCTGGAAGCCCTGGCAGACGAGCCGGAAGGGATTTTGCCCCCCTCCGATCTCAAACAGATCAATTCTCTGTACCGCAAGCTTTCCGGCTTTATGTGAAAAATGATCTTTGTGATATTTGGGTTCTACCCGATCTCCATCCAGCGTATTCAAATAGACAGAACTTTTACGAAGCCGGAGTTTCCGTAGTCGATAATCCGCTGGTCCCTCGTTACGACCACTGCCGCGTGGCGCCGGGCTGTACTGGTAATAAGCCGATCGGCCGGATCACGTTGTAATGCGCCGCCTGTTCAACCCGTGGGAGTGCTTTTGAATTAGACAGGCGAGAACTACCCTCCATCAGCCAGACCCAGGCATGAGTATCAAGCAGTAGGAGCGTTTTAGAAACCACGGCTCTCTGCTTCCCACTCTACATCAACAGGATTGACAATATCTGTCTCGCTGGACACCAAGCCATGGAGATAACCAAACAACGACTCCGGTTCCTCCTCATCGATGGGGACAAGTTGAGCAACCGGCTTTCCTCGCTTGGTAATAACGATTTTCTCTCGCTTCTCCTTTACACGGTCCATTAATTTGAGACAAAAAGCATTTGCGTTGTGTCCGTATCTTGTCTGCCATACGGGGGAAGGGGTAGAACGGTACAGGTTATACTGGGTAAATCCGAAGAGTACGTCTTGGGCATTATTGTGGAAGACCATGACGGCAACACTGCGGATCATAACCTCCTCGTCAGGTCGACAAGAATCTCCTCTTTGCCCAGCGCGGAATGATTGACCAGTCCTTTTTTTAAAAAACTCGAGACTGTGCTAAGAATATCCGTGCCTTTGATGCCCAGGTGATCCTGGGCCCAACCGACAAAGCGTCCAATATTCACCCGGTAGCCTTTAAATGTGGAGATTCCGTTTTCTTTTGCATACTGGACCAACCCGTTCATGATTTGATTCTGGCGATTGGTCATAATAATCGTTTGAATCATAGAGTTTGTTTTTCTTACCCTTTCCACCAGCATCCTGATAATCTTTTTGGCGAAATCCGGGTTCGTTTCGATCATCGAATCCAAGAGCGCCTCATTCATGACCAGTACTTGTGTCGTCCTGGTAACGATTGCCGAAGCGGAACGGGGTTTCTTATCGATAAGAGCCATCTCCCCGAAGATGTCTCCTTTATGAAAAACAACCAGGGTCTTTGCCGTATTGGCCGAGGTACGCTTACGGATTTCCACCTCGCCCTGAATAATTACATATACCTCGCTTCCGGGGTCTCCCTCTTCGAAGATGACCTTCCCGGGGCTGAAGCTTTTTACGTGTTTTTCATAAACCTCTCTCCGAATTCTCATCGCATTTCCTTCCTGAGGACCTCCGCCACCAGCTTATCACCGACGAATTCAATGCAAGTTTCGCAAATTCCCCTCTGCAGTACCAGGCGCAGCTTCCCTTCCCGTTTCTTTTTATCGGCATACATGGCCCTTATAATCGCAGAGGTTTTTAAAGGCATGAGGTTGTTTCTCCGGTTGCCGCCGATAACGCTCCCCGCTTCAAGCCGGAACTCATAATCAGCCAGGAGCTTAATGACGGAATCGGCGTAATCTTTTCCGGTTACCCCGATTCTTACCCCTAATTCTAGAGCCCTGGCCAGTCCCCAGGCCACGGCTTCTCCATGATTCCAGACTTCCAGACCCGTTACCGCCTCAAGAGCATGGGCGAAAGTGTGACCCAGGTTGAGGATGGCCCGCTTTCCTCGCTCCCTGAAATCTTCTTCCACAATGCCGGCCTTTACGGATATACTGCGGTGAATTATCTCTTCCAGCAAGTCCGGGTCCCTGGCCAGGACCTCTTTCCTATTAACGGCCAGCAGTTTGAACAACCCGGCATCTCCCAGCATGGCCGTCTTAATAACCTCGGCCAGGCCGGCCTTGTACTCTCTTTCAGGCAATGTTTTTAAGGCTTCGAGACTCATGACTACAAGCTCTGCCGGGTAAAAGGTGCCTATCATGTTCTTGTAGCCCAGGAAATTAAAACCTGTCTTCCCCCCGATGGAGGCATCGACCATGGCCAGCAGGCTGGTCGGGACAAGAATACTCCGGCACCCGCGCATGTAGACGGAGGCACTAAAGGCGGCCAGGTCACAGACCATCCCGCCGCCTACCCCGATGATCAGCCCGTCTCTTCCCAGTCCCGTCCCGACTGCGGCCCGAATGACCCTTTCCAAACTCCGCCAGCATTTGCTCCGCTCCCCCGGTTTTAAAACTACCGGATTTTTCGCTCCCGCGCCGAAAAGGGAAAAGGTGTTTTTGTCAAAAACGGTTAGAACGGCGTTTTCGTCCCCGAACAGCGAAAAGTCCAAATCTTTCTTAAAAGTTACCTTCGAGACCCGGCCGCCGAATGTAAAATGAAGAGGCGCCGTCATTCCACATTTCCACCCAGGTCTTTAAAATCGTCGATAAAATTGGGATAGGAAACGGAGGCAGCCTCGAAGCCGCGAACCTCGATTTCACCCTTTATTCCGGCACTGAGTACCGCCCCGGCCATGGCAATTCGGTGATCATTACCGGAATAAACCGCACCTTTCGAAAGGGATTGAGGCCCTTCAATGCTGAAACCGTCCTCATAGACCCTAATAACCCCTCCCAGTGCGGTGATGAGACCGGCGACGGCATCAATCCGGTCACTTTCCTTAGTCCGGAGCTCGCCTGCCCCACACACCTTTGTGAAACCCCGGGCGAAGACGCCCAGAACAGCGAGCAGAGGAACTTCATCAATCGAGGAACCGATTTGAGAGCCTGAGAGAGAGACTCCTTTTAAAGTACCCGGCTTTACATGAATACTGCCAACCGGTTCGTTGCCGGCAAGCGCTTCCTCTACCACCTCAATCCCTGCGCCCATCTTACGGACAATCTCAATGAAACCCATCCGGGTGGGATTGATTCCGCAATTATGCACCCATAATTCCCGACCGGAAATCAGGGCGGCGGTGATAAAAAAAGCGGCGGAAGAGATATCCCCGGGAATTTCAATATCGAAAGGCGGAATCCCGGATACGGGCTTAAGAGCCAGCCGTTCATTTTCAATTTCCAGGGGAAGCTTTAAATAGGCAAATAATCTCTCCGTGTGATCCCTGGAGTCAAGCTTACCGGTCAGAACGGAGGTCTCAGTGCTGCGCAGGGCAGCGAATAGAAGAGCGCTCTTTACCTGGGCGCTGGGAACGCCAAGCTCATAACGAAGCGCCCTTAAAGTCCCATTGCCCGGCAAGAAGACCAGTGGGGCATACCTGCCGTAATTGCGCCCGAAAACCTGGGCTCCCATGGCCTGTAAGGGATCCACGATTCGCAGCATGGGCCTGGATAAGAGGGAATGGTCGCCGCTCATCACTGCATAAATAGGTAGGCCGGCCAGCAGGCCGGCCAGCAGACGCATGGTTGTTCCTGAATTGCCGGCGTCAAGAACATCCTGCGGTTCCCGGAAACCCCGAATCCCGATTCCTTCGATCCTCAAGATCCTTTTCTCCCCTTCTCTCTCCTCCGATATTGAGACTCCCAATGACCGCAGGCAGCCTGCGGTGGAAAGACAGTCACCCGTGGCCAACGGATTGCTCACCCGGCACACTCCCCCGGAGACTGCACCGAGCATGAGAGCTCTATGGGTAATGGATTTATCGGCCGGCGGGATCAATTCTCCGCCAATCCCGTTTGGGGCGGAAAATACGGCTCTCATGCTTTAATTGCTGTCCATAAAATCTCTTAATTCTTTAATGAGCTTGAAATTCCTCAACTTGGAAATAGCCTTTTCCTGGATCTGCCGCACCCTCTCCCTGGTTATGCCCAGAGTTTTTCCCGTCTCTTCCAGGGTATAGGGGCCCTCACCGGTCAGGCCGAAGCGAAGCTTGATTATCTTCATTTCTCGTCTGCTCAACTTATTCAAAACCTTTTCAATAGTATCCTGGAGGGTCATCGTAAACACCACCACAAAAGGCTCAACGGCCGAATCATCCTTGATGAGATCCGAAAGCTTGCTAACATTTTCATCGTCCACGGAAGTATCTAAAGAAGCTGTTTCCTGGGAGAGCTTTAATATTTCTTTTACCTTGGCCGGATGTAGATTCATATACCCAGCCAGCTCTTCATTCGAAGGGTCCCGTCCTAATTCCTGAGTCAGGTGTTTGGCGACATAGTAACATTTCTTAATGGTATTCAGCATATGAATCGGTATCCGGATAACCCGGCCCTTGTCGGCAAGGGATTTAATGACAGCCTGGCGGATCCACCAGGTGCCGTAGGTGGTAAACCGGCAGCCTCTTTTATAGTCAAATCTCTCCACAGCTTCGATAAGCCCGATATTGCCTTCATCGATGAGGTCCAGCAGGGAAAGGCCCCGGTATTGATAATTTTTGGCGATCGATACTACCAGCCTCAGATTGGAGTTGATCATTCTATTTTTCAAGGCTTTTAATCTCTGCTCCAAGAGCTTCTTTTGTTTTTGGTACTCCGCCTCGGTGAGTGCTGGGTTTTTATTCTTATTCTTAAGAGCTTCGAGTTTGTTACGAGCTTTCTCTATATTTTTCCCTATCTCCTGCTCCTGTTCCAGCCTGAGGAGCTGGTAACGGGAGATTTGCTTAAGATACAGCGCCAATGGGTCCGTGTCGAAAGATGCTTTAGTTTCCTCTTCGATATTTTCGTGATATTCGTGTGTTTCTCCATACCTGTCATAGAATTTTTCAGTTTCAGGTTCTTTGTACACTCACACCCTCTGTTAAAGTACTATAGCATTTCAAAATGAATGTGCAAAGTTTCTAAATCGGCCTCCGCGATCCGGGGTAATGACTTAAATACTAAATTAGCTCCTGGGAGCCAGGTTCGGATCAATGGGTTTTCCGCGATGATAAACCAGGAATATGAGTTGAGGCACTCCTTCATGAGCATTTTTTCCTAATCTGCCGATCTCAGTGCCCCGGGCTACTGAATCGCCCACATCGACCAGAGTCTTTTCATTGCCGGCATAAACATAAATATATTTACTTTCAGATTTTATAAAAACAACCCGGCCAAAACCCCGGTAAGGTCCTGCCCAGATAACCCTGCCCGAGGAAACAGAAACGATTTTATCTCCGGCTTTTCCATGTATTACAATACCTGATATTTTTCCCTTCAAGCTCTCCTGCCTACCCGGATGGGGCCATAAGAGCTCTGCGGTATCAGCGACTGGCCCGGATCGAGCGGCTTTAGCGGCATCGCCTCCTGTGCCCTCTTCATCCCCGGGGAACGCTTCACCTGCGGGTAAGGCTGCTCTCTCCCGGCCCGGGGAGCTGCCGGCCGGCCGGGTTTTCACGACCTGCTCGTGGTTTCCCCCTGATTCCGGAAAGGGAATATAGAGTTTTTTCCCTATCGCCAGGGAAGTAACATCGGTGATCTTATTGGCCTTTAAAAGGGCCTCCAGGGGAATACCATAGTGCCTGGAAATACTGTACAGGGTATCTCCCTTTTTTACCGTATAGAGGGAAGGAATCAGGATCCTGGTGCCTTCCCTGATTTGAGAAGGGTCTTTTATCTGATTTATCTCCTGCAGAATATTGACCGGGATATTGTATTTCCTGGAAATGCGGTACAGGGTCTCACCCTTTTTCAAGGTATAGGTATAATCGTTTCCGAACAGCATACCCGTCAGCAGGAAAAACATCAGTAGAAAAAGTTGACCATATTCAAACATTAGTGAGACCTAATATCCCCTTCGGCCCCCATAGTTATAAACTGGAATAAAAAGACTTGTGGATGAATCGGGCTGGGGAGACTCGAACTCCCGGCCTCTCGGACCCGAACCGAGCGCGCTAG